>DAIMET010000073.1:0-5272 GCA_036725105.1 Calditrichota bacterium
CATGGCTAGCATTTATACCTGCTTTATGTGTATTTTTTATCATGATGAAAAAGGGTAGCTATGTAGTCTTTGTCTTTATTGCCATGATTTGTATCCTTGTTTTTGTACCGCCAATCCAGCAAAGGTTTTCAACACTTTTCTCTGAGCAATATCAACTAAAAAGTGCAGAAGGTGGGAGAACTTATCGATGGTCATTAGCGCTTGATCTTGTACAGCAAAAGCCATTTCTAGGTCAGGGACCGGGTAGTTATGGGGGAGCTGTTGCATACCGATTTCAAGAATATGCAGGACTGTATACCGACAACTATTATCTTCAAATCCTTTCCAACTATGGTACGTTAGGATTTCTTGGATTTCTCTTCATGCTCATTTTCCTAATGAGACTTCTTTTCATGAGTTTTCGAGATGCATCATCGAAAGACAGGAGTTTGATTGCTGGAGTAATAACAGGTGCAATAGCTCTATTTTTAAACATGTATACTGAAAATTTATGGGAAATCGTTCCCTTGTCAGTCATCTTCTGCTTTTTTGTAGCACTGGCAATTCGATTAGGGGAAGTGGATGATACAAAATAAAGATATTGTCATTGTTTCAACAATGCAGTATCACGAATTGCCCACTCGAAAACAAAGAATTGCATCGTTGTTAAGTAAATCCAATCGAGTTTTATACATTGAACCACCTTCAACATATCTTTCTGTAATGCTTCATGGGAAAAATAAAGAACAAAAGCATGAAATAGATAGTTCTATCGATCTAACGATTGCTTCGCTTCCCACCATTTTCCCTTTTGGTCTCCGCAGTGCATTTATTCATAGAAGGAACCAATCTAAAATTTTGAAGTATATGAAACGAATTCTTGAAACTCACGGTTTCAACCCCGACATTGTCTGGTTCTATTTAGTAGATTATCCTGCTCTTGCTTCCATGTGTCCACAGGCTACTGTGGTATATGATTGTGTTGACGATCACTCCGCATATCCTGGTCTTCGCAGTGCAACGTTTGTAGATGCACTGGAAAAAGAATTGGTACAATCTTCCGATCTAGTCTTTGCTACAACCGATGCACTAGTCGAAAAATTAGAATCATATGGAAAAAATGTATTTCTGGTTCCCAATGGAGTAGAATACTCTCTTTATCAATCCTGGAATGGACAATCTCCTGCATTTCTGAAGGATATTCCTCATCCTGTTATAGGGTACATGGGCGCATTAAAAGAATGGTTCGATGTTGATTTCATACTTGTTCTCGCTAAAGCCTTTCCAGATGTTCATATTGTTCTTGCGGGACCATCTTCTTCTGCCTTCACTGCGCAGTTTTCTAATCATCCCCGTATTCATTTCCCAGGATCTATCCCTCCAAACGAGGTTCCTTCCTGGATTGGGACTTTTGATGTTTGTCTTATCCCTTTTTTGCAAAACAATTTAACCCTACACATCAGTCCCCTGAAATTCTTCGAGTATTGTGCCATGGGCAAACCCTGTGTCTCGATTCCAATTCACCAATTAGAGCAATACAATCATATTGCATACCTGTATCATACTCACGAAGAAGGCATACAAATGGTACAAAAAGCGTTAGAAGAAAAGGAAATTCAGAAGAAAGAAACAAGACTTCAGATTGCTAAAGCAGCATCATGGGATGATAAGTTAGCCTTTATACTAAAACAAATCGAGGAAAAACTACTTACTAGTAAATCGTCTCCATAAATTCCATATTAACACAAGCATAAAGAAGATAGCGATGGCAATATGATAAGGAGATTGTATCATGTGAGTATGTTTTTCAAGAAGGAACTGCGAAATATTCACCCCAACTAATTCAAATATCCAATCCAATAGAAAGCCTAGTGCTAAAGCCATGAAAACAAGAACGCACAGATACAGAACAATCACTTTTTTCCCCAGAGCTTTTTGTAGAGTTGCAATGGTGGCTACATTGGTAGCTGGACCGACAAAAAGGAATACAAAAGCAGCTCCGGGATTAATTCCTGCAATGATCAAAGAAATTGCAATTGGAATAGAAGATGTAGAACAAATATACATGGGTAGTCCAACAAGAATCATAACAATCCCCGATACCAGACTGTTTCCCACCATAGTGTTTGAAAAAAAGTTGGGGGGTATGATGGTAGTGATGAAAGCCGCTATTGCGACACCTATTAGGAATGACAGGGCAATATCTTGAACCATTTCTTGAAAAGCATAGGTGAATATATTTCGTATAAAAGAAAAAACGTTTGTAGATTTATCTGGTTCTTCTGATAGCATTTCTGCACGAGGATGTCCAAAATCGTCTTCTTCCTTTTTAGAATGGCAATGACTACATTTTACAGGAGCAGAATTAGAGGGAATATCTAAATTCCATGCATTGGAAGCTGCCTCGATGAGTCCACCACCTGCAATACCAGAAATAAATGCTGCCAAGGGACGAAAAATAGCAAAAACAGGACCCATCATGCCATAGGTTGCAATAATGCTATCAACACCCGTTTGTGGTGTAGAAATCAAAAATGAAATGATTGCTCCAATGGATGCACCACTTTTTTTTAAAAAAACAGCGAAAGGAATTACCCCACATGAACATATAGGAAGAGGTACTCCAAAAACAGAAGCTTTGAATATAGAGGCGAATCCCTTTTTTCCTAAATGTTTCGGAATCCAGTCTTCGGATAGGACTTGGTGAAGGAAGCCCACCAAAAGCAAACCAATCACCATGTATAAACTCATATCTACAAACATCTGATAAAAATTCTTAAAAAATAAGACGATACTTTCTGTCATATCTATTCCTTACATATTGTACGGATGGTTGATTTTTCATGAAATCTCTGCGAAATCAATAAAACCCAGCCGAACTATCCATAGTAAAAAGACTTCTTTCAAATGCAACATTACTATTATACTTTCACAGTATAGATGTTGTTCATTGTATTCATTTGACGGATTGTTCTTCGTTCATATAATTACTATGATTTCAATTGAAACTAATTTGATGAGGTTTGATATGTCTAGAAAATGTGATGTATGTGGAAAAGGACCTTTGGTAGGGAATAATGTTTCCCACTCCAACCGTAAGACCAAAAAAAGATCATTGCCAAATTTGCAATGTGTCAAAGTAAAACTCCCCAATGGGGGTATTAAATCGATGAAGGTATGCACAAAATGCCTAAAAGCAAATAAGGTGCAAAAAGCGTAAAGGTTTATATGGACCTTAGGATGGATACCCGGTCCGATTTGATGAAATTTTTGAAGGATGTTCACAAAGAACATCCCTTTCAAATCGTAAGTGGAAAAGAGTTGATGGAAGCTTTATCTCTTGATGAAGAAACCCTCCGTTTTCACTTGCGATTTCTTTCCGATTTGGGTTACATTGAACTTCTTAGCAAAAATCAAGACTTTAGAGCACTGGTTCGGGTGACCGATAAGGGATACTCTAAGTTTGAAAATTAATTCTGCTACATTAAGTACTCCAATTGGGGATCTTTTAATACAGGCTACTACAGAAGAAATCCAATCTTTGACTTTTATTGAACCAGAAAAAGATGATTTATTTTCTTCACTGTACTTAAAAGAATCTCTTCAGAGCGAAGAGGTTGATAAGTTGCGAAACTATCCCCTTCTCATGGAAGCATGTAAACAGATAAAAGAATATTTTCAAGGAACTAGGTGCTACTTTAAGCTCCCCTTGAAAACTTTTGGAACACCCATAGAGCAAAAAGTGTATCGATTTGTTTCCATTGTTCCTTATGGGCACGTTGTGTCCTATCAAGACTTAGCACAAATGGTATACATTGAAAATGGTGCCAGATTTATTGGAAACTGCATGAGAAAAAATCCAATGCCCATACTGATACCCTGTCATCGAGTGATTACAAATACTGGAAAAATGGGAGGATTCTCTGCAGGTACTGATAGAAAAAAATTTCTTCTACAATGGGAGAAAACAAACTGGGAGATGAACCATGAAAGTAGTTCTTCTGGCAGGTGGTTATGGTACACGTTTAAGCGAAGAAACGGAGAACAAACCGAAACCACTCATTGACATTGGTCCGATGCCTATTATCTGGCATATCATGAAAAATTATGCTGGCTTTGGCTATGTAGATTTTATTGTCTGCCTTGGTTACAAAGGTGACAAAATCAAAGAATTCTTCCATCAATATTTCCTTCGTCATTCCGATGTTACGCTCCATCTTGGAGACAACTCAATGGAAGTTCATGAGACTTTTTCCGAAAAATGGAATATCACATTGGTCGATACTGGGTTAGACTCATACACTGGGGGCCGTGTGAAAAGAGTACAGAAATATGTTGGAGATCATCCTTTTATGCTTACCTATTGCGATGGTTTATCGGATGTCGATATTTCTTCTCTGGTTGCGTTTCATCAGAAACATGGGAGAAAAGCAACGATGACCGCCGTGCAACCACCAAGCCGTTTTGGATTGATACAATGTGATTCCACTGGCTTAGTACACCAATTTCGTGAAAAACCAATGGAAGAAAATACATGGATCAATGGGGGCTATTTTGTCCTGGAACCTTCAGTGTTTTCTTTTATTCAAGATGATCAAACCATATGGGAAAGAGATCCTTTGGAAAAACTTGTAGAAGAAAAACAATTGATGGTTTTTCCTCACAAAGGATACTGGCAATGCATGGATACCCTGCGGGATAAACAGCTTCTTGAACAGGAATGGGAAACTGGCCGTGCAGCCTGGAAAAACTGGGATTAAACACTGGCATTTAACATGAAAAAAGAAAAAATCCTTATCACTGGTGCATCAGGCTTTATTGGATCTCATTTAACCCGCTCTTTTCAAAACCAAGCAGAAGTGTATGTTGCCCAACGAAAAGGATCAGCTCTTGAGAATTGGCGAAATATAGGTTTGCATGATGTAAAATACGTAGACGTAGATTCTCTACGAAAAGGAACTTTACAGTTCACTTCAACAGGAGAAGACATTCCTCAGTTTGATTGTGTATATCATTTAGCATCTCCCAGCACATTGTCTGCAGCTGAAAACGAGAATAATCTTGTTGACGGCGGGATTGCTTTCACACTGAATATGATATCTTTTTGTGCCAGATACGAAGCAAAAAAGCTTGTGATTGCAGGGAGTTCTCATGAATATGGCGATCATGGTTGCAAACCACTCACTGAAACCATGGCATTGCAACCTGTTCATATGTATGGTGCTATGAAAGCTGCTACAACAACCCTTAGCGTGGTGTATGCACAGCAGTTAAACGTTCCACTTCATATTGC
>DAIMET010000074.1:0-5101 GCA_036725105.1 Calditrichota bacterium
TTTGGTCGTGTAAAATCGGTCGCAAATATAGAGATTTTTATTGATTATTCAATGGGTATTGAAATAATCAAAGGTTAAATAAAGCACTAATTCAATTGTAAAAGAAAATAAATTCCTGCTACAAAACAGCAACGAATACCTCAATTGTTGTTAAAGTTTTTCTTATATTTGGTTAATCAGTAATTTTTCGAAAAGAATTAACTAAGACTGCCTTTCATATAGTTCAATTGCCTTTCCAAAAAACTATTGTATTGGTTTTATTGTATACAATACAGAAACTAAAAATAAGGAACCAATAGAAATGAAATACAAAAACTGGAGACACATTCTTTTGGTTATATTGGGCTTTTCAATGGGCGTTCCTTCTGTTTGTTGTGCTCAAAATTTACCTCACGATTCACTACTTTACTATGCAAGCCAAGCTCCAAGTCCTGAAGGAAGTGATACGTTTAATGCAGTTGAATATTTTCAAACGATAACAAAGGATAGCGCTGACCTTGTAAAACTTTTTGTTTACTGGATTGCAAAGAATATTGAATATGATACTGACAAGTTATTAAGCGGAGATTTGACCTACACTGATGTGGAGAATACATTGGAAACAAGAAAAACTATGTGTCAGGGTTACTCCGAGTTACTTTGTGATATGTGCTACTGGGCAGATATTGAATGTGAGGTTATTAGAGGATTTGTTAAAGGATATGAATATAGTGGAAAACCTTTCGACACACCTAATCACTTGTGGAATGCAGTTTACCTTGAAAACCGTTGGAAAATTGTTGATGCAACTTGGGCAAGCGGATTTTTGGAAAAAAAAGGTAGAAAACCAAGGTTTGTTAAGAAAATTCGAGAGCAATACATTTTTGCAAATCCCGATAGTATTATTCTTACTCATTATCCTGTTGACAAAAAATGGCAGTTGAATGATTGCATTATTTCAATTCGAGAATTCTATGGAAAAGAATTCATTCTAAACTAAGCAAGTATATAAATGAAAGAAAAAACAGCCTTAGAAGTATTTTTTATAGGTTTTTTATGCCTACTTGCTTGTAATACTACTCTTTGTCAGACTAGGGAAAAAACCAAAATTGAAGTTATTGGAGACAAGGATTCCTTAGAATCATTCATTAAGAAAACTGATATCATAAAGTATCCAATTAAAGATACAATTAAACTTAAACACTCTCCAAATGCAATATATAATTTGGACGATTTCATAAAAGAAGACTTTGTGATGTTGTTCCAAGAACCAGAACAAGCAACTCTAATCTTTAATAATTACGAGTTTAAAAAAAGCATTAACTATAATATGATTTATGAAAGGTTAGTGTTTAAGGAAGGTGAAAACGATTATTCTACAATTGATTATAGTCCACCTCCGGATAGTATTCATGTAAAGGGAAAATCTTTTATACTAACCAAAAAAGGGGCTATCCTTGAAAGGATTCAACCTTCAAGTACAAATTATTATATTTCATACGAATCAGTATGTATTTACAAAAGAGGGGACGACCCAGAAGGGTTTACTGACATAAAGAGTAAGTTTCCAACAGGAAGTGTTACTATGTTGTACGAATCAAAAAAAGAATCTGAGATAACTACTATTATTTGCGAAGCAAAGCCAGTTCTCTACTTTTTTAATGGAAAGCGATTTAAGAAAGTTATTGATGAGAAAAAGTTTCTTTCCACTCTAGATGAAATAAAACAAATAAAAGCTTCTCTGTATTTAAAATCCAACCATATTTCATTCAATAATGTTGATGATTTATACTCGTTTGTTGGTCACATTTTTGGTGAATATAGTCCCCCGGTTAAAGAGAGTAGCCTGGTTGAAAGAGTGATTGTTCAGGATCCCAAACCCATAATACCTAAGGAGATTGAACTTAATGTAGCGAAAAAGGATTCAATTCTAAAGCATGAGCTTAATAAGTACATGGGTAAAATGCTCACAAACAATCAAATATCTGAGAATGTAGAAACAACAGTTGTAACTAGTGTGGTACAGGAAAAGAATGAGCTGGGAGAAGAAGAGTTGAACCTTCAAATTGAGTATGGGTATCGTGTTATAAAGGCTTCCATTGAGAACCAAACCGACGACTACCCCGCAGGCAAGTATAGGTTAGTGAACTCAAATGCAGCAAAAATAACTTGTCAGATTCTTAAGCAAACCCTCGAGAATGACCTTCAGGAGTTTCTGCTTCCCGATACACGGGTAAGCATAAAGATTACTGGTTCAACCGATGGAACTCCCATTAGCAACTCAATCCCATACGATGATGCTTTTGGGGATATTAACGGAATAAGCTATTTTGTTAATAATAACCTTGAGAATGTTACGATTACCCAAGAAACAGGTATCACCACTAACCAGCAGCTTGCATTTTTAAGAACATATGGTGTCCGCCAATTCATAGAAACATTCGTGGAGCCTTTGCAGTTCACTAAAAATACCTTCTCACACTACGCGGTTGTTCACAATGAGTTGGGCGCGGAGTACAGAAGAATAACCGTGAAATTCACCATTCACAATGCATTCGATAATCAGAAACCAGACATACCAAAGCAACTTGAAATAGAGAGCATACCAAGCGTTTCCGATGTGGATGTTAACATCCCTCAGAGCATGGAATCCTTTCCAAATAAGTTTGCCATTATCATTGGTAACGAGGACTATTCTAGCCGTCAGAGTGGTTTGGGGTCAGAATCCAACGTTGCATTTGCGGTAAGGGACGCTGAAGTTTTCAAGAGTTACTGCATCAAAACACTAGGGTTGGAAGAGAGGAATGTATTCATGGTTACAAACGCTACATCGGCAGAAATGAACCAGAAGATTGATTTGGTTACCCAAATAGTACAAAGGATTGGAAATGTTACAGATTTGTACTTCTACTATGCAGGACATGGTTTCCCCGATGAAGTAACTAGAGAACCTTACCTTATGCCGGTTGACGTTTCTGCCAGCTACCTTCAGGCAGCGGTTAAACTCTCTGATGTTTACAAAAAACTCTCCGAATCAGAGGCAGAAAGGGTAACCGTATTTCTCGATGCCTGCTTTTCCGGAGGAGGTAGGGAAGCCGGACTTCTTGCTGCTCGAGCAGTAAAAGTTCGACCCAAAGAAGAAGTGATAAAAGGAAATCTGGTAGTTTTTTCTGCAACCAGCGACGACCAATCGGCGCTCCCTTTCAAGGAAAAGAAGCATGGTATGTTTACCTATTTCCTTTTGAAAAAACTTCAGCAAACAAATGGAGATATTGATTATGGTTCTCTCGATGCCTATCTCTCCAAATTCGTTTCAGTTGAAAGTTTAAGGGTTAACAGCAAGGCTCAAGACCCCAAAACCAGCGTAAGTTTCGATGCAAGGGATGTTTGGAAAGAATGGAAGTTTAAATAAATCATTTATTGAAGTGTAACTTTAAAAAATAAAGCTATGAAAAAACTACTATTTATTATGCTCCTGTTAGTAACAGTTGTAGCATGTGAGAAAGAACCAGATTATATAGATACTATAATCTATGAGAAAGAAAATGATAGTTTTATTGCAAGAACTTTTGCAGAAGATAGTAAAATTATTTTCTTTTCTCCAGAAAATAAAATACATACTTTTATTTTAGCAGAAGTACCTTTTGAAGGAGTAATCTTAATCAATGAATTAGCGTATGTAGATAATCACTATTATCCGACTAATCTGCAAATTGAGCATATTACAACTCAAACTACCTGATAATCAGTTGTTGAGTTTTTGTTTTCAAAAGTCACCCCCTATGTAAAGACCAGCCTGTACTGATTATCAATAGGCGGAGAACCTGATTGTTTCAAATAATTACGGTTTGTACTTCTTAGCAATTCAAACACATCCAAAAGGCTAATGAGGTGTATCCTTATTAAGGAAGCAATAACCGAGAACGCTTTTTTAGTTTGTGCCATTTTTTGTATTACCGTCAATAAAAGCTGGGCGATAAGCGTACACCAAACCTGTGTGCGGATGGCGTTTTCGTTTTCGCCATAGAAGTAATGCAGCTGGAAGTTCTGCTTCATCTTTTTGAACAGCAGCTCTATTCCCCAGCGCTTCTTGTACAGAAACGCTATCTCCTCGGCTGTTGATTCCATGCTATTGGACAGAAACTCGTAGTATCGATTCCTTTCGTCCTGATAGCATACCCTTTTCAACCGGAGCGTTTGCTTTTCCTTGGCCTTCTTCCCGCTTGGGTCTTCGGGTGTGTACTCCAGCTCGATGATCTCTTCCCGCAAAACCATGGCTTTCCCTGGTTCTTTACTATGCTCCCGAAGCACTTCAATCACCGTGTAAACAGCATTTCTCTTCATGCGGGTAACAAAGAACACGTTTTTCGTCGTCCAGAGGGCAAACTGGTGGTAGTAGTTGTAAGCCCTGTCGAATACCACCATGCTGTGCGATACAAGTTCGAGCTCCTTCAGAAAGTTCTTGTCGTGCACTTTGGCTGCCGTGATCTTTATGAACCGTCCAACCGACTGTACTGCATCGATGAGCATATGGACTTTCAGTCCCCCTTTCTTCTTGCCATCGTGCTTAGGGTTACGACCCACACCTTTGAGAATGTCGCTAAACAGCCTGATGGTGGTGGAATCGATCAGTAGAACCTCCTTGAATGTCAGGCCAAAGGTCCGGCTGTCCGATAAAAAACTTTGGTAGTGGTGTACCAAACTAAAGTAAACGTTTTCAAAGAACCTGTTGTCGCGGTTACGTAGGCCATCGCATGCCGTGCTTTTGGCTGGGGCTTTATCAAGCCCAAGATGGTTAAGCTTACCCCCTAGTGCCCGCAGTCCCTCGCATATCTCGGTCATCGAGTCGCACCGGCTCATGATGCCAAATAGCATAGTTATTAGCTGTGTTTTGGCTTTAAAGGCCTTGTAGTAATAGTCTGCATTATGCTTTTTAACAATACTACTTATGCTTACTTTGTCAAGTAGCCCGATAACTTGTTTGAAAATCGGCTGTCCGACAAATTTAATTTCTGTATTTTTGCCCATGTTGTGTGTTTAGTTCGCAAAACAAACTTACAACATGGGGTGAAACTTTCGGGGAGTAACCCCAACTTTTATTTTTTTTCCTCGTTCAGTAGTG
>DAIMET010000075.1:0-4954 GCA_036725105.1 Calditrichota bacterium
AGCTGTGAACAACGATAACGTAATAACAACGGTAAGAATAGAACGAACAACATGATGAGAACAATTCAATTGAATACAATTACCTTTCTTTAAAAACATTCAAATCCTCCGCAATTAAAAAAGTAGTGATAAAAAACGGATGCATTGTTTTTTCGACTTGCATCCCAAACCCTTGTAAACGTATAACTACTCCACTTTTGCTGGTTCTTCATAGAACCTTCCTTTCTGAAATCATTCTTCTTTCTTTTACCGGACAAAGAGCCTTCTAGAAAAGCTTTTATTCCTCCAAAAGAAAGTTGATTTCCTTCAAAAACAAAAATTTAAATTTCATTACTATAATTTTCTCAAAAAGCAATAGAAAAAATAGTGTGTAATTCTTAAGAAATTCTTAAGATTTTTTTTCAAAAAAAATAACACTACTTTTTATGAAGGTTTGCAGAGAAAAAAAAATAAAAAAAAAGTGAAAGAAAATGAAAAATACTTTTTTTCTACTTTTTTCCATGCAATAAGGAAATCTATTATTTTGTAAACCAAACCCTTACAAAGCCTCATAATAAAAGGGCAAAACACCACATGAAAACAATGTACCCCAAAGCTCCTATTAAAGAGACTAATAAGCGAAAAGTTAGTTCAGATGAAAGCATCCAGCATGACCATAATGAAAGTTAACTGATAAAACAAAAGCTTGAAAACAGAAGAATGTACCATATTTAAGCCATCTATTGTTGATGGCATAATGCTGAACTAGTTATGAAAAAGTACCAAAACTTAATCAACTTCTATCCTTCAAGATGCAGATCTATCCATATTTTGTGTAAATCCAAACATTTACTCCTTTTGAGTAATCGAACACATCAAGAGATAGAAAACCTATCGTAATTCCCAATCAATTCTAGGAGAAAAAACGCTTGTAGTCATTTATATAGTGAGTAGACAATGAAGAACCCTCTTGCATAAGCCAATCTGAAAATGAAGCACGCCCTAATGGAGGTTGAGAAGATACTAAATGATTCTTTAGCAAACCAAGAATTTCTTCTTCGGTAATGATTCGATCTTGCAAAAACGCATTCAGAATTTTTACGGCTGCCATGGTTATTCCCAGCGATGTCGAATATATCGGCCTTGGATAACCACAAGCACGTCCTATTTGTTGTACCATCTCCTTCATAGAAACAATTTCAGGACCTGCCAAATCAAGTATTTGGTTTGTATGGGAATGAATAGATTCAACAGCAAAATAGCCCACCTCTTCTGCTGAAATAGGTTGTATCAAGCAAGTTGATGGAGACGGAAAAACAAAAAAAGGAAAATGTCGCAAAAGCCAAGCAATGTTGTGAAGTAAAACATCTTCTTTGCCGAATACCAAAGTAGGCCGGAGAATAGTAAAAGGAATACCGATTTTCTGAATGATTTCTTCTGCTTCTGCTTTTCCTTTAAAATACGACAGTTGACTATCTGGAGAAGGATTGGAAACACTTATGTGAATGATTTTTTGAATTCCTGCTTGTTTTGCACATTGCACCAAAAACCCAATATTCTGTACTGCAGTTTCATGCATGACCCCTTTTGCGGGATACCGAATCCAATACGTATTGATTAGAATTGTGCTCTTCTGTAAAGCAGAAATGAGTAAGGATGCATCTTGAAATTGCAGCGGAACCACAGGTATGGAAGAAGAAGAATATACAGAAGGTCTGGTGTGATTGGTCAAGGATTGAAAAGGAATCTTTCTTCTTAATAGTTCTTGCCCAATATATCGACCCGTATATGAAAATGCACCCGTAAGAGTGACTGATAAAGATTTCATTAACTCAAATCCTTCTTACTACATGGAAAAAATTTCTCACGATTCTCCTACGATCTCAATAGGGAAGCTCCAAGAATACAGATTTTTACTCATGTCTGTTCCGTCATTCAAAATCAAGTGGAGGCTCCATTTGGGTTGCTGTTCTTCTGTAAAACCTTCAATAAAAGGAATGGTAAACGGTTCACTAGATAAAGTGATAGAAGGATTTTCCTTGGTTGGCAATTCTCTAGAAGAGGAAAACAAAGGAAATCCAATTCCATCGTATTCTTCTTTGATATCTCCTTTTAAAGGAACAAGGTCGTATGCCAGGTTCTCTGCAAAACATTTTTCATCATTAAATTCATAAAGATAGATACGGTCAGCTTTTAGAAAGAGACTATACCGTAGGTTTTGTAGATCATCCTGTGACCAATCACCTGTCAAAGAAAGTGTACAATTTCCTTGTATCATTCCTTTATCGATTGATACGGAAAAAGAATCAATTCTAATACTCTGCGGAACATCCACTTCTGCCATAATTTCCTTTGCTTCTTCCACCCACGACTCCCAATCTACATTGCCATCTGCATCCTTAGGAATCCCAAGAATGTTGGATTCTCTTTGATAAATGGTTCTGGGGAACCCTTCTTTTTGGATACTCATGGATTCATATACTTTTTCATAGTGTTGATAACCATAGGTAAACGGTGTAAAAGAAGATTGGCTGGAAGTCAAAGAAATACAATCATACGATATTGTGTCAATTGCAGGGGATTCTTGAGACAATTTTTGTAAAAGAAATGGTGTTTTTTGGGGAGCTATTTGAGAAGAAACACATACTTCTACCAATCCATGGTTTTTCTGATGGTTTGTTTGAGTGTTCAGTGGCGTACAAGCTGTTAAACTGATAGTTAACACAATCGAACACAGACAAAAAAAATAAAGAATGGGTAACAAATGTTTTTTAAAATTCATTTTTTAACTCCTATTAAAGCAATAACGATCACTGGTAAACAAATTATCCATTTATCTCTGTTAAGCTTCATTTTATTCATCCTTTCCTAGTGCTAAAGCTAGTGTAGCAATATACATTTTTGTTTGCCCAAAGAATAGCTATTTAACTCCTTTCTGGGGTTAGAAGCATTTACATTTGGAAACTATCAATCAACTTAGCTTACTTCGAACGATTTATGTACCAGCCTGATTATTGTTAGTTCGCATACAAGGGTTCTTCGATCGATATCCACTCCTTACTTTCCTGATTGAAAAGCATTACAATTGTACCTTCAAAATCACCAAAATGGTCTTTATCTTCTGGATAACCAAGGTAAAAGATTGTTTTCACAAGAAGGATCCAATTACCGGCTACTTCGGGCAGTGCACAATGACCTTTTAAAATGATGCTGGGATTTTTTCCATCTAGTGAGCTTTTGATGATGGGACCAGCATAAGATTGGGTATCATCTATATAGTAGAATTCGTCACCTTCTACACTGAATCCACTCATTCCTCCTTCATTCTGTAAGGTAATTTCTTCTTGAGGGTTGGTAAGAGTGATTCGGTGAATACCTGTTGGTTTTATACTACCTTTATCTAGTTCTTCATACGGAGTAAAAAAAAGATAATCTGTGGTTGCTACTAGCAAACGACATGATTGCTCAAGAATGCAATGACTGTTCGTTCCATCTAAGTTCATTTTATAGATATAAAAACGATCCTGGGGATTAAGATAGTATATATGAGTATCTGTAATATTCATACGTTCAGCTCTCTCTTCACTGATTTTTGTTGCCTTGGTACCATCCAGTTTCATTCGATAGATCGAAAAGTCATCTTCGACATTAAGAAAGAAAATCATATCGTGGGCAAGCATCATATGGGAAGCTTTGGTAGTAGAAATTTTGGTACAGGAAGACCCATCCAGATTCATCCGATAGATGCATTGATCGGTGTCTTGAATGTAGTATAGTTGATTTTTGTACAAATTCATCCAATAGCCATTGCTGGACGAAACTTGCGTAGGATCCGTTCCATCTAGGTTCATGCGGGTAATTCCATATTCTTGTGTAGGGTTTACAACAAACACATAAGTACCATTACTTACTAAGCATCCTCCATTGTTCAAATTTCCATTGGTATTCCCAAAATTCATAGAAGAGGATTGCAAATTGCATCCTGTAAGGAAAAGAACCGTTGTAAAAATTACTATTTTGCACAACATTATTTTTTTACACATTTTATATATTGCTCCTTTCGGATAAACCGAATACATCAGGGCATCTATCTCATTTATTAACTCCATCAGTAGCAGTCATGGTACCATCTTGTCCATCAAATTGAAAAGGAATATCAATCCCATAAAGACAGTAGTCTTTTCCTATAAAGCAATTGATCTGGCATGAAGTGAAAATCTTTCTTTCAACAGTATCAAAGTCGCACTGATGAACAGTTTGATCCAAATAACACCCCTTTGTTTGTGTACCAGAGGGAAGGATAAGATCCTTCCCTCTGGTTCTTGATGACAATCATAACTATTCTTTTAGCAGACCAAAACAGAGAATCTTGTGAAACATTCCTCCGGTATCGAAGATCTTCAGAAATGCAATAGAATCATTCAAATTACCATTAAAAGGACTCAGATGTAACTGTTCAGCAATTTTATCATTGAATCTTGAGACGTGTTTTGGAACACCTATGGTTGCAGAAATCCTCATGGAATAAACACTGCATTCTTTTTGTCATCTCTCCAAGGTATAAGTTGTAGGCAAAAATTGAAATATTTGTCAAACTCATTTTCAATAGGAATGTCTGTAATCAGTTCAACTTCAACGGTTGGGATAGAAGTACTAAACTCACTTTTTTTGGACTGTAGTTCATTGATTTTGAACATGGGAATGTATCCAACACCGACAGTATCATGGTTATGATCAACAATTTGGACTTTGAATGCCAAGGACGTATAGGGTATTTCATTTCTAGTTAATTTTTCTGAAGTCTTGGTGTTCATATTTATAGAATACTGAATTAAGTAACATGAGAAAAATCCACAAATAAACACTCCACACAATAGAACAATCCACGATGTTTTATTCATATCATTTCACCTCAAATTTATGGTTTTTGAATATCATAGAAGTCACTCCATATCTTCCATACAATACCATTTTC
>DAIMET010000076.1:0-4927 GCA_036725105.1 Calditrichota bacterium
ATTGGAAATGAAATTCATCCCTTCATCGGTTCTGGAATTGATATCCAATGGTCACCGGTTGCAAATCAATTCGTGAGTTCCACTGCTTCTACGGGATGGAACGATAGACAGTTTGTCATTGCTCAATTAGAAAATGGTGCATTCGAAGATCTGACCGAAATTTTGCCACAGAACTTTGAAGAGACATACGGAGCAATCTTTTCACCCGATGGTTCAAGAATTGCCTTCTTAGGAATTACTAGTAGCTCCAGGCTTCACTATCAACCAACACTCTATGAATTTCATCTCCACAATCATACGCTTACCAAAGTATACACTTTAATGGAGAATCACTATAGCAATCTATTTCCTTTTTTCTATTCTCCTGATGGGCAAATGCTGTACTATGCTACCCGATTGAACAACACATGGACAATGTCCAGATTCCATTTTAAAACTAAGACAAAAGAGGAAATAGCAATTTGGACTTCCCCAGAAAGTCCTTATGAAACTCATCTTATAGATTGGTTTTGGCATAAAGACACGGTATTTCTAACCTTTTACCTGGAAAAAAATCGTCCACCTGAACCCCCGTTTCCCGATCTAGAAATTCGATCTCAATACTTTGGCATTCAACCTGATCAACGAAAACTATACTATCGATCTGAAATGTTTCAGGGAAAGGTCAAACTCCTAGACACCCAACTCCACTGATTCTACAATCAAATATTGCTTTAAATCGAATCTTCAACCTAGGATGCGTTTTGAGTTTTCATAGGATTCATTCTGTTTTTAGGGAACAGAAATCCTTTTCCCGCATCAAGAAGTAAGGTTATGCTTCCAGCTAGTCTACCAAATTGGGGATTGCGTTCCCCAGGTTGCATTAAATCATTTAAAAGAGAAAAAGATGAATGATAATGAAAAAAGGCGACAACTATCTTGACAAATACCGCATACATCCATCTCCTTAACCAAAGTCAAATCCTTCCACAAGTGATAGCAAATCTCGTTTGATGTCCTTGGTAGCTTGATATAGGTTGATGGAAGCAACTGTCAGCTGGTGATGATCGAATGAATAGGTTTCGCGAAAGGTTTGTTTGCCTTCTGCTACAGGATAAATGAGCATTCCATGAATATCAGGCTCTAGATTGTCGATGTTCTTTTGATGGTGCTCCCAATTCTTGATATAGGAGAAGACCTGGTATAAGTGCTCTGAACGGACTTTTGGATGATATGCTGGCTGGACTTTTTCGGTTTTGCATTGCCATTCAGTAGTTCTCAATTCGCCATCAGGTAGTTCAGTTGACAACGGTGCTTCTTTCTCTTTTGTGCTACGTTTTCCACGACTAACCATCATATCTTGATAGTACTTGGCGTCAATAATGAAGTGTTTTCCTTGGTATTGAAACAAAAGGTCCGTTTCCATAATGGGGACATGAGTAGATCCCTCGTCAAAAAGCCATCGAATTTGTCTTTTCCTTATCTTTACCTTGCGTCCATTCTCTCGCAATTCCCACCGATAAAAATTACGCAGAAACTTCTCAAACAAATCATTCATTTTCTTTTCATTATCAAAGGTTGCAAACTGAGCAGTTCCCTGTTCTTGATTGATCAACTGATTCTCCACAATGAACTGGCTGATGCGAAGAAGAAATTTGTACACTCTTTGACTGCCAGGAAGAAGAACTTTTGAATACAAACTAGGGGACAGAGGAACTGAATCCACAAATTGAAGCGTTTGCAAACATTCGGATAATCCTTCGCGGCGTTTGGGATCAAGATCTTTGTATCGATACAGCAATTGAAAAGTTGCTTTTAGTATTTGATTAGCAAGCACATTGTATGTTAATTCGTCAAAACTGCAGTGCATTTTTCCTTGTTCGTGTAAAAGTTTCTGCAAGGATTCTTGAAAACCAATTTTCCCTCGAATTTGTCGAGTATCGTTGGAAACCTCTACATACCCTCGGTACAATCCTCGCTTTCGAAGCAAGAAAAAACCTCGAGTCATCACCATGGCAAACAAATTTAAAATATCGAGATTATCCTCGTGTCCAACATAGGCTAAACCTTTTTCTGGAAGAACATCCCAGGCATAACATAGCATGAAATAAAGGTTTTGTATGGGAATCATAGCAACTCATGCAACTCATCGCGCCATTTATCCAAACTACCTTCGTCATCAATCCAATATTCTTCTAGAAGTGGTAGAATCTCATATTCCATAACACTTTGATACCAATCTTCTTCCATCTGGGTTTTGTTTTCAGAAGGGCAAAAAAAGCTATGTCCAACACAAAAACCCTTTCCTAAATTGTGGGTATCCTCGGCAATATCTTTGTTCAATCGTTCCATAACAGATCGTATGTGAGCAATCATAGCATCAGAGATACCATGTTCACGCAAAAATTGAGAAAATGTCGGATGGTCAAAAGCAGGACGAAGTGTAACAAACGCAAAACGTCTTCGCAGGGCGTAGTCCACCAAGGCAATCGAACGGTCCGCCGTATTCATGGTTCCAATCAGATAAACATTGGGAGGAATATGAAACGTATCTTCGTCACTTGCAGAATACGTTAGTGGGATTGCAAATTTCTTCCCTCGCTTGTCGTGTTCAATCAGCATAAACAGTTCCCCAAAAATCTTGCTGATATTGCCCCGGTTCATCTCATCAATAACAAAGAAAAACTTTTCCTCTGGAAATTGCCCAGCTTTTTTGCAAAACTTGTACAATACACCATCGGTCAATTGAAAACTCTTGTCTGAAGAGGGCCTGTATCCTTGTACAAAATCCTCGTAGCTATACGAAGGATGAAACTGCACCATACAAATATGACTATCGTTTTTCTCGCCCATCAACAGATACGCCAATCGCTTTGCTAAATACGTTTTACCAACACCTGGAGGGCCTTGCAACACTATATTCTTTTTCTTCTCTAGCATGGTCAACATTTTTTCTACTTGGAGACGATCCAAAAAAGCATTTGATAAAAATGTCTGCATTGTGTATGTATCAATTGTAGCAGGTCTTACTTCATCCAGTATGTCCCGTAGCGTATCATACTGTTCGTCTGTTAATGAAAATAGAGTTCCTTGGTTGTTTTTGGCTGGTTCGCTGTTCTTTAAAACTGGATGATTAATAAACTGATTCCACGTCAGAATATTGTCAAACACTTCGGTTTTTTCCAACACAATTTCTTCGGTTTCTCCATTTTTTTGGACAGTGTCAACGACAACAAGCTCAGAATCAGTTCGAAGCTCTGGGGTAGTAATATATCCAATCACAATATCCCCCGGCTTTATTTCCTGAAAATGCTCATAAATACGTCTTTTAGCACCAGTCTCGTTGTGGGTGGAATAAGTGATCTGATCTCCCACATTTGCTTCTGCAATATCCCATATCTTAGGATTTGCATTAAGCCACCAGTATCGCGTTTCACCAGCTTGATAGTTTTCTAAGGCATCAAAAACCTGCTTCAGTTTTGGCTTTTGTTTGATATACTCCTCTTTTATTTTGTCATAATGGCGAATTGTGTTGAAGTCTCCAGGAGGCACTTTAATCCCTTCAATCGTTAGTGGGTCGGTAATAAACCATTTCACTTTTTTCACGTGGTTTCGTTCATCTCTGTTGGTATCAAACTCATATTTACTTGCAATCACCCCAATAGCCCGTATCGTGTTTTCCTTACTGGTAGCTATAACAATATCACCAATTTGAGATTTCCAAAAGTGAAGGATGTTGCTTTCACCACCTTTTCTGGTTTTCCCGCTAGGACGTAGTGGATATAGCTCTTGAATTCTCTCTTTCATGGCGCTTACAGAACCATAGTCACGAAGATCGCCCATTTCTTCCCATGCATAATCAATCACACCTTCTTGGATGAATTCATCCCAAGGTAAAGATGTACCCGATACAGCATATTTATATACCTTTTTTGTAACGACTGAATCTTTGTACTGATCATACAAATAGCACAAGAATTGGTCAAGTTCAATGCTAAGAGGATAGCGTATAGGTTTTTCAAAAACTTGTAGATAGGCTTCTCGCAATGGTTGAAGTTGTGAATAGAATTGTTCCATTTTCTCAGCAAAGGTGCTTCCTTTTGAAAATGACACTTCTTCGCCTAAAAACTCAAGTGCCCATCTAGATCGTTGGTTCCATAGTGCGAAATGGTCAGGAAATACAAAGAAAAGAATCTCACTATAGAAAGAGGCACCTAAATATTGAAGCTTATACTTCTCGTTTTTTATTACTTCGTAGAGCCGTTCTTGGATCCCTTCTGCTTTACGTTGATCCGTAGGTTCTTCCCCATAAAAAAGATACAAAAAGGTGCTTCTGTATTTTTCAATCGGATGATTCGGATTGCCAAAAGCTTTTTTCCCTGCCAATGGCATTTTTGTATAGCAAAAAGTGTTGCTTCCTAGTTCCTGAAAATCTTTCCACGTTGCTTTTTCCAAATTTTCCCGTTTGAAGAAGCGAGTCGCAAAAGAATAGGAAGACTCCAATAAAGCATCCTTAATCCTCTCTTTTGCGACAGTTTGATACTCGCGTAAATACTTTTCTACAGTCTCGTTCATTGCTCCAACTCCTACACTAAAATTTTACACTTACTTGCACAGTTCTCAGGCCTAGTCAACCTATAATCCCACATGAAGTAGAACAACGAACCGTTGATGCCACGATCGCACGATTACCACTAATGGATAGTTCAAATTGACTTTGACGGTATTCACTTAATTTTTCAATAAATTCGCCAACTGTGTCCACAATTTTGGCAAACTGCCATTTTATACGTTTTGGTTTTTGTCTTACTATTTGTCAGTAGTGGAATCAAGATAAGAAGGCCAAAGGTACAGATAACCAGTAAAATCCAGAAAAACCATCCTATACACCCTCTCCTTTTGGTACTTGTTTCAGTTACCATTTCAACTTTGACATTTTCAGAACCAC
>DAIMET010000077.1:0-4898 GCA_036725105.1 Calditrichota bacterium
AAGAATATCATGAATGTAATCCTTATAGCTTCGTATCATACCATGATCACTTCTTGCAAGATATTCTGACCTATGGTTGGTTTCAGTGCGCTTTTCATGACCAAATCAACTGGAACTTTCAATACTTCTGACAATTCTGTTTCCATTTTCATAAAAGCAAACAAGCCAATAGGAGATGAAAGTTCAATGAGAATATCAAGATCACTGTCTGCAGTTTGTTCATTTCGTACATAGGATCCAAAAACTCCAATCGTTTTGACATGATACTTTTCTTGCAGCAATGGTTTCATTTTTTGTATGGAAAACAGTATCGTATCCAAATCTTGAATTACAGGTTGATATGGAGCTTGCTCATCTTTGACACACGTGATTGCGTCGTTTCTATTCACACGTTGATTTGAGTGGGATTCTTCGTAGCAATCTATGTAGTCTTCCAAAGCTTTTCGAATAATATAGGATTTTGATCGTTCTTCATTCTTGGCACATTGATTTAGTTTTTCCTCTAATTCAATGGGCAAGCGTACCGTAATCATAGACTCACCTCAATTTATAGTTGTATTACATTGTAATACAAAAGAATAAAACGTCAATTGCATATAGTCTTTACAAATTCAAGTTTCCCCTTAGAATTGAGCTAGTATGTTGCAAATATACATCAATATACTTGATAATAGTACTTAATGTTGTATAATAGCAACAAAAGATAGAGATGAACCTCGGAG
This sequence comes from Calditrichota bacterium, assembly GCA_036725105.1. Classification (GTDB taxonomy): domain Bacteria; phylum Caldisericota; class Caldisericia; order UBA6126; family UBA6126; genus JAGLCW01. The sequence goes on from DAIMET010000077.1 coordinate 723, forward strand.
GTTAAGGCAATGGATTTACATTTGCTTGCCAAGTCTGATCTAGAAATCGTGATGATAATTTGCCAGGCGTTGAAACAGATGCGGATCAACAAAAACATCTCTCAACAAGAAATAGCGGAAAGATCTGGGCTTGATAGAACCACCATCAGCAGAATGGAATCGGGAAAGTCGGTGAGTCTGCTTACTTTAGTGCAGATCTTACGGGCTCTGGATATGCTGGAAGTTATTAATGTTTTCAAGGCATATCACATAGAAAGCCCGATCAAACGGCTGAAAGAGGAAGAAAAAAAGAGAAAAAGGGCTGGGAAATCCAAAAAAACACTGAAAAAACAAAGTAAAGAGGATGTTGAATGGTAGATATTGCGAGAGTAAATATATGGGGGCAACTTGCTGGAGCTATTGCATGGAATGAAAGCTCCAAAAGTACAGTTTTTGAATATGACAAAAATTTCATTAAGCAAGGATATGATATTGCTCCTTTGCAAATGCCTTTAGAAGAAGCTGGTAATAGGTCTATTTTTACGTTTCCGACGTTGCAATTTGACACTTTTAAGGGACTTCCAGGGCTCCTTTCAGACTCACTTCCCGACAGATTCGGAAGCAGACTTATGAATATCTGGCTAACAGCACTGGGGAAAACTTCTGAAAGTATAAACCCCATTGAACGACTTTGTTATATCGGTAAAAGGGGCATGGGAGCACTCGAATACGAACCTGCTATCATGAGTGAGACTTCAAATCTTGTGAAAATCGAAGACTTGGTAAAAATAGCACAGGATATTGTACACACCAAAAAAGGCTTTAAGGCTGATCTAAGCGATAAAGGAGTACATGAAATATTTATGGTAGGAACTTCTGCTGGTGGTGCCAGAGCAAAAGCTGTCATTGCATACCATCCAGGAACTGGTGAGGTAAGATCTGGTCAGATTGAGGGACTTGAAGGGTATGAGTACTGGATCATTAAATTCGATGGCGTCTATGGCCATCAGTTTGGGGAATCACAAGCCCATTGTAACATCGAATATGCCTATTATCTAATGGCTCTTGACTGTGGAATTGAGATGTCAAAATGCTCCCTTTTACAAGAAAATGAAAGATCCCATTTTATGACGAAAAGATTTGACCGAAGCGGATCAGAAAAAGTTCATATGCAAACTTTATGTGCAATTGCTCATTATGACTATAATGATCCCCTGTCCTATTCGTATGAGCAGATTTTTCAAATCATGCGACGACTTCGACTTCCTTATCATGATGCAGAGCAAATGTTCCGACGGATGGTGTTGAATGTAATTGCAGAAAATAGGGATGATCACACCAAAAACATTTCATTTCTACTTGAGAAAAATGGCAAATGGAAACTGGCCCCTGCATACGACCTTACCTTTGCTTATAACCCTGCAAATAAGTGGACGGGGGTTCATCAACTCTCAGTAAATAATAAAAGAACAGACATAAGAGAGGATGATATGCTTGAAGTGGCTACCAAAATGAATATTAGAAAACCTTTGGAAATCATTGAGCAGGTTAGGGATACCGTTCGTAGGTGGAAGCAATTTGCATCGCTTGCTGGTGTCAGAAAAGATACCATGGAAAGCATCCAGAAAGTTCTATATCAAGCATAAATGCCCTCTTTTTGTATGTTCTGGTAGAGCATGGATAGGGTTGAATATTCTGTTTCCCATTTTTCTTTTGACTCTACAAGCAAACTAATTACGACATCCTTTTCAAGTTCTATCGGATAGATCAATTGCCAGAGCAACTCTTTCAAATGATAATCAACATCGCCTTCGATTAACGCCAGCAAATCCAAATCTGACTCACTCGTTTCTTCGCCACGAGCAACTGAACCATATAGAATTAATTCGAAAGGTTGGTCAATAGTTGAAAGAATAACTTTTTTCACTTCATCAATCACGATTCTATATTTTTTGTCAATAATTTGTAGTGCCATTTTTCTTTTCATTTTTGACCTCTCCATAAAATGTATAACAACTCTACTCACACACATCTTCTCGGATGATTTTCTGAACATCCTTGATATCGGTTTGCAAAAGTACATGCATTACATAAGGATAATGTGATTTTCGATTCAGGGAATGGTAATACATTTTAAAATCTGCCATATACTCCAATGCGTAACTCCATAGGTCTTTAGCGAGTTGCATTTTCACCTCAGCTGGAGTTCTGGCATTACAGGCTAGATCAATTTCTTTAAGAAAACCTGTATACGATCCATCTTCTTCTTGTTCTATGTTCATGGTTAGATGATAAGGCCTAAGAAACTCTATCAACTGATTGGTTGATATGTTTTTGATCATGTCCTTATTCCCTTGAGCATCTTCCATGCAATCTTTATGGCTTCGTGTCATACTAAGATCACTTCTTGCAAGATGTTCTGGCCTATGGTTGGGTTTTGGAAAAGTAAGGTTGCTATTTCTCCCATAGAACTATTCCTTCGGTATCGATGTGTTTTTTTAGCTCTTCGTTGGATATTTTTTGGTAGTGAATGACGTCAAAATAGTAGGGGATTGGAAATTCTTCATTTAGGTCATCTAGCAATATAGCAATGATCCTTGTGTCTACATTGTCCCCTATAATGGCAAGGTCGACATCAGAACTCCTTTTGTAATTTCCCATTGCCCGGCTACCAAATAGAATGACTTTATCAATTTCGGGATGCTTTACAAAAGCCTTAATCATGTAGTGTAGGTCGCGTTCTAACAATCCATACATGATCACAATTCCTTGATAAGTTTCTCGTACAACTTCTTGAATGCAGGATAGTAGACCTGTGCTATATCGATAATCAGTTTTGCGACTACTTTTTCATCATACAGATGAACGGTTTGATTTCTACTGGATAAGGCATCAATCCATACATATCCATCGTCAATCAATCTACACTGAAACGATAGTTTTATTGCTTCCCTTGGACTTCTCGCAATGGTCCCTTGCGCTTCAAGGTAATCCTTTATTAGTTTCCAGGAAAGTTCAAATGTCGTTTCAAAAAACTGAACAATCCCGGCCCTTTCTAGTTCTGTTTCAATTGGTTTCTGAATGTATTGATCCAATAAGGCATAGGATTTATGGAAATTCTCAAAACGTTGTCGCCATCGTAGTTCTTTTTTTTCACTCATAGAATCATTCCTTTGTGAATTTATCAAATCTGTTGTCAAAGACTATAGGTGCGATTGAAACAATCTTTTGAAAAGGATTAATCAGAGCCTTTGTGATGTATTTTTGGGGTACGAACAAAAAGCATAGCTTAGCCATTCCGATTGGAATCTTTTTTTTGTAAACCTTGCCCCAATCAGAAGGAATACGTTGCTATGTCTATCCATTAATGCCTTTGAAGGGGCCGAAACACCCAACAAGCCAATATGGATATTGTCTACCGCTATTTTATTACAAATGATGGGTGATTACAATACAGATATTCATCTCTCCTCATGGGTTTTCTTACCATTATTAGAATGACAAAGAGATCTCATTCTTGGTTCAATTTATTTTGTATATACGCTAACACAACCTCATAGAACTCTGGCAAACGCTGCCTTTGATTGATTGGAATGAAGGGTCGTAAGTCTTTGACAAATTGCTTTTTTTCAAAGCTTTGTATCATATTTGCAAAAAGCTTTTTGTCAAAATTTAGGATATCGTAATACTTGAGCTTTTGGAGTATCAGATCTTCGTCTAACTCAGCACCTAGGTTGAGCAAATACCATATGTCATAGATATCTCTACCCTTGTGTCGGGTTAAAACAGCTCTCGTTTTCTCTGCGAGGATTTCTTCTTTGGACAAATGATGAACAAACGAAGTGAAAACAAGAGGATATATCGTATGTATAGTGGATTTGGAAGGTTGTAACACATCTTCTCGAAACGAAAAATCAAGTTCGATGTATAATCCAAACTTCATATTCTCTCTCTGGACAGAAAGAAGATATTTTTCACCAATCATAGAATTTCTTTTTTTGAAGTCCCATCCATAGAGTTGGGAAAGCTGTTTGAAAAATGGAAGTAAGTGTTTGGTAAATGTATCTTTAGAGCCAACCACTGAAAAATCTAGATCCTCTGAAAACCTTTCCCCATTAAAAATAATGCGAATCGCTGTTCCTCCTTTGAAAAAAATAATCTCAGAAAACGTTTGCATGTACAATTCTTTCAGAAATG
>DAIMET010000078.1:0-4880 GCA_036725105.1 Calditrichota bacterium
GCAGCTCTTACGAGCAACTTGTAGCAAAATTGTTCTACAAAAAGTAGAGTTTTTGTTCTTGGATGAACCCACCAATCATTTGGATATTCCATCGATTGAGGAACTGGAAAATGCACTTGTGCATTTTCCTGGTGGATTTTTATGTAGCAGCCATGACCAGCAGTTTATTCGTAGTATTACGAAAGAAGTATTCCAGCTACAACCAACTCATGTAGAAAGTGTCTATTTGTGATGCAGTTAAAAAGAAAAAATGTGCCAGTGTTGAAGGCTGGCACATTTTATTGGAGGAATACGTGAAGAGCGTATTTCGTATTTATTTATGCAGCGTTTTTACTGCCATTTCTGCTGCCTTGATTATTGGGTACGCAGTTGGAGGAGCTGTCAGTAATGGATGAGTGCCAATTTGTACCGTAATCATATCATGCACGGTCATATTGTTTTGTATGGCCAATCCAATGATGTTTACAAGTTCCCCGGTGCTAGGTCCGCCTGCAACCGATCCACCCAATATCAGGCCTGAACCTTTTGCTACTACTAATTCAACACCGACCTTGTGTGTATTTGGTAATGTTCCAGGGTGTTTGTCAATTCCTTCAAAACGAGCACAGAAAGACGGCAGCTGTTGTTCTAAGGCTTGAGGGCATGTTAATCCAGCATGACCGAAACCTTGTTCCCCGAGGGCAGTGAAGAAAATGGACAAAGTTCCTTTGAAATTCTTTGTTGTATACAGTGAAAATAAATTCATTCCCACCGTACGGGCTTCTGCACAGGCAGTAGATGCTAGCATGGTTGGAGTGATACGACGAGTGAAGAAATCTCTTTTTTGTGCACAATCGCCAACGGCAAAAACATCGTAGTTATCGGTTCTCATATATTCGTCTACATCAATTTGACCAAAACGGTTAATAGCAAGACCAGCTGCTTTGGCAAGTTGTGTATTTGGCTCGTATCCCATGGAAAGAATAACTGCATCGGCTTCAATTGTGTCTCCATTTTCCAAAGTGACACCTGTGACTTTGTCAGTGCCAGTAATTGCTTTTAATGGATGTCCCGTCTTTACAGTAACCCCTCTGGACTGAAGAACGTTTTGTACACTTTCGCCCATCTTTTCATCAAACACAAGGCCTAAAATATGAGGAAGCATTTCAATCAAAGTCACATTTTTTCCCGCTTTGTTCAGTTCATCTGAAACTTCTACTCCGATGAAACCGCCGCCCACAACAACAATATTCTTTTTGTCCTGTAGTTGACTAGAGACATAATCAAGATATTCTTTGTCTTTTGGAATCACAAAGACGTTCTCAAGATCTTTTCCTTCTAACCACTGGGGAACCTTTGGAATAGAGCCTGTGGCAAAAACAATTTTGTCAAATGAGATTTGTTCCCCATTTTTTGTATTGCACACTTTCGTATCCAGATCTACAGAGGTAGCGGTATCTACTAGGACATTTACGCCCATTTCTTGTAGTTTTCCTTCTGGCATTAGATTCTTTTCAGAGCTTTCAAGCGAACCAAAAATGTAGGGAATACCACATGGCACTACGGTCTTATTTTCCTTGCGAATCAATGTAACGCTTTTGTCGGGATAATTGCTTCGGGATGTCATCGCAGTTACAAAACCAGCAGCACTGCCACCAATGATTAAAACATCTGTTTTGGTCATGATTTACTCCTATTTTGATATGGTTAAAAACAATTTCTTTATTGTCATTTGCCAACTAAGAGTATTGTACTACCAATTACTGCAAAATTCCAAAAAAAAAAAAAAAAAAAAAAAACGGAGTTGGAGTTAATCTACAAAAATAGTTTTGGATTGAGGCTTTGGTGCTTTGATGATCATGACCAAAAGATCGTCGCTACTTTCATTATACCAGCAGTGGGCAATACCTTTGGGACTTTCAATCAACGTGTGGGGTTCAACTTCCTGTTTTTCATCTCCCACCAATACGATGCCTTTTCCTTTGAGTACAAAAAAAGCGACATCAACGGGGGTAATATGCTTACGTAATGATTCTCCAGGTGAGAGCTTTAGAATCGTAATGACAGCATCGTCTGTGTTGTAAAGATTGCGAGCATCCAATCCACCGCTCCCCTCCATTACTGGGGTGTCTGATAAAGTACGAATAATCATAACAAACTCCTTTCAACATCGATTTCGTAGTATCGATACATCGTTGATATGTTGAGTATATTGATTACCACACAAAAAAGTTCGACAACTTTACGTCACCACAATTGTTTTACCTTTATCGGTCAGACGATATCGTTGGTTACTGCTTCTTGGCTTATCTGGTATAGACATCTCAATTACCATTGCTTCTAATGCAGGTTGCAAATAGTGTAACCTGAAATACTCTCTATCAGATAATTTCAGTTTATCCTGCAATTCTTGTCTACTTAACTCACCTTCCATGACTGCAAGTAGTTTTTTTACTTGCGGGGTAACTTGCGGGGTAACTTGCGGGGTAACTTGCGGGGTAAGTCTTTCAATAGCAGGGAAAGACATCTTAATAAAGTTCTCGGATACCTGAAAACACTTTTTACCATAATATTCCAAAATACGCGGAATGCCTGAACCTAGCTGCTCTACCATTTCTAAGTCCTTATAAATCCTCATTAACTCCTTATTTCGTGGAACAGAAAACCCCTCAAAAAACTCTTTCTTACTTAATCCTTCAGGTAATGAACCTGTTGATATGATCTCGATCCGGTCGGAGAAAATCTCAAATTTAGGTGGAGTCTCTCGTGTGTAGTCATTGTGGACAAAAGCGTTAATAATTGCTTCTCGTAAAGCAATACCGTTCCACAAACGTTGTTCTTTCCTATCTTTGGACGTTATAATAGCAGCTGTACGATTCTCCAGGTCAACTTTGTCTAACACACTCTTAGTAGCTTTAACAAGAGAACAATAACCATATTCGTTATTCTCAATAAGATTTACTCGGTTTTTTCCGTTGTATTTAGCAACTTTTATGGAAATGTTGTTTTCGTCTGCGAGAAGATAGGCAGCATAATTAAGTGATCCTTCTTCAGTAGTCAGTTCTAAATTCTTTACAAACTGTTTGTTGAGTGGTTTTTTCTTTTCCTCGTAATAAATCCGTAATTGCTCAAAACTCAGATCTTGTCGATGGGATTTTATTCTACCAATGGAATTGCGAGTACGGGTTGCAAACAACTTATCGATATTTGTTTGGGGCATTGGTTCTGCAGCTGTACCCAATCGGACAAAACACCCTTTTTCTGTCATACCGTATTTCTTTTTAAAATAGGGCTTCTCACTGCCACTAGCTACAATGATCTTGAGAATTTGTTTATTCTCTTGCTCTTCGGTTATCACATCAAAAAGTCCAAGAGCAGAAGGAGAAACATTATTCTTAATTCGATCTTTAATCTTAAGCATATCTCCATCTGGATCATTTAAACCAATGATTTCTCCATTCTTACTCACTCCTATATATATCAAGCCACCTTCCCTATAATTTAGAAAAGCTACAATTTCTTTTTCAAGGTCAAGATCCTTTGTAAGTCGTTCTTTGCATTCTATACGATTTGTTTCAGTCATGTAAATTCCTTATTCTTTCTCTAAAACTCCATTGATCAATCTTTCTATTGAATCTATAAAAAAATAATACAGTTGAGAGTTAGATATTTACTGCGGAAGGTTCCAACTATCTTACTTTATTCAATTCTATCATATATTTCAACCCAACATTCAAATAAGCAGTAATTGAAGATCAAGAATGAATTTAGTGAAAAAAGAATACTCCACTCATGAAGCCAACGAAAGCGCAAAGAAGTACGACTAGCAAAATATAGGTGCTTGCTTTTTTTGCACCCAGGACTCTGTATATCACTATCATGGTGGGTAGACTTACAGAGGGACCAGCAAGGAGCATGGCTACGGCAGGTCCTTTTAGCATCCCCAATGACATAAAACTCTGCACAATAGGGATTTCGGTTAAGGTAGCAAAATACATGAAAGCTCCAAAGCTACTGGCCATTAGATTTGAGATATAGGAAGGATTCCCTACAAATTGCACGATATATTCCGGTGACATTGACTCCTCTACCATGCCTGCAAGGAAAATACCTACAAATGATAGCGGAACAATGCGAAGGGCCAATCGATATGTTTCTTTAAGCCAGCATTTGATATCGTTTTTTGAAAAGTACAATTTCAGTTGAACCAGCAAGCCAATGAGAAATATAATGGAAGAAATATAGTTACCGATACCTGAAATATACAGAGCAATCAGTGTAAAGAAAAAAAGAGCATTTTGCCAAAATTTTCTCGCTTCGGGTTCTTCGATTTGGAAGATTTTTTCGTTGGCATCTTGTTTCTCTGTGTTGTGGAAAAACAAAAACATCAGAAGTCCGATGATGATTGATAAAACACCTGCTGCAATCGTTCGGACAATCCCTATATCCACCCCAATCAAGGTAAATGTTAGCAAAATTGCCAGAACATTGATGGCAGGTCCGGCAAAAAGAAATGTTATGGCTGGACCAATGCCTGCTCCCTTTTTGCGAATCACGGCAAACATAGGAAGAACAGAGCAGGAGCAGACAACAAGAATACCCCCCGACACTGAAGCAAAAAGATATGCCAAGGTTTTGTGTGCAGATGGTCCGAAGTATTTGACAATGGAGCGTTGGGAAATAAACTGTGCGATAGCACCGGACAAAAAGAAAGCGATGGTAATGGATACCATTCTTGGAAGTGTTAAATATTCAATTAGAAAAACAAATCCGTCTACAAGTATATGCATTTCTCTCTTTAGTGGTTCAAACAACAAGGTTTACAAAAGTACACAGCTTTGTTTTCTGGCAAAGGCTGATAATATTGATACAGGGTGCAGATTTTTGGAGGAAAAGTTCTG
>DAIMET010000079.1:0-4820 GCA_036725105.1 Calditrichota bacterium
TGTTCCATGTCAGCTGATATGCAAATCCAGTGGCTGCATTATCTCTCACCTGAACTCCCTGGAAGAGGGTTGTCGTTAACCCAAGATCATGAATTCAATATCTATGTTGTACACACGCAAAAACTACAATCGCAGGAAGAAGACGACTCTTTTGGTTTGTTTGTTTCCAAGTACGCTTACAATGGTACATTCTTGCAGCGCAACCAGGTTTCCAATTACGCCGTGCAACGTTGTGAATCATTTGTATTTGATCCAACTATGGAACGTTTGTATGGTATTTTTTCTCCCGAAAACTTCCGCACGATTGGTTCTTTTGGTTCCAATGAGGTAGCTGCTGAAAACCTACCCACAGAAACAGAAAATGATTACCTGGTTTGCTTGTCCTACGATGGAAATATGCTATGGCACCAAGAAATAGCAACTGCTGTTTCCTATCCCACACGGATGAATATTCAATGCAGTTTTGATCGCTTGCGTGTCTATGTTACCATCCAAGAAGAAGATCCTATTGAAGCACATCAAGCAACACTTGGGATCATGGATTCTTCCATCCAGTCACTCAAGGGAGATGTTCTTTGTTTTTCGTCTGATGGACAAGCCGTATGGACTACCCTCACGAAACCTTCTTTTGGTGATTATGTACATTCCATTACGGAAGATGCAAACGGTACATTGTATTGTTTGCACACAAAAAAGAAAATGGTAGAAACGGAATCATACATTCCCTTGTACCTTACTACTATTGATAAGCAGGGTCAGAGGAAAGAAACAAACCTTACACAACCTGTATTGCTGTCGTCTGTTTCCTATAATCCAGCGATGCAGCTTGTATATAATTCCACTACCGATTGTATCAATATTATACGGGAACCTCATCTCTCTCCTCTTTCTCCATCAATACCACAAACCCTTTTTGTTGGGGAATTTTCCAAGGATTTCCAATCGTTTGTATGGTTAAAAGAATATTTTGTGACAAAACCTTCGGTAAAAACCAGTATTCAATTATTGACCTGCGACCGAGTAAAAGTTGATTCTTCTGGAAATCTTCTTATTGCAGGGCGTATTGTCTTTGAAATGACTGAAGCTGATCTACGAGACGAGAGTGCTCCACAGAAGGAACTCAAGATTTTCCCTGCAATGTTTGAAAATATGCCAGAATCACAATATTTGACTTGGGACAAGGATCCCTCTTTCTTGCTTCGTGTGTCGAAAAGTGGAGAACCGCTTGACTTCACTTTTGTTGGAGGAAATGGGTGATGGAGTGCATTCTATACTTCAACGAAAATCTCAAAAAGCAACAAAAATTGTTGATTCTATGTTTATTATGGATTTCACAGAAGTGATGTTTTCTGAAATTTTCAGTCATGGGAATTATTCCAAGCATACTCAACTGGGTTCGACATATGATCTTCGAGATCACTATAATACCAAAGTTATCTTTGTAGATCGGGATGAGAATGGGCTACGAAAATATCGCCCTGAATATCGTCTTATTCAGCAATACTGTGGGCTTCGTAGATATCACGGATGAAAATCAATTATAGCAAACTGCCCACCTGGTAGACAACAAAGGTAAGAATATAGGCAACTACGGTTAATCCAAAAAATTGGATAAGTGCCCATTTCCAGGAATTACTTTCCCTGCGAGTCACTGCACATGTAGCTACGCAAGGAGCACTGATTAAACAAAACAACATGATGCAAAAAGCAACAAGAGGGGTGTATTGGTCTCTTAGTTTATCTCGTAAAGGCACCTGATTGTCTTCTGTTTCTCGCACGGCATTAACAATACCTAGCTGAGCGACAAACATTTCTTTTGCAGCTAAAGCTCCTATGAGAGCAGTACCAATTTTCCAATCAAATCCGATAGGTCTGAGAGCTGGCTCCAGGAATCGTCCTATGCGACCTGCATAGGTAAAGGATAGTTCTTCCTCCTGCATTTCTTGGGCAATCTCATGTAGCTTCTCTTCTTTTTGAACATCTGACAAAGCACTGGATTGTACAGTTTGAATTTCATTTTGATAGTCTTGCGAGTACATTTGGATTTTTGGAAACGAGGCTAGTCCCCATAAAAGTACAGACAAGACTAAGATAATGCTTCCCGCTTTTTTTAGGTATTCCTTAGATTGATTCCACATTTCAAGGAGCAAATTTTTAATAGTTGGCATACGATATTCGGGAAGTTCAATGAGGAATGGAACAGAATCTCCTTTAAATATGGTTTTCCGAAGCAATTTAGCAGCAACCATAGCTACTAGAACGCCAATAATATACATCAGCCAAAGCATAGGACCATGCAAATGAGAAGGGAAAAAGGCTGGAATCAAAAGTGCATAAATGGTAAGTCTTGCACCGCAGCTCATAAGGGGAAGGATCATCATGGTAGTCATACGCTCTTGCTTTGATTCAAGTGTTCGAGTTGCCATTATGGCAGGTACCGAACATCCAAATCCAAGGAGCATAGGTACAATGCTTTTCCCATGTAAGTTTAGCTTACTCATGAATCCATCCATAAGAAATGCTACCCTGGACATATAGCCAGTACCTTCTAAGAAAGCAATGGCAAGAAATAGTAGAAGAATATTGGGCAAAAATACAATGACTCCACCCACGCCTCCTATAATTCCTTCCACCAAAAGAGAACGAAATATCGGATAAAAACTAGCTGGCCAATATTGAATAATTAGCGAGCTAAGCCACGAAAAAAATAACTCAATCCATTCCATGAATGGAGCTCCAAGCACAAATACAAGGGTAAAAACAAGGTACATAAGTCCTAGAAAAATGAGTACCCCCCAAAGTGGATGTGTTAATACTTCGTCCATTTTTTCTGTGAACCTGGAATTATTTGTGTTCACCGTTATGACAGCTTTTTGCAACCATTTTTGTATAGTGGCGTATCGTGTTTGTGTAGAAATATTTCGCATTACTGCGTAGGAAGAGGTGGCTTCTTTTTTCTTTGTATAGGGCAAGGCTTGGCACATCTGTAAAACTTTTTCTTTCAGCTGAGTGATGCCTTGGTTTTTATGTCCAATTGTTTTTACAACTTCTACATGCATAGCTTCAGATAAAAGCATTTGATCAATCCTATACCCTTTTTTTTCTGCTGTATCGGTCATATTTAAAACCACAAGAACAGGGATTCCTTTTTCCATCAACTGAGAGGTAAGAAAAAGATTGCGTTCAAGCGAAGATGAATCAACTACACTGATAATAAGATCGGGGGATTCGGTTTCAATAACATTGCGAGCGACTTCTTCTTCTGGTGAATGTGCTTGTAAATCATACATGCCTGGGAGATCGATGATCCGGATATTGGCATTGTGAAGGCGTAGTTGTCCTTCTTTCTTTTCAACGGTAACTCCTGGATAATTACCAATATGCTGGTGAGAACCGGTTAAAGCATTAAAAAGTGTAGTTTTCCCACAATTAGGATTTCCTGCTAAGACAACTGTATAGGTTTCATTAGGTGAGGTTATTTTCACTGTAGCTATTGCTCTTCCTCTACTTCTATTGTGTCGTACAGTCCTGCGTCCATGGCAAATTTGCTATCTCCCGCTTGAATCAACATGGCTCCACGCTTTCCGTGCCTTCGAAGAATTGCTATTCGTTTGCCACACAATATCCCCATGCAGGATAACCGCCGGACATAAGCTTCGTCTCCATGGATGTGACTGATTTTCATCATTTTACTACATTCTGCATCTGATAATCTGCATCGTCCTTTATGGACACCACAGTGGTTACAAAAGTTTCTTCCTCTGTGCCTCATATAGATCTCTCTTTTTTAAAATCCCGAACAAAATTCACTAGTTTTTCTGTTATATCAGCACCAATAGCATGCTCAATTTTGCAAGCAGCAAGGTTTGCTTGTTCCATTTCAATTTGCAGAACGTGGACAAAAAAGTCTCGTAGAACAGTGTGTCTTTGAAGAATTTCTACAGCTCTTTCCTGCCCAAGAAGGGTTAATTTAATAGGTTTGTAGGGTTGATATACGATTAGATTATGTTTTTTTAGGTTTTTTAGAGCAGCTGTAACGGACGATTTTTTTACAGAAAGATACTCGCTGATAGTAGAGGCATGAACATATCCAGAATCCCCTGCTAAAACTGCGATTGCCTCGATGTAATCTTCAAGACTTGAACTTAACATAAGCATCTCTCCATAGTAGATTATAGATACTATGTTAGTCACCTCTAACTTTTTGTCAACCATGAACAGAAAAAAGTTAGTATCAACTAACTCGTGGATATGGAAAGATCTTATTTTCCCATCAACAAAACTCTTAGAGACTGTTAGCCAAAACGGCCCGTGATATAGTCCATGGTTTGTTGATATTTTGGTTTGATAAAAATCTGTTTGGTTTCCCCATATTCTATGCATTCCCCCATTAATAAGAATGCTGTATAATCGGATGCTCTAGCAGCTTGTTGCATGTTATGAGTAACAATAATAATGGTGTATTCTTTTTTTAACTCTTGCATGGTGTTTTCGATTTTTGCAGTAGCAATAGGGTCTAAAGCAGAACAAGGTTCGTCCATGAGAATGACTTTTGGTTCAATAGCCAAGGTTCGAGCTAAACACAAACGCTGCTGCTGTCCGCCCGAAAGCGATAAACCAGATTTCCGCAGATCATCTTTTACCTCGTCCCATAAAGCAGCTTTCCGAAGACTTCTTTCTACAATAGCATCCAACACCTTTTTGTTTCTTTCTCCGGCAATTCTAGGTCCATAGGCAACATTATCATATATACTGCGTGGCAAAGGATTTGGTTGTTGAAAGACCATGCCTATTGTTTTGCGGATTTCAACTGGATCGGT
>DAIMET010000080.1:0-1374 GCA_036725105.1 Calditrichota bacterium
CTTTGTACTCTTTCGCTTTCTCTTTAAAAATGTATTGATAAATTTTGTCGGTATAGACTGCATACTTGTAATTTCCCATATCCAGATAATCATCTAGAGCTGAAGTAAACACTCTCCGATATTTTGGTTCATTGATTGCTGACGTTAAATAGTCGGTGTCCCGCTGATTGATGTATTTGGTGTTTCCACCTGTTCTTTGATGAATAGTATCAATGACAATATCCAGCATTTTACTGCGTAAAAGTCTGGCTTTTTCGCTTTCTACAAGAAGCATACCTAAGTTAAGGAATGACCGGAAGTTAAACAATCCAAGTTGTGTAGTTTTGGTCGCCTTATCAATAAGGTGACCAAATTGAAGCTTGAAGTCTTTTAATGATCTACCTTTGCATAAAATGTATCCGTTGTGTTTTAATTCAACAGAATATTTATCAAGATACCGGTCGATTGTGGAAGTATCCACTTCAAAGAAATCAGCAACCATCTTTTTAGTATAACGGTATTCTTCTGCATATAACATTCCCGGTAAACCAACATATTCCTCCACACGCTCAATGGCATATTTGTTGTTTAAAATGTTTTGTCTTTCTATATTGGAACTAGTTAAATCATTCATAGGTCTTCACCTGCTTTATAGATGTCAAGATATTGCATACAAGCAATATCTTGACATCTTAATCGCATTTCGCGTTTATCTATTTCTAGAAGATATTCTTTCATCTACTCTTGGGGAATGGGCATTGTGTAGGTGATGGTGATCATTTGAACTTTTCCATCCCAATCAATAGTTGCGCCAAAGCTTTCTCCAATGAACCGCAAAGGAACAAAAGTTCTACCGGACTTAATCTCCGGAGCAACAGGAAGATTCTTCGGTTCTCCATTGATCAGAGCTACGGTTTTTCCAATATCAAGTTGGATTGTATTTTCCCCTGCTTTCATGATGATTCTTCCTTTGCCAATGTTCTTCCATTCAATTTCTGCACTGAAAGCTTCTCCCACAAATCGGAGTGGAACCATTGTGGTTCCTTTTTGAATGTAAGGAGCTTCATCTAGCATTATTGCTTCACCATTGATTGTAGCGATGGCAGACCCGATTGTTAAAGTAATGATAACGACGGGAACTTCCAAGATTTCTACCTCAATGGGAACTTTGAGATTCCCTCCGTTTGAAGTGATACACAGAGTAGTTTTGTACGTCCCTATTTCAAGTGATCGGGAATCTAGTTTCACAAGAATGTCTTCGCATTCACCTGCTTTGAGTTTACAAGGACGAGTGAAAAGACGGAAATTTGCTTCACTTTTGTCAATCGAAAAATCAACGTCTAACTCTCCGCTTCCACAGTTTGATATTTTAAAAGAATGCTCAAAAGATTGCCC
>DAIMET010000080.1:1474-4770 GCA_036725105.1 Calditrichota bacterium
TGGACCTTTAGGGTTTTGTCAGTATTGTTCTGAAGGGTATATTGAATCGCTTCATTTTCAAAATGATCAAAATCAACTTCTCCGTACTCTATGCTGATAGGATCTAAGATGAATGAAGGTAAAAGATTAGCTTCTACTGGAATTCGCAGACACCCACCTTCAGAATCAATGCGAATTTCTCCTTTTAGCAGCCCGAATTCTGTTTTTTTGGTTGTAAGATATACATCGACAAATTTACTATTATCATCGAACTCAGCTTCGCTAACGCGGAACCAACTTCCTTCTGTATAGATCCGAACTTGAATTGGTCCTTTTAATGCATTTCTAATATGTAGCTTCTTCTTCTTCGTTTCTCCGCGATAACAATCTCCGAATTGAATCTCGTTAATTCCTACTTCTAATACTGGTTTTGGTAATATTTCAAAGTAGATTTGAACAGTTTCGTTACCATACTCTGATTTTAATTCAACAAACTCGTGGTATCCTCCTGCATTCAACTCCCCAGCATTCACGATAACATCAACCGACGATTCTTCATATTCTTGTAGGTTAGTTGAGGTTTTTGATACACGGATATTAGCACTAGCATTTATTGTAACGTTAATTGTATTCTCACCTTGGTTTCCAAAAAGTAGAGGGAGCGATACATTTTCTTTCCAGCGAATATCTCCAAAATTGATTGAAGGTGATTGTACAATAAGCTTTGTTTCTGGTGGTTTCTCAGAACTTTTATACAATACCATCGATTGATCATCGGGTGCAGCATCAGAATAATAACCTTCTTTGTCTAAAAGAACTACATAAGCAACAATAGAAAATTTCCTTTTGGGTGCGATTAATGCTTTTTTGCTAATTGAAAATGTACCAATAGGATTTGATTGTGACATTTCACACGGAATGAGTATGGAATTATCAGAGTTTCTTTCAAAAAACATTCCCAAATACATACTTTCTTCACCAAGTATTACTAGTCGATAGTCAGAATCTTCAATATCAGAAGTACCATTGGTGTTAAAATACATCAAAAATGCTCTGTCTGCGACTAAAAGCTTCCAATCCTTCCAACTTTCAATTTTAAATGACCAATTAGGACCATCATCGCAAACATATATTCGACGAATGTCTGCTGAATCCTTACTATCTTTTGGATCAGAAATCACTTCTATCCAATTACACTCTGCACTGACTTTCGTGAGACAAAACAAGCTTAATAACGAAGCAATAAACACAACAATTATTTTTTTTGTTAACATTATCCCCTCCCGTGGGTAATATAATTCATGAAATCCTTATCATAATTTCATTTTTTAACATCCAATAGAGTACTATACTCACAAATTTTTTGCAATTGCTAGAGAAATATTTTTTTCTACTATAATAAAACTTCTGGTAAAGACTCATTTGATCGAGTTTTCTAGAATTTCTATTTCTTTTTTTTATGCTATAGTTTGTATCATCACGTATATTGGGGGTTTTGTATGGCATATTCAGATCGATGTAATGATCCAGCTTTCGCAAAGTATTTAAAAAATATGCATCGTTGGACGTGGATTTTTTCTTTCATTATTGCCACTATCGCCATTGTTGGTTTCTTTATTTATGGACAAACCAGTTCTGAAATGAATAATCCACAAGCTATATATATTGGTTTTAGTATTGGTGGAATGTTTCTTCTCATTGCTTTTTTCAGAACGCTTGGTTTAAGAAAGGGCAAAACATGGGATGGTATTGTTACCAAGAAAGAAACGGAGAAGAAAAGAAAAAAGAATTATACTTCCGACAACGATTACTACTGGGATGTATACAATGTGTACAAGGTCATTGTTCAAGATAATGGAGGCAAACTCCATGAAATACGCACTGAACGAGACGATACAGTTTACAATTACTACACGGTTGGAGACAAAGTACGCTATCACGGTCATTTACATTCTTATGAGAAATACGACAAATCGGGTGATACGATTATTTTCTGTAATGCTTGCGCTTCATTAAATGATATTCAAAATGAAGTCTGTTTTCGTTGCAAATGCCCCTTGTTGAAATAGAGGCATCTTAGCCAAATCCACCACCGGAGCCGCCTCCACCGCCTCCGCCTCCGCCAGAGAAACCTCCGCCTCCTCCAGATCCAGAGCTAGAGGAAGAAGAAGCTACTCGAGATACAGAATTAGAGACTGCAGAGATTCCTGATATTGCATTGGATAGAGAAGAAAATTGGAGTGTTCCACCAGCCATAAAGGCTGGAGCAAAGAGAACACCATTGTTTGCATCAGGCAAGTTAGGCGCAACAACTTTTAAGGCTTTCAGAACTACAGATGCAATACCAAATATGGTGGCATACACCAAAAACCGTTCCCAAATGATGATGGAATCTGGTCCATATTGTTTTAGATTTGAAAAATCTCTCATAAAAGATGAAAATGCTTTCCATTTGGCATATTCTTCTGCACCTTTTTGAGTTCTTCGTTTGAGTGCATATTGTCCAAAAAGATAAAATAGACCAACAGGGATAAAAATCATGAATGTAAAGTCCATGTCGTTGTACAAAGTTAAAGACAGTATCATTCCCCCCAAAAAACCGACAAATAAAAGTATCACCCCGATGACAATTGCCATTGTTGAGTATTTATTACTCGTTGTATCGAAGAATTCATGTTCTTTGGTGGCATTCAATATCAATTTTTTAAATTCCTGGAATTGCTTATAATACCAATCTTTGAGATGATCGTATTTTTTCTTCAAACCTTTCATTGTTACTTCAGTTTTGTTCTCGAACAAAAGCTCATCCATTAAGAAGCTCTCATATTCCACCAATGGATCTTCTTTATTCTCCAATTTGATGAGCTTGTGGTCTCGCGTAAGAAAGTTTCCTTCGATTTCTTCATATTGAATGTGCTTACGACGTATGAGATCCAAAATAGTGGCCTCTAAAAATCGATTTTGATAGTTTTTGAAAGAATTCAACATGCCCACTATTGCGGGTTTTAAATCAGACGGTGGTTCTCGATAATAGATAAATTCTTTTGTAACGACGTGCTCTCGCCCATATTTAGAGTACAAGAAAAAGTATAGAAAGATAAGGAATATAGAAATCAAAACCATGGAGTATTTTATGAAATCGCCAATAAAAATGAGTCGTTTCGCCTTGTTTCTTTCGCGATTTGCTTGATTTGCCCATCGAGTTTCTTCCTCTACAACAGATTCGTAAATAGTTCCGTCCCTTTTGGTTTTGGTGAAATAGGTAGAGGGAAGGAGTACTCGAATTTCCACAAAAGTGTTGGCAGGAACATTTTCTA
>DAIMET010000081.1:0-4642 GCA_036725105.1 Calditrichota bacterium
AATCTTAACCCTAGTAAACACTCCAAATTGGATTTCTATTTCGTAGGGAACATTCTCCGATGCAATTAAAAATATTGGTCGGAGTCCATCGTACATATCTTGATTGTATATGGCAACGTGTTTTTGAGTGATCTTTGGATGAGACATACCAACATGATCAAGCAGTCCCGACATAAATCTTGCGTAGTTCTCTCTGGGAATGCCGTACAGAAAAACACTTCTTTTGCTGATCTTACGACTGAATCGAAACATAAAATAACAAGTAACGGATAAGAGCAATACAAAAAACAAAATTAACAGCACAATATTGATTGAGGGTGATATTGCAGATGCAATCGAGTAACTAACAACTCCCAATAATATACTTATTAAAGGAATCTTGAAGGATTGAAAAAGAAAAACACCAGACCATCTATACTTGCCCTGTAAAGGCAAGAGTAACAATGTTGGAACTGTAGTAAGTAGAATAACCACCAGCACAAAATTTAAAAGCACTTCAATGTCCTTTCTGGAAATAAGAATACTCTAAATTGATTAGATCTAATAACAATAGATGCCATCATCCATTTCACTTCTCTCTAAACCTGTTTCTTCATTGAAAATGTCATATTCATCACCTAATGTTATCCCCATTTGTAATCCAAGTTTTTTAGTATATACAAACCTGTTTTCTGCCAACACTGCTGGAGAAAAGCATTAATAGCTTTTTTCATCAGTAGCATGGTAAACACACATTAAAATAATTTTTCTGAGATTAATGGTAACTTTGATAGCTGACATTCACAAGAAAACTTAACACCAAGCTCTTTAATCATTTGATAGTCATCTATCCACTTCACCCCCATATTCTCGCAAACATCTGGAATGTGGACTTTACTAGAGTTAGGGTTTGAGTTATAGACTTTAGCTTCCTTGGTTACCACAGTTGCTTTGTTTTTCATAGCATGAGCAATAACCCAGGGGTCAGCTAATGATCTTCCTTTACTTTCCTGGACAAGATTCATATGTAATGGATTCGCTTCAAAAATTTTTGCTGTGTTAGTTGTTACAATGTCATCTGTAGAATGCACAGGAATAGAACTGTTGCTTAACCATTTTGATAGTTCATCTTTCTTGCTATAAATCTCATCAAAAACCTCCCTGGGTATAAAGACAATATTGCGTTCACCTAGATCATTGAGTATCTGCCAATAATCAGGACAAAAGTCCCGTGAATAGTACTTATTCCAAGCCTCAATAATGACATTTGTGTCAAGACAATACACGTTTAAGACACTCGTCGAAAGGCGTGGTCTTCAAGTTTGCTCAAATTATTTGCCTTCACATTCAATAGGTAACTAGCTTGTGAAACTTCAATCTCACCACTTCTGTATGCATTCAAAACCGTCTGAATAAAAAGCTTCCCATTTTTATTCACCGTCATAGTATAATAAAGTGGGGTATTCTTGGGTTTCTTAGTTTTTATTTTTTGGGCTTCAACATAATCATTGAACCGTTCGTCAAATTCAGATTTAATATTGAAATAGTCCTCTTTTGATATCATTCCAAGATTCTTCAAACGGTACAACAAGGCAAAACAACTTAATCCAAGGTTCTTGGAAACTCTACATATATCTCTTACCTTATCAGAAGAAGATATGGTGATACTTCTCATAAAATCTTCAGGCATTAAAACATTAGCAGATACTTCGCTACAAAAAAGTTCAACAGGATCCATATTTAGTCTAGTTTTCTCCTCTTTGGAGCAATTAATTTCATTAGAAATACCTGATTCACCTATCCAAATATGAGCGAGTTCGTGCACCAGCGTAAACAATTGAGCGGATTCCCAATCTTTGGAGTTGATAAAAATAAAAGGAGCATATGGATCTACAATTGCAAAACCTTGTAATTCTTCAGGATCAATCAATAGGTTACTATGAATAAAACTGCTTCTCGAGACATTAATACCAATTTTCTGGACTTTATCGATCCAGTGATTTAGAGGCAATTGATTTTTTACAATTCTGTTAGGTTCTGCTTCAAGAGTATCGATCATATGTTTTGCTACAACAAATGGTTTATCTTGAATAGTAAATTTACCAACAAATGGTAAAGGTACTTTTTTATCCTCAATTAAGTTTACCCTCATCCAAGCTTGTTTTTGCTGAATCTCCCTGATAATAAAAACAGAACCAGTTTGTATAGGAATCGAAGTTTTTCTACGAAAATCACGAAGTGGGTGAAAGTCTTTTGGTAAATCGGGAAAAAAGAATAAAGCAAATGGTCTTCGATACATTTTAGCCAATCTCTGAGCTTGCTTGACGGTTGGGCAAGCTTCGCCTTTTTCCCACGTTTCTATTTTGGTCTCTGAAACATTAATTTTGTTTGCAACGGTCTCAATAGACATTTTAGCTGTTTCTCTTGCCCACATAAGGATCTTGGGATTCACTTTAGCCAAACTGCCCATAAAGCATATACTCCTAAAAAGCTTCTAGTTTTCTACTCACTATTGTAGAGTTGTCTATCATAATAGCAAGGGATATAGGACTCATTGCCATCTGTTGGCCTTAGTAAAAAATGGTTTTCATGTACATGAACTATCTGCTTTGTAGTCTAGATCTAGATGAAAATGTAACATGTGTGAAGCCCTATTCTTCTTTCGGGTCGTTTATTTCAAGGGTGTTGTGTGGGGTGATGAGAACAGTGAAGTAGTTTCCGCTAGAATAACCATGTTCCCAAATGTTTTCGCCCCATTGAAGGATTTTCATTTTTTCTTTTGAAATCATGGGAATGAAAGAAACTTCCCCTTGAACCTTTTCTTTGTTAAACACAATTGAAGCTGCATCTTTAAACCCTGGTTTGCGTTTGTATTGATTCCAATTGAAGAAAGGAAATGTGATCGATCCACCAGGCTGTATGGTCTGCCCTAACAGTTTCTCAAAAGGCATAAGAATTTCTATACCATTGCTCGTATCATACAAAGTTTCTTTATGATAAGGGAGTAATCGAAAGCCGACCCATTTTTCATCCTTGTACTCCATTTGAATGGAAAGAAGAGATTCTTCTGTAATAATGATAGGTTCTGAACCTTCATTCATAAGGACAAAAGCAAGTTCTCTTCCTTTGTTTTGTACAACAATATTGGGAATCATACCCTTTTCTTGTCCAAGCAGTAGAACTTGAAATTCAGAATACAAAGGCATGGTAGTGTCTCCATCCATATCCACTTCAAAGGTTTGTTTTTCTTCGTTCCATTCTTTGGTATACGGATGGGAGTATTTCATGGGAATATCGGGT
Source organism: Calditrichota bacterium (assembly GCA_036725105.1). Taxonomy (GTDB): domain Bacteria; phylum Caldisericota; class Caldisericia; order UBA6126; family UBA6126; genus JAGLCW01. The sequence continues at coordinate 3,280 of DAIMET010000081.1, forward strand.
GCATATACTCCTTTTGAATACTGGCCTTCAGAAAACACGAATACATCTTCGAGCTTCAAAGAGATTCGTCCCACTTTTTTTGCACATTTATATTGCATTTGCATGAAATCGGCTTCTTCATCGATGTAGATGGGATCTTTCAATCGATAGATGTACGAGTCTCCCTCTGAAGAAACAAGTTCAAGTGGTGTTTCTCCATAGTCTTTGTGAGAATAAAATGGTCCACATGCTACTGCAGAAGGAAGAAGCTTCTCCCAGGCAAGCTTTACCCAATCCAACCATTTTCCCACAGAAAAGTTCTGCGAATCCTCTTTGCTAAACGACATATGCGAAGTATAGGAAAAACTGATGTTCAGCTCTTCGATGAATTCGGGATTTAGTATTTTCAGCTTCACATATTCCACCATGCAGGGCTGTTTTACTTCAATATATGTACCCACATAGCTATAGAAATGATTGGGCATTCCAAAAATAGGATTCCAATTTGAGTTTTCATTAAACAAAACATTAACTTCTCTGCCCTCTAGGGTAGTTCCATAGTAGTTTCTGCCATAATAACCAGCATGAACAGGAGCAACATAAAACAAATCGTAGTACAAAGCATTGCCAAGTTGGATTCCATCAAAATCAGGAATGTTCTTTTCTACCGTTTCAACCGAATTACCCGTTTGAGAAAACAGGAGTGGATTCTGCTGATGCCAATGCTTCTGCATCATTTCTGCTACCTTGGTTGAATCAAACGAACGGTTGTAAAAGTATACAGAGGGGATAAAACTAGCAGGAGATGAATCGCTTCGTGGAGAAGAACCGATGATAAGATCTCCAAGAGAACTACTATTAGGTTTGGACAAAGAAGTAATCGTAACATTCTCTTGCTTCTGTCCATCCAAATAAAAATCATACCGCTGCAGTGATTGATCCCAAGTACAAAATATATGAAACAATGGATTTCTTTCTTCAAGAAACATATTTGAAAGAGGAATTTGCATCTTGATGGCTTGATGGTTCTTTACAAACTCCCAATAGAAGGCACCTTGAAAATAATAGATTGTAAAATTGCCAATGGTATCTTCAAAAAAGACAGCTTTTTTATCTGAATACTCTTCATCTTCCCAGTGGCGTCTACCGTGATTGGATAATTCTCCATTTCGGTAATCAATAATCATTTCCAAGCTTCCTTGCCAGGTAGAAAGTACCGATTGCTTTGGGTTTGGAATAGTAAGATATACGTTTTGATTATCATCCCATTCTCTATAGAAATACAGTTTCTTATATTCTTCATACCAATCACCACTACTGGATTCTGAATAATTTTCTCCCCACGAAAAAGTGGATATGGTTCCATTGTGGTGATTCCCCGAAA
>DAIMET010000082.1:0-4494 GCA_036725105.1 Calditrichota bacterium
AGGAATAAGGGTAATACCATCAATTTCTTGGTATTCTTCACCTAGGTAGAAAAGGTAGCCTTTTACTTCTTGTTGTGATTGCTGAATAAACTCTTTCAGATTCGTTATGTCTTTTCTGGAGGGGTGTGTGACTGACTTTATCTCGATTGCAACTAACCGATGATCTTCTTCGAACACTACATCAATTTCTCTACCAGAAGAACTTTTGTAATAATATAACTGGTCTGCTTTGATCCATCCCAGTTTTCGTCTTTTTTCAAGTTCTGCAATCACAAAATTTTCTACCAATTGCCCCTCGCTAATACGAACCCCAAATGACTCAATAATACCAGTATCGGCAAAGTATGTCTTAGCGGCCTTTATATATCGTTTTGCTGGGCCATATTGGTATCCATAGAGTTTAAAGGTAAGTTCAGATTTTTCTAGGGTGTTCAGGTATTTTTTTGTAGAAGGTATGCTAAGCTGGGATTCTCGAGCAAAATTACTCACCTCTAAATGCGATGAGATTGATCTGCATATGTTGGCATATATAGCATATAATCCGTTTGCATTTTCGATATTACCCATTTGCATAAGATCTTTTGTAAAATATGTGTCTCGATAGTTTTGCAAAATCTTTTTCTTCGATTCTATTGATGAAGAAGTTACAACTTCGGGAAACAAGCCAAATATAAGTGCTTCTTGCAATGATCTTATCCCCTCTTTAATCGTTGGCAGGGAAGCCTTTTCGTGAAAGATGGAATGCAAGGGAGGTGAAACCGATTCTCCCCAGCAAGCAGTAGTCATAGAGTATCGATTGACTCTTCCTGCTAAAGTGTCTGCTGATGCATCCAATAGTCCAATTGAGCTTGAACCTGTCATTATGATGTGGGCATTTTCATTGTCAATTGCATATTTTACTGCAATAGTGACCTTTGGTACACGCTGTATTTCATCAATAATGCAATGTTTGCCAAGGCTAGAGAGGAGTCCTTTCGGATCTTTTTCTGCCCATTCCAATACGTCAAAATCATCGAATGTAGTGTAGGAATAATTCGGAAATGTAAGTTTCAAGAAAGTAGTTTTCCCGCTTCTTCTGGGTCCAATAATCAAAGCACTTTTGTTCATATCCAGTTCAATCCATCGATGAAACATTGTATTCCTCTATTTGATCAGATAGTTTCATAATATCATGGTTAAAATGAAAGTCAAGTTATTCTTTGACATGGTTAAAATGAAATTATGGAAGCTGTGGTGGATCCATAAATCAGTTGCATGAAATGTTGTGCGATTGTAAACGCACTAAAACATACATTAGGTTGACTAGAAACGCACAATAAGTAAAATTAAAGAAAGTTTTACAATCCATATAAAGGATAGAAATGAACATAACAGATACTTTATCAAAGATTAATCAATGGTGGACTACCAATGAAGTGCCTGGATCTTTTTTGTATCCTGCAACCCGAAAAGAGCTTTCAGGGATTGTTTCATTGCTCCGTGAAGACAGGGTCACTGCTATTATTGGTCCTAGGAGAACAGGGAAGTCTATTCTTTTGTACCAGATTGTGCAACACCTTCTTTCTGATCATATTGAGAATAAACGCATTCTGTTTTTTAGTGGAGATGATCCTGCACTTTTCTTTTCTTCTGTTTCAATATCGGATATCTTAGACTCCTACTGTTTGGATATTTTACATGAACCCTTAGAAAAACTCACCAAGACAATTTACATACTTATTGATGAAGTCCATACAATTGAGAATTGGCAACAGTGGATAAAAAAGTATTATGATCAGAAATTGAACATAAAATTCATCATAAGCGGTTCTTCTTCAACTCATCTATTTCATGGATCTAGAGAATCTTTATTGGGCAGGATTGACTATATTCCCATATTACCATTCGATTTCTCACAGTTTTGTTATTTTTGGAGTATATATCAACAATCTCAAAACCTATCTGATTTTTTTCTTTTACTCCCCTCATTTTCTTTTCTAGATTCTCCCATCGAATACTTTCAATACCTTCAATCGAATAACTGGAGGTTTTCTACCTTCACCCCTCTCTTGCATAAAGTATTAAAAGAATATCTATTGGTTGGGGGTTACCCAGAATATTTCTCGAACAAAGATATTTTCATGTGGCAAAAACGGCTTTCAACTGATATTGTAAACCAAGGACTCTATCGAGATGTCGTTTATGCATATCAAATTAAAAATCCTGAAAGGTTAGAACAACTTCTTTATTTTATTGCCGCCAATAATGGCCAAGACTTTAATTTTAAAACAATTGCTGATACTCTTCACTGCGACAATGAAACAGTATCGAAGTATCTCACATATTTAGAACAAGCATATCTAATTTCAATTCAACATCACTTTTCAAGAAATATTGGGAAGGGAATTCGAAAGAACAAAAAGTTATACATTCACGATAATGGGCTAGCAAACGCCCTTCTTCACTACAATGAAATCGATTCTATTAGAGAAGGTTTCTTGATAGAGAATAGTTGTGTTCAATTTGTTCAAAACTATGCGAATACTCATGGATGGGGTATTGGTTATTATAGGGGAGAGAATTCTGAAATCGATATCATTGTTGACAAACACTCTCGTGTTCTACCTATTGAAGTAAAATTCAGGAATCACCTACCCCTTACTTCTTCCTTCTCAGTGTTTTCTTCTCATAACAAATCTATTCCAGTAGAAAAACCTATCGTGATTACGAAAAATCAATTAAAAGAAACAAACCAGTACATTGCCATACCATTCTATTTGATCCGTTAACTCATTGGTTTCTGTGTTAGCTTATGCTATTTGCGTTTCGTTTTGTTGCTCTTCTTTATAGATAAAAAAGGAAAAACCAGTTAAGATGAGAAAGATGACCGCAAACACATAGGTGGATAAACCGTATACTCCAGAAAGAATACACAAAATGGAAGCAGACAGAAAAAGGAACACGGAAATCAGTGGTTTTTTCAATAAAGATAAAGCTGCAATACCCGATAGAATAGAAGCTATGATGAAAAGAATGAGCGGAAGAACATATTTTTTCTCCATTTTATCCAGTCCAAAATCTCCTTCTGAAGCATGTTTAAACCAATAAAGAAAACGTACAATAGTGGGTTTATCGAGTCCCTGTAATCTCTTATAAATGTCTATTTGTTCTCGCGTAATACTGGGATTTTTGGAGGTAAGATTTTTTACGGGATCGTTCGTCTGGTCTACTAAAAACCATGAACTATAGGGTGTAACAATAAGTATGATTAACCCGATGATACAAATTACTGTTTTCATTTTTACTCCTTCTTTAATGCTTCACAAAGTCAAATTTAGGACATATCCAAATTATATTTCAAGAAAGAGGGTTGTCAAAATGTAACGTTTTCGGTGTTTTGATGTATTATTTATATACTGGCCTGTCACTATACCGAACTTTTAAAAAAAGGTGCTGCGATGAACAGAAAAATGTTTCAATTGCTTGGAATTGTTCTTTCGTTTTTTCTTGTATTTACAACCTTTTCTCCTGTTTCGGTGGCGGAAACAGAGGAAAGGAAAGCACAGGTACCAACTGCCGAAATGATAGCCCTTGCTGCTGAATACAATCGTAATGTTGGTGGGCAAACTCTTGTGGTTATGCACCAGGGAAATGTGCTTCTAGAAGAGTATTCCAATGGCGGTAGAAAAGACAAATTGATGATGCTGGCCAGTGGATCCAAAAGTTTTGTTGGTGTAGCTGCCCTTGCTGCTGTTGAGGATGGCATTATCCAGTTAGACGATAGAGTTTCTAGCTCTTTGACAGAATGGAAAGACATTGGCCTGAAATCTCAGATTACCTACAAACACCTTCTTCAGTTAACCAGCGGATTGCATCCGGGACCAAAAGTGGGAAGAGCAAAGTATCTTACATGGAATCAAATCATTCAACTTCCTATGACAGGAAGACCTGGTGAACAATACGAATATGCATCTTCTCATTTCCTTGCTTTTGGTGAAGCCTTACAGCGTCAAACACAGAAGCTGTATGGGGAAACATTTGAACAATACTTGAAACGTCGCATTCTTGATCCTATTGGTGTAAAAGTATATTGGATATCTCGATGTGCTGATGACAATCCACAACTTGCTGGTGGTGCCTATATGACTGCTACCGACTGGGCTACCTTTGGCGAATGGGTTCGCAACAAAGGCCTACTACATGACAAACAAATCATTGAAGCGGATATGTTTGATCTTCTTACGCAAGGTTCCGAAGAAAATCCCGCGTATGGATTGACTTGGTGGCTGAAAGAACCAGTGTCGAAAGAGCAGATCAAAAAAATCCCTCTTCTCCAGGGGGATATGGGCCAGATTGCCAATTCAGATTGGATTCCTGAAGATTTATTCATGGCAGCTGGTGCAGGCAAGCAACTTTTGTATATCATACCTTCCTTAGAACTGGTTGTTGTACGGCAAGCACCATGGGGGAATGAAAAATACTACCGCGATATGGAGTTTTTAAGTTTACTTCTGC
>DAIMET010000083.1:0-4456 GCA_036725105.1 Calditrichota bacterium
TTGTGAAAAAGTCCTCATTGTGATGTTAAATTTACAAAAACGGTATAATGGTAAAATGAAATACTCTAGAAACCACGATTTTGCGATAAAGTCTTATTAAGATAGTCTTGATTTTACATTCTCCAACTCCACTTCTGTACCTAAACCAAAACAGAAAGCTCAATCTGCTGAATAACTAACGATGGTTTGACTCAAGTATTCGTTGTTTCTTTGAGTTTGTCGATAGAGCAGGAAAAACACATTGACTGTTTACAATACTCTTGCTTGGGTATATGATACTATTATGTTGTTAACAAATTATATAATCTTTTTCGTAAGAAAATGCGAAAAGGTTGATCACTTTTAGGAAAATGGAGTAATGATTGAATTGTGAGTTCTCTAAAATCGTTAGAAAAAAAGTATTTCGAAGATCTTTTTGGTTTAAGAACGGGTTATGTTCTAGATTTCACTGATGCGACTTTTTCTGAGTTTTTTAGAGAAAGTGTCAACATCAATATCGATGAGGAAAAGTACTCATCCAACGGTGATTCAAAAGCAAAACGATTAAGAGCATTTTGGGAGACAGAATCTGATTTAGTTGTTGGTAAAGTACTAGAATCTTTGTTAATGTTTTGGAATTATAAAAATCCCCACCCTGATCAGCAGAACCAGCTACGTTACGAGAAAGCTATTGAGATTGCAACTAGAATGCAAGGGAAACAAATTAACGAGGAAATAAACGAAAGCTCTTCCACTGAGAAAAACTTCAACTCTATTGACCTTTCATCTTTAGGTCTAGATCCATCGTTGTTGCCTGTTATTCAAAGTCGATTAGAAGAAATACAGAAGTGTCAATCTGTAAATGCTCCTTTGTCCGTTATTTTCCTTTGTGGAAGTATACTCGAAGGCATTCTTTTCTCACTTGCAACTCAGAACCCAAGGTTGTTTAATCAGTCTCATTCAGCTCCAAAAACCAAAGAAGGAAAATCTATCGAGTTTTCGAAGTGGTCTCTTTCACAATTAATTAATGCTTCATATGAATGCAGTTTTCTAAAACTTGATGTGAAAAAATTTAGCCATGAACTTCGGGATTTTCGTAACTACATTCACCCTTTTCAGCAAGCAAATTCATGTTTTCAACCAACACAACATACCGCTGAGATTTGTTTTCAAGTACTAAAAGCAGCCCTAGCCAATCTAAGTGCAGTCCCTAAATGAAGAAGCGAAAAAGACGTTTTGGCTCCATCAAAAATGAGCTGATAAAAAAATCAAGAGAGGCTGCATTGGCAGCTGTACAGATTTTTAACAATCCTATCATCACTTTCAAATCAGAGTCTTATATTGTATTAATGATCATTGCATGGACATATTTGTTGCATGCTTATTATCGCGAAAAAAAAGTGGAGTACAGGTATTATAATGAAGACCACAAACGTCGTAGATTTGACATCACAAAAAGAGGAGCATATAAGTATTGGGATCTTGAGCGTTGTTTGAATTGTAAGTACACTCCCATAGACAAAGATACTGCCAACAATTTACGATTTCTAGTTGGGTTACGTCATGAGATTGAACATCAGATGACTAATCGTATTGATGATCTTCTCAGTGCACGATTCCAGGCATGTTGTTTGAATTTTAATGATTACATCAAAAAGCTATTTACAGATAAACTTGGAATTGAAAAGCATCTTTCTTTTAGCCTACAGTTCTCGTCTATATCTACAGAACAAAAGGATCTGCTTAAGGATCATCAATATCTTCCTGCTAACATCCTGGCTTATATCCAAGATTTTGATGCCAAATTAACGATTGAGGAATATTCAAGTCCTCAATATGCGTATCGGATTTTGTTTATTCCTAAAACAGCCAATAGAAAAGGGCAAGCAGATCGAACTATCGAGTTCATAAAAAGTGATTCTCCTTTAGCAGATAGCGTAAATAAGAAGTACGCTGTTATTAAAGAAATGGAAAAGGATAAGTTTCTACCAAAGCAAGTTGTAGAAATAATGAAGAACAAAGGGTATGTGAATTTTTCAATTCACTTTCATACAGAACTTTGGAAATCTTTAGATGCAAAAAATCCTTCAAAGGGATACGGGGTACTTGTTGCAAACAAAACTTGGTATTGGCATGAACGATGGTTAGATGTTGTACTTGATCACTGTCAAAAATACAAAGATAATTACTCTTAGGGTAGTTCAATTGATTTTAAGTATTACTACTATCAAAAATCTTACAGAAAACACAGGTATCTAGATAAACTTTAAACATAAATCACCTCACAATTACCTCTTGAATGACTCTATGTTACAATTTGTAAAGGAAATGTCAATTTCGTTGCATCACGATATACCACTCTGTATCTTATACAGAATTATTGGCAGAACCTGCCATTCAATTTACCTTCTTTGTCTTGCTTTTTACTTGTATTCTTGATCCATGCATTTGTATTTATAAACAATGTCTCTTTATTCCTTACATAAGAGGCTTTGGGAACAGTTAATCGCAAGAAACCATTGCAACCTAACTAATGACTTCCAGTTGAAGTATCTCTACTAAAACCCTCTTCAAGGAACTTAAATTTATCTGCGATAGGATGAAGCTGCTTATCATAGAAGCTGGATTTGCTTAAACCAAATGTATGAGCAAGAGTTGTTAGGATTGGAAACATTGCTTCAGGGAATGATGAATCATCTGACCATTTAACAAAAGGAGTTTTGACAATGTTTATTTTCAGGTTACTGGATGTATCTCCAAAAGAATCAATGATTGCCTTTTTTCCTTTCGTATTAAGTAAGGAAATTGAAATATGGAACGTTGGTGTGACACCGAGCTTGCTCAGTCCTTTGCAATAAGAAAAAATTCTTTGTACAACATCTTTCTCAATTTTGTGCCAATTGCATATAGTCCTATCACGATAATCATTCATTAATCTGACTTCTACTGCTTCGATCGAGCCATTAGTAAATATCTGAACATAGGATGAATAAGATCGGTTTCCATTATCATGTACATTGAGAAGTCCGTCTGAATTAAAAATAGGGGAACCCAATGTTGACGGAGAGATGTTAATAAAATCCTGATTATTCCTACACTTCCTTAAATCTAGAAAATTTGCTTCATCTAAAGACCATTCGGGAACTACATGAATAACAAGAGATGTATCTGTTGGCAGTGACGCATCCAAATCTCCATTTAGAATAAAAGAAATCCTTTGATCTCTGAATTCATGAATTTTCCTTTGTGTATACTCAAGAGCTTGGAAGCTATTCTTTAAGTCATTGTATCTCATCAGGAGAGATTGATTGCCATTACGAATGTAAAACTCGTCACGACTTCCAGTATGAAACGCATGTGGTTTAATGGCACTTCTTGGTACAACAATAAGAATAATGTTCTTTTCATCTATGATTTCGTGGTAAACTTGAATGCCATATAGTACTGGCATGGTTTGTGTTGCAATTTTACTTCTAAAAGATTGTTCCCACATTTCAAATTGTTCCCTTGAAACTCCTACATCGCAAAAACCTTTAGGATTATGCTTCTCGTCTTCTTCGATACCAAGAACTATCTTACCACCATTGGAATTCGCAAAGGAACAAATAACTTTTAAGAGCTTATTAGCTAACTCTTGGTTTAAAGAATTAAATTTTCCGTCAGTAAAATCACGTTTCTTGTACTCAAGAATATCTGATTCTCGATTTTTATTCTGTATAAGTCCTTCTAAAAAATCTTTCACGAGACATCTCCTATTGAATCAAGCCAGCAGATAACGATAAGTTCATTCTACTGTTTCGATAAACACCAACTAACTGGTTTTTAGTCCTTGTACTTGCTTTCGGTAATTGTTAGTTGCTCTGTCACCTTTTGTTGAAGCTGTTATCATTATTTCAGATTCAATATAGCTATCTGGGGTGGGTAACTGATCAGGTGTTAGTGAAGAACAGGGAAGTTCATGAATGGTAACAACACTATCTGTGCAAGCACTTTGCAGTTGTTTCACCAGTAGTACTTTTTTGTTTTCCGAATTTTTGAATACTTCGTATTGTAAAATCCTTTTTTTGCAAGCATTAATCAGCCTTTTGTTACTTATCTTAGCGATCAACCATTCAATATCAGAATCAGATTCATCGATACAATTGACAATAAACCTACTTTTAAGAGCATCAACACACGTGAAAAGTAATGGTTTATCGTAAAACAAAATGACATCTTCAATGAATTGTGGTCCACCATACTCCTTTAAATCAACAAAAAAAACCTTGTTTTGAGTCATCATGTTTCCATTTTAATTAATTTTGAATTCACTCACCTTTGAGTCAACAATCCCAACAATGCACAGGTCACTGTAGGTTATTGAGACTTTCACAATCAATACTACTATTATAAAACCGCAAGTCAATCTAGCGACAAAAACACTTTCACTGGTTGATCTCTCGCAATTTGGGGAGAAAAATGCATAATGGTTGGGTGT
>DAIMET010000084.1:0-4455 GCA_036725105.1 Calditrichota bacterium
GGATTCAACGATCTGCCAATATACATACTGTCCCACTTTTTGTTTTCGTAATGTTGCCATAGTTAGTTTATACCATAGCAACTTACGGTTGTCAATAAAAGAAACCAATCAAATAACTTTTTAGTCTATACAAAAAATGGGATGAAAGTCTGATGAAATCAGAAAAGTTGTTTTTAGCGTAGTAAACTCACTCTCGTGCTCCCATAATTTATAATGCTCATTTTATAACATTTATTGATTTACTTGAAATGTAATAATTTTTTGTAATCTCTTCTAGTTGGTCATAAACGTCGATTCTAATTATGACATAAGCTTCGTAATCTTCTCTTTGTGAATAAAAACCAGGAAAAAGAAATTCAACTCGATAAATTCCTTCTTCATCAACAGATAAAGCAGGAATATCGAATTCTCCAACACAAATATCATCTGATGAATACTTTCCATCTAATGAGATATACAAAGAACAAACACATGGTTTAGAAGAAATCATTCCGATGTTCTTTATAAACCAATCAGTCCAAAACTGATCGCCCTCAACAATACTATAACTTTTTACTCTATATTTAGTTGAAACCAAATCACATAAACATACTAGAGTAATGTTTTGCGTTGTTGAATCCCATTGAACTTTAGTACCAAAAGTTTCACCAATAAAGCGTAATGGTACAACAGTACGACCATTTAGTGACAGAGGAGGTGCTTCAAGATTAATTTTCTCGGATTTTTCATTTTTCCTTTCAATTAAAGCATCATAAGTACGTCCATTTTTTCTCGACAACCATAGATGTATAAGTAATTCTTTAAAACGGATTTGTATTTCTTCTTTATCCTGTAACCATGTTACATCTGCTCCAAAGGTTTCAGCTAAAAATCGCAAGGGAACCATGGTCCTACCCTGAATAATGGTTGGAGGAACATCTAAACGAACTCTTTTCTGTTGAGCTGACCCGGATTTTTGCACATATGCTGTTTTATTTCCAATTTGGAGAACTACTGATAATACTTCGTCTTGCATTACTATCAAATTTATTCCTGTTGACCAGGAATCAAAATTACTATTTGAATTAATACAAATATTACCACTGTATTCGCCAGGTTTAAGACCATTACTGTTAATAATAATATCAATTTCTTTACTGGCATCTTGTGCTAGAGAAAAACCAGTCTGAGATGCAAGTGGAACTTTTATCCAATCTTCGGGTGCATAAACTTCACAGAATAGTTCAAAGTCTTTTCCTCCCTCATTTACAATTTTCATCGTTGTTTTTGTACTATTCTCTGCAAATAGTTTAAAACTACTTTTCTCTAAAGTAACTTTCATTTTTTTATAGTCCGTTTTGTCAACTGATAATTTTATAAATAACTTTTCTTGAGGGTATAATGGATCATTTGAGTTAATGGTTATTTCCCCTGTATAATCACCATTATCTAATGAATTATAAATAACAATTCTTACTTTTATCTGTTTGCTGCCTTTGATTGAAAATGAATCAGAATCGAGTCCTAACCATCCAACATTAGCATCGAGAGATCCAGATAATACACTGTCCTCACCGCCAATATTCTTAATCGTCAAATATGTAAACACATTTTTATCTTCATAAATGTGAAAATATCTTTTATCCAGTGAATACTCTAAAACTGGAGATGAAGGTTCTTGTTTTGGTGAACATTTCATTGTAAAACCAGAATGGGACCAAGGTTTTTTTTGATTATAACCAGGTAATTGACAATTAGTGTTGCTTATACATAAGGGAAAATCATCACTAGAAGTAACTCCAGCGATATAAAATGTGTTATTTGCACCAACGTTAATACAGAAGCATTCATCAACATATTCACCCCCAATAAACGTTGAGTAATTTAACTTGTTACCCTTATTATCGAGTATTGCAACAAATGCATCTGTCATTCCATTAAAACTCCTATCTAGCATAGAAGAACCCATTTCTGAATTGACCAAAACAGGAAAGTTCTGACTCTGTGTAATTCCACATACATAAGCATTGTTGTGATTATCAACATCTATACTATTACCCCAATCGATCTCATTTCCCCCCAAATATGTCGCATATTCTAACTTGGTTCCTTCCGAATTTAGCTTTAATACAAAAGCATCGCTCATACCATTTGAATTTCTATCAAAGGATGAACACACAGGAAAATTCCTACTATGTGTAAAGCCAGTTACATACGCATTCCCCGCAGAGTCGACAGCTAAATCTTTTGCTACATCGCCATCACTTCCACCTAAAAAGGTGGAAAAATACAATTTGTTACACTTTGCATTGAGCTTGATCACAAAAACATCCCCACCACTAAACTCACCACCTCCATTATATTTGTGATCATATCCCGGAGCAGTTCTACCTCCTACAGTTTCTTCCGTAGGAAAGTCTGTACTTCTTGTCGAACCAGTGGCATAAAGTCTTTCATCATTTGATAATTGAAGGCTTAAAATATAATCATTTTCTGAACCACCAATATAAGAAGAGGCTTCAACCCTTTCCCCATCAGAAGAAAGTTTAACAATAAAACCATCAGTTAGACCATTAGAAGTTTGATCATAGCCCGAGGCAGCTGTTCCTCCTAAGGTTTCTTTCATAGGAAAGTCCTTGCTTTGGGTTGAACCAGCTACGTATACGCACCCTTTGGAATCTAGAGCTATAGCATTCGCGCTATCGTTATTTTTCCCTCCCAAGTAAGTTGCATATTCAAGTTTAGTACCCTCTGGACTCAGTTTTACTACAAAGACGTCACTCATATTAGTTTTATTCCCAAATACATCGGTTGTTGTTATTCCGTTATATGTGTGATCGTACCCTGTGGCAATTCTCCCTCCCAAGGTTTCCCTCATAGGAAAATCTGTACTCTGTGTGCTTCCTGTTATATAAGCACATCCGTGTGAATCAATAGCAATAGCATCTGCGCAATCTCCATCTTTCCCTCCCAAGTAAGTTGCATATTTAAGTTTAGTACCTTCTGGACTAAGCTTCAACACATAGGCATCACCCAAAAACATATTTCCGTCATGGTAATCTTGGTCATACCCCGGAACTGTTCTTCCTCCTGGAATTTCTTTTGTGGGTAAATTAGCATTTTTTGTTGAACCAACTATATAGGTACATCCTTCCACATCAATTGCAAGCGACTTTACTAATTCAAAACTATCCCCCCCTCCCAAGTAAGTACTATACACAATTGGATCAATCACAAGGGTATCTTTAGAATTCCAGGATTCAGCCTGAAAACCATAGCTATTATTTGAGTGTTGTACAAAGGAACCTGCTACTTCCTGGTGATTTGTTTGTGTATAAAGAAACAGTTGATCGTCCAGTAAAAGAGTGTTGTTAGAAGTAGGCAAAACAAATTCTAATACTTCTGAATTAACTTCTACATTAGCCCCTTCCACTTGCATATGAATGTCATTGACATCACCACCAGGATGAATATGGTACTCGTATTTCAATCCATCTGGAGTGAAATAGTACTGCATATCGATATTATCCCAGATATTTTTGTACACAACAGAGGTATAATTCTTGCAACCAATGCCCCAATGAGAAGGATCATTTCCAAGCAAATAGTTTGACGTATATTCCACAGGAGAAAGACCTTGAATAATGAGTTGATGGTCCGTTCTGTTTTGGAATGACAAAGAAAGATAGTGGTAGTTGACTGTATTTTCTTCGTTTGTTTTGTTCCCTTTCCTTTCTTGCACTTCATACCATATAGCTTCGTTGGTAAACACTACTCTTCCAAAAGAAGTTATTCCAACGAATAAAATAGAAGAATCCCATTGTCCCCTGTTCTCTGTAAAGACATTGGAATCTCTCACTGCTCTATTGGCAACATCAGACACAGAAGGGATAGTTGCTTCTTTTTGAGATAGGTTTTCCATTCTAATATTTCTTTGCCCTGTTTTTTCTTGTGCTATTGAAACAGGCAAAAGTAAGTTGACTCCAACCAATAAACAAACAGCAACTAAAATCCATTTTCTTTTCATCATCATCCTCCAAATATTAGCTAAGTATTCGTTATTCTTTCAAGGTAACCATAAGAACAATCGTTTGTGTTGCATCATTCCACTCCACTTCAGCCCCGAAGGTTTCGGCAATAAACCGAAGTGGCACCATCGTACGACCTTGAATGATCGCGGGTGGTGTATCCAGTACAATAGTAGTGGGTAAATCATTTCCTTTTTGGACCATTGCATCAAACATTCTTCCATTTTTACGATGCAACCATAATTGAACGAATACGTCATGGTACGTTATCTGAATTTCCTCTTCTTCTGCAAACCATTCAATCTGGGCACCAAAGGTTTCTGCTAAAAATCGTAAGGGAACCATAGTACGTCCGTTTACAATAGTGGGAGGAACATCCAATCGGATTTGTTGTTTTGAGCCCCCCACTCCATCTTGTATAAAAGCAATTTTATTACCAATTTGGAGA
>DAIMET010000085.1:0-3195 GCA_036725105.1 Calditrichota bacterium
TTCACAACCACCAGGAAATGGTGAAACAAGAGAAAGCTCTTTGGCCCCCAGATGTAGAAAAACCTTCCAGTAGTGAAATAGCAAAGATCAAAAATGAAATTGTCAACATAGAAACCGACAAAGGGCTCATTAAACTGGAGCTATATCCCGAATCAGCTCCTCTAACAGTCAATAATTTCCGCAGACTGGTCAAGGAAGGCACGTACGACAATAGCATATTCCACCGTATAATTAATGATTTCATGATCCAGGCTGGTCAAACCAAAATTTCTATGAGTGAAGGCGGAGAAGAAACCGAAATGCCCATAGAACCTGGATATACATTTAAAGATGAAATCAATCCATGGAGCTTAGGATTAACGGATGATCAAGTGCAGTCAATCCAAAGCGAGCAAAAGAATGGAGAATATTTGTACGATAAAAACTTACAGTCCTATCCTGTGGATTACGGTTACCTTTGTATGGCAAATGCTGGTCCCAACACAAATGGTGCTCAATTCTTTATTGTCACGAGAAAAGAAGGTTGTGATTGGTTGTACGGCCGACACACTGTTTTTGGAAAAGTCATTGAAGGGATGGACGTCGCAGAAGAAATCCAAAAAGTAGAAACAGATCCAGGTGATAAACCCACCACTCCTGTCAAAATCAAGAGAGTTTGGATAGAAGAGAAAAAATCTGAATAACAATGAAAACCAACTCCCATTCCTCTGCAAGGCCAGTTGACCTTGCAGAGGAATCTACTCAAATTTCATCGCAGCATGGGACATATCCCATGCAAAAAAAGTTATTGGAGTGTTACCTAGAAACAGAAACAGATTGGAACTCATTTAACACAATCGCAGAAACGCTTTTGGCAAAACCTCAACTCGATCTTCAATTGCTTCTCATTGTTTATCAAGGATATCAAAAACAAATTAACAATTCTGATATGATTGAAAAATCAAAACGTCTTTTACCGCTCATCCACCAATATGAACCCACAACCTCAGAAGAAGTCATTTTGTTATCTACGTTTTATGTTGACCAAAACAATCATAAAAAGGCAAAGCAGCTATTAAAAGAGGGGTGCTTTCGTTTTTCGGACAGCGAATCGATTCTATATGCATATATTGATCATTGTTTAGAGGATAAAGAGTACAGTGAAATTCTTACTATTCTGACACCAGACAAGTTGGAAAAATGGAATGATTCGAATTTACATCTCATCTATTTACAAACTTTTCGCTTAACCAATGAGTTGATTCAAAGAGAAGACTATATCCATTTTTTACCCTACTTTGACCAGATCAAACAAAAAGAACCACAGAACCCTGATATTTATATTGTACAGATGTCTTATTTACAGGATATCCCCGATGCTCAGATTGAGTTGACTCAGATTCTTCAAGAATTTCTGGATCGAGACATTTCCTCTCGAATCTTTTGGAATAAGGCAGTGTTACATAGCATTCAGAAGTGTTATATAAAACCATCACAAATGGCTCTTCAGGAAATGGAGCACTACTTTGATGATCCTTATGAGCATCACCTTGTACGTTTTGTCCAACAACTTGTGGACCCAATCCTGGATTTTGGGACTGCAATGTTTCTATGGAATCTGTTTTTAGAAAGAAAAAACAGAGTTTCAACTTCTTTTTATCTTACATGTATTGATTGTGCTCAATCACAATTAGAAAAATTTCATACCAACAAAAGCATACCCGTAACACCTGATTTAATCATTTCATTACGAGAATTCATACGAACCTCCTATCAAGAATTGCACAAATTACACCCTCAAGGCGCATATCAACTTCAAAAAATTGCATTTTTAACAACCTACGATTTGGAATCTGCAGAATTTGAAGCAAGAAATGAGCTTCAAAATAACCCAAGCGATCAAAAATTAACCATTTTACTAGCCAATATCCTATATGAAAAAAAGGAATTCAATGAGGCTGCATTGTATTACCGGAAAATTTCTTTTGACGTTTTACCGTGGAAAGAAACCATGAAGCTACAGGAAAAAGCATTTCTAGCTTTGCAACACGCCTTTATGCAAGATGAATTGGATGCGTTTGTTCAGGAAATGAAAAACTCATTTCTTTTACCACCTTATATTTTAAAAAGCTTAGCGCAGGAAGCTTTGAAAAGAAGTATTTTTATGGACCTTCCAGAAGCTTCAGAAGAAGCAAAAACATATGCTATGCAAGCTCTCAAAAAAGAAAAAGATGATCCTGAATTGGTGATGCTACTTGTTGAAATTCTACAAAAAGAAAACCAAATTCCCAAGGCACTGTCTCTATTGGACCAGTATCAAACTTCTTCAAACTCACTTTTTGCTTTCAAACGAGCAGTCCTGTTATACACGATGTTTCAAAAAACGGGTCATTCTAAATATCTAGAACATGCTGATTTTGAACTTTTTTCTGTTAACCTACCAGAAACATTTCCTGAAAACCTTTCTTCTCAGATAGCGGAAAGCATCATTAAACCCCTTACAATGACTGAAACTATAGCAATTTCGCCAACTACAGAATTTTCCAAGCATCAATTACGTTCATCACCTGGAAAATTGTTATTTGCTGATTCTACACATGGTTTTCAGATAGCAACTGCATGCATCCAATCAAGCCATGGAACTGGTCAATTGTATTGTGATTCACCATATCCCTATTCACTCGATAAAGAGTGGGAGGTTGTCAAGCAGTGTTTGCATAAGAATGGTATAGCACCCCTGGAGCAAATCAATACATTTGATTGGTCCGTTTCACTAACACCCTCGGTCCCTCTTCCATACGAACCAGCATCATTCCGCTTCCAATTATCACTATTGCTACTTTCTCATATTCACAACATTGACCTGGGTGATCTTATTGTAGCTACTTTTTATTCAGACCTGGAAGGAGTTTTAGAGCCATCACAAAAAACTTCTCTTCTCCTTCATCAATTTGCACATAATCCCCACTTTCAGAAATATAAGATTCTTGTGCCAATGGGTAACTTGTACCATGTGGTAGAAGAACTGCTCCTGCACCCTGCTTCTTTTCAGCAGTGTATTGCTACTCCATCTCTAAAGAGTTTTTATCAGTTCTTAGGGTTGCATTAAGAATTCATTGATTCTTTGGAGCGATGAATCCGAGAATGGAAAATTCCCTGGCGTAAAAAGGAATGCATTTTCTTTCCGTCCGCACACGATCACAGAATCTAATTCCC
>DAIMET010000085.1:3205-4381 GCA_036725105.1 Calditrichota bacterium
CCCCATTTGGTTTTTGTACTGTTCAAGAACGTATTCAATGGCACCAGGATAGTTTTTGCGAATAACCCCCGCAAAATGATCGTGATATAACTGTTCGCCACCAAGAAGAAACAAACTCCAGCAGGGAAATGCAATCTCTTGTGCCAAAGGAGCTGTTTCATCAACCAAAGATGCGTAGTATAAGCCAGGAAAATAAAAAATAGATCCCATCGTAGTATTCTTAATTTCATGACTCATTTTCCCACTTTTGAAGTCTTCCGGAGTGAAACAAAGAATCATGTTCTCCGAGCTAGGGGAAGCCAGTCGAAAACCTTCAACATAGTGATTGTATACGCGATTTTTCAAAGGAGAATTCCGAGATCCTGGGAAATAAAGTGCAGCACTTTCAGTAGTGGATATATGCGCAGCAATAAAGCCGGCAATGGTGGCAACTTCTTCATCACTAAAAAAAAGAAATGTTAGATTTTCACGTTCTGGAAGAACCATTTTGTCCATTTGAAATGGATAGGAGTCATAAAGAACAAATTGTGTTTCTGGGTATTGAAAGGAACACTCTATACATTCTTCTTTCATGAGTGGGCTGCAAAAAACGATTGCACTATTTTGAGCAAGTGCTTGAATATGCTTTTTGTAATCTTCTTTTTTGTTACTAATGCGAAGCTGTAACTGCAACTCACCTTTTTTGTCTAACTTTTCTAAATATTGGATCATCGGGTGATGATACGATTCGTTTTCTATTCCCAAAACATCTACACAATAACCGATAGATAGAGCTTTTTCAGAGGAGGGAAACCCTATACCACAGGAAGTGAAAAAAAGAATAAACAGAAGAATCCAAACATTGTGAAAAGTCAAATGAATGCAATTGTTTTTTTTCATAAAAAAACCATAAAAAAAAAGCTCCGGTAGTGCTACCGGAGCTTTTTGATGCGTTTGTTTACTTCTTTGCGACAGCTTCTTTAAAAGCTTTTCCAGGACGGAACACAGGTACAACTTTAGCTGGAATGGTCATTTTTTTGCGGGTTTTTGGATTTACGCCAGTACGAGAAGCTCTTTTGCGTGCTTCAAAGTTACCGAATCCAATAACTGCTACTTTTTCACCACTTTTTACTGTGTTTTTTACGACTTCAAAGAAGTTTTTGAGTACGACATCGGTGTCTTTCTGACTCATGTCAG
>DAIMET010000086.1:0-4319 GCA_036725105.1 Calditrichota bacterium
GTCAAGAATGAAATGAAAAAAAATGGAAAAAAAAATGAAGGGGGGTGGAAAAGCTCATAAAATGGTTCTCTAAAAAAACCAAGATTTGTGAAAAATCAATTTTTTCGTAAAAACCCGTAAAAAACCCTTTGTTACTTTTCCTATTTTTATTTCATATAATGGTATTAACTTTTTACCACATACATTTACTTGTATAGTATTTTTGTGTTACTTGATTAGCAGGAGGATGCTATGAGTGATTTTATTAGACCCAATGTTACGACTTCAATTCCTGGTGAAAAATCTCGTTCGATTGTCGAGATGGACAATGATTACGGGATTACTGCAACAAAAGTCTTCCCCGTTGCAATCAAAAAAGGCAAAGGTATTGTCTTGGAAGATGAAGACGGTAACGTTTTTTATGATTTTACATCTGGAGTCGGAGTTTGCAACACTGGACACTGCCACCCTCATGTTGTAGCAGCAATAAAGAATCAGACAGAACAACTGATGCATTTTGCTGGAACGGATTATTATTACAAGTCCCAATCCCGTTTAATGGAAAGAATGGCAAGAAAAGCCCCCGGAACTAACAAGAAAAGAGTTTTCTTAACAAACTCCGGTACAGAATCGGTCGAAGCTGCTATAAAATTATCTCGGTATTATTCAAAACGACCGCAATTCCTAGCTTTTATTGGTGCTTTTCATGGAAGAACTATGGGTGCATTATCGTTGACGGCATCCAGAGCTGTCCACAAAGAAGGATTTCAACCTACAATGCCCGGCGTGGAACATGTCCCGTATGCATATTGTTATCGTTGCCCATATAATCTTACATACCCTTCTTGTAATATGGAATGTGTCAAACAAATTGAAAACTGGTATTTAAAGAAAGTTATTTCCCCATACGACGTTGCAGCTTTTTTTGTTGAACCCATACAAGGAGAAGGCGGGTATATAGTCCCACCGAAAGAATTTCTCCCGATGATCAAAGAAATGTGTGAAAAGTATGGGATTTTATATGTCAGCGACGAAATCCAAGCTGGTTTCGGTCGCACAGGAAAATTCTTTGCCTGCGAAAATTGGAATGTTATACCCGATATCATCACATGCGCAAAAGGAATGGGTTCTGGTCTCCCAATCGGTTGTATGATAGCAGATGAAAAGTTGAATTATCCTCATCCTGGATGTCATTCGAATACATTTGGAGGAAATCCCATTTGTTGTGAATCTTCCTATGCAACTATAGATGTTATTGAAGAGGAAAATCTATTAGAAAACGCAAATCAACTTGGAAACCTTATGCATGAAGGTTTACTAGATATCCAGAAAAGACATTCCATGATAGGAGATGTACGTGGTATCGGTCTTATGCAGGCTATTGAAATTGTTAAAGATCCAAAAACAAAAGAAATTGACCCCGAATCTCGAGATCAAATTTGCGATGAAATGTTGCAACTAGGAATGATTACAATTGACTGTGGACCAAGCTCTATACGGTTTATCCCACCCCTAGTAATTAAAAAGGAAGAAATGAATGTAGCTTTAGAGATTATTGAAAAAGCAGTTACAAAAGTTGAAAAACATTAATTGTTTTAAGTTACATCCAAAAGCCATACTTCCCTCATATTCTCATTCAACCGATGCAGGTATGGATCTTTACTCCTGTGAAGAAGTTGTTCTCTCACCAGGAGAATGGAAGAAAATTGGATGTGGTTTTCAACTTGAAATCCCAGCTGGATATCTTGGAGCAGTAGCTCCTAGATCTGGTCTTGCACTGAAAAATGGAGTTACAGTTTTAAATACCTGGGGTGTAATTGATAGTGGATATCGTGGAGAAATTTGTGTTATTCTTATCAATCATGGGTATAATATTGTAGTGTTACCTGAACAATCTCGAATTGCTCAGTTATTGATTTTACCATATGAAAAAGTTAACCTGGTGGAGACAAGTTCCGCCCTTTCCGACTCCGAAAGGGGTCAGGGTGGGTTTGGTTCTACGGGTATTTAATTTGCAGGAGGACATATCTGTATGTTGAAACGTTTTTGTACTTTTCTTATTGTATGTAGCTTGCTTTTCGGACTGATCCCATATTCAATACAGTCTGCTAAGGCTTCCACTTCGAAAATTGATCCAGCTTATTACCAGAAAGTAAAATACTCCTCTCAAGCCCAACTCCTCATACTACAACTTAATGATGAACCAGTAGTCCCGTACTCTGAAAAAAATCGGGAATATCTTCAATCCTCTTTCTACACAAAGAGTGATTCAATTGTTTTTGATACATCTTATGGAAACATTTTGGAGAAGAAACAACTCGACTTGTTTCAGAGTATTCAAAATCAGATTCCCGCTGAACTTATCCACACTTACCAATATATATACAACGGTATAGCTATTCGTACAGCTGGATATAATATTCAACATTTGTTACGTAATCCTGCCATTCATTTTATTTACCCAACCAAAGATGATAATTTTCCAGCTCGCGACATTGCCAACGCTTCTATTCATGCATTTGATGCATGGGAATTAAAAGATAAGACTCAATCTTCCTTGACTGGTAAGGGAGCTAGAGTTGGTATTATTGACTCTGGTATTGATTACAATCATGTTGACTTCACTCCTACCGGTGTCGGTCCTGATTCTAGAGTAAAAGCAGGATATGATTTTGTTGACGATACAAATGATTGTAAAGATTCAGGTTTTGGTGGTAAAATGCCTCCTCACGGAACCCACGTAGCTGGTATCACCTCTGGGAAAAATCCAAACAATGATGAAAAAGTTGGAGTAGCACCCGAAAGTGATCTCTATGTATACAAGGTTTTCTCTAGAGAAGGTGGCGGAGCAAATCCAGCCAATATTATTAAAGCTGCTGAACAATCTGTGAAAGATAAATGTGACGTCATCAACCTGTCACTAGGTCATGCTACGGACGGTAGTTCTGATGCTTCTGGCAATCCATATTACGATGCTCTTTTTAATGCAAATAAAGCAGGAACAATGGTAGTTGCTGCTGCAGGTAATGCGGGTACACGTCATAAAAAGAATCCATGGCCTATTGATGCTCCTGGTATCTTTGATTTTACTCTTCAGGTATCAGCATCTGATGATAGACTTCATCAGTCGTTTATATTTATTACTGAAGATGGTAAAGAAATTCCTACCAATGCTTACAGAGCTCGTTATTCCCCTTCATTTCCCACTGAACCGAACTTCTATAAGAATAAGAAACTTGTTGATTGTGGGTTTGGTAGAGAAGATGAGTTCCCACCTTCTGTAAAGAATAACATCGCATTTATATCTCGTGGACCAAAAGACAATGGTCTTTCATTCCAATTGAAAAATTTGAATGCAAAAAGAGCTGGTGCTATTGGTTGTATCATCTACAACTACGAACAGGAACAATTTGGTGGAATTCTAGTTAACACACAACAAGGTGAAAAACCAGATGATTTTGAATTTATTCCTTGCATCTTTATTTCGGGAGTAAAAGCTTCTCTCATTCAGAAATATCTAAGCAAGTCATATCAGATTTCATTTCCTATGCTTTCCGATATCACTTTTTCCGATTTCTCTTCCACCGGACCAAGCTATTCTGTTGATGAGAATATTCTAAAACCCGAAATATGTGCACCCGGCAAACAAATAAATTCTGCAGTGTTGAATAACAAATATGAAGATTGGGATGGTACATCCATGGCTACTCCATTTGTTGCAGGATGTGTTGCACTTACAAAACAAGCACACCCCAATTGGAAACCTCAGAGCATTAAAAATATTTTCATGCACTCATCTGATTTATTGAAAAACTATGTAAATGGACAATACATTTCCTACTTTTTGCAAGGAGCTGGCCAAGTCAATGTTCAAAATGCTATTACCAGCCCCATTGAAATCAGCCCCCCCTACATCATGCGCAATAATGAACAATTTAATCAACCCATTACCATTTCAATCAAAAATATTATTGATCAAGATGTAACATTATCGCTCTCAGCTGAAATCTTCGATTGCATTTTAACACAACTTGATTTGGAAGATTTACCTATGCCTGAAAAACCCGTTTCACTGAGTCTATCCAATGAAAAAGTTACAATTAAAGCTGGTGAAACCATAAAAATCCAACTCACAATTCAAGAGAATCAAGATGCTTTCATTAACAACAAATACGAGGGTGCAATCTGGGTTGATATCCAGAACGCTTTTTCACTTGGTAGTTCTCCCTCTCAACATCACTTACCGCTTATTGTTTGGAAAGATACTCTTCGAGATGTTCCTCCCAGCATTTCTGAATTCTATTTTTCGAAAGATACCTTGAACATTGAGCAAGATGAAT
>DAIMET010000087.1:0-4318 GCA_036725105.1 Calditrichota bacterium
CACTGGAATGGAATGACCAGTCCAAGACTTGCATTTCGCAAGCTTTCTATGAAAGATGCAGATACCATTTTTCACTATGCATCCGATCCAGAAGTGACTCGTTATGTTTTGTTTCCTACACACAAGTCTATGGATGATACGTTTGCTTTTATTCAAATTAACCTGGATAAGTATAAAGATGGTGAAACTGCTAGCTGGGGTGTAACACTTAAAGAAACTGGTGAACTGATTGGTACAGCTGATTTTGTTTGGTGGAATGTGTATCATAAAAAAGCAGAGGTAGGATACTGTCTTGCAAAGGAGCATTGGAATCAAGGATTTGCAACAGAAGCCCTGATGTCTTTAGTTCACTTTGGGTTTACACATTTAAACCTTCACCGCATAGAAGCAAGATGTTTTGAAGAAAATATTGCTTCTTCTCGAGTGATCGAAAAAGCAGGAATGCACAAAGAAGGCATACTAAAAGAGGCTTTATGGGCAAAGGGTAAGTATCGCAATGTATGGCAATATGCTTTGCTTCAAAAAGAATATGAAATCTTACCAGATTTTAGAAACTACCCTCTTGTCGTGAACTGGCGATGAATTCATTTTCTGTGATTTATAGTAATAAATACAAAAAATAGGTTGAAAAGTTTATCGGCACATAAAATTGTACATGAAAAACTTGCAAATCTGATCAGGACAAAGTATAACAATATTATTGTAATCTTACATCATACCAGGCACTTTCAGAGTGCGGATAGGGAGGCCATAAATGGCAGGAATTATTGAACGTTTTAAAGACATTATGCAGGCAAACATTCACGCTTTACTGGACAAAGCTGAAGATCCAGAGAAAATGATTGATCAGTATCTTCGGAACTTTGAAAGAGATTTAGGAACTGTAAAAGCAGAAACTGCTGCTGTAATCGCCGAGGAAAAAAGTGCACAAAGACGCCTTGCAGAGTGCGAAGAAGAGATTAAAACCATGGATGCCTATGCGAAAAAGGCACTGCTAGCTAGCAACGAAGATGATGCCAGAGCTTTTTTGAAGAAAAAAGACTACTTGAAAAACGAACTCGCTGCCTATCAGCAGAGCTATCAAATTGCTAAAACCAATGCAGAAAAAATGCGACTTATGCATGACAAGTTAAATGCAGAAATTGAAGACCTGAACGCACGCAGAGGTGAAATCAAAGCCAAGATGAAAGTTGCTAAAGCAAAACAACAAGTGAGTTCAATGGCTTCCAAAATTGGAGTTGGTAATAGTGCATCCATATTTGAAGCCATGAATGAAAAAGCACAACGTCTGATTGACGAAGCCGATGCTATGGCAGAATTAAATACACCAAAAGAAGACACCATTGATGCCTTAACACTGAAGTATTCCGAGTCTAACGAGAAAAACCCTGTAGTCGAAGATGACTTAGAAAGACTGAAAAAAGAACTAGGATTGTAGTAATCTGTAAATAACAATCTGGAGAGGGGTTATTATGGCATGGTTTGGTCAATTTGCTAATGTAGTAGAATGGGAAGAATACCGAGATGATGTTTTGTTCTGGAAATGGACGAATCGCGAGATAAAAAAAGGTTCTCGCTTAATCATAAAACCAGGACAGGATGCAATCTTTCTCTACAATGGGAAAGTCGAAGGTATTTTTGCCGATGATGGTGAGTATGATATTGAATCTGACATTGTTCCCTTTTTGTCTACACTGAAAGGTTTTAAGTTTGGTTTCAATTCTGGAATGAGAGCAGAGGTTCTTTTTACAAACACCAAAGAAATCAACGTAAAATGGGGAACTAAAAATCCCATTAATATCCCTGCTCCAGGTTTACCGGGGGGCATGCCAATTAAATCTTTCGGTACCTTTGATTGCAAAATAGATGATCACAACATTTTGATTGAGAAAATAGCGGGTATAAAACATCAATATCATGTTGATGATTTAAAAGACCGTGTTATTGCGATGCTGGATCAGTTATTAATGAAGTGGATTTCACGCGAAGGCAAAGATATGTTCAACCTGCAAGCCAACTCGTTTGACATCGCCAAGGGAATTCGAGAAGATTTAGACATGGAAATGAGAAAAATCGGTATTGCCATTACCAATTTCAACATTTCCAGCTTTAGCTATCCTGAAGAGATCCAAAGAATGCAACACAAAGCTGCTGGTCAAAGCATGGTAGGAGATGTAGACCGATATACACAAATCTCCATGGCGGATTCTTTGGGAAAAGAGTCAAGTGCTAGCAGTGTTGCTGGCAGTGTGATTGGGATGCAGATGGGAATGGCGATGGGCCAAAAAATGGGAGAACAAACCCAAAAAGGTTCTGAAAATCAAAATGAAAACACTGAAGATTCTTCTTCTAGTGAAGCCACTCCAAAATTTTGTCCCAATTGCGGTACGAAAAATGACGGATCCAAGTTTTGTCCCAATTGCGGTCATAAACTGAAATAGGAGAAGAAAGTGAACCCAAATCAATACACCTGTAAAAATTGTGGTGGCAAAGTTGTGTTTGATGTTCAAACACAAAACTTACGTTGTCCCAATTGCGAGACAGAATATCCGATTACTAAGCAAGAAGCTAATACCAAACATTTAATCAGTGATTATGATACGGTTGAAAAGCCAACCGAACACACAGCTAGCGTTATTGTTTGTTCTTCTTGTGGAGCAACGATTGAATTTGATACACATGTAACATCAGGTAAATGCCCTTACTGTGCATCACCAGTGGTGTTGTCAGAAAAAGCCGTTACATCTCTTCCTCCTGATGGAATTTGTCCATTTAAGATTGATCAGCATGAAGCAGAAAGTCGTTTTCGCAAATGGATCAAAGGAAAATGGTTTGCTCCTAATGCACTAAAAAATCTGTATCAATCGGGAAAAATCATGGGTGTGTACGTACCCTATTGGATTTTTGATGCTGATGCGGATTGTAAATATCAAGCAGATGGGGGTAAAGATCGCCGCGTAGAATACCAAGTGAATGGTGAAAAAAAGACCCGCATTGAAACCGATTGGTATCCTGTTAGTGGTACCATTGCTCATCGTTTTAAGGACAAAATTGTACGTGCCACAAAGAGCATAACCGATCATTTACTCCGGATTCTTGGGGGATTCAATCTGAAAAATGCCTTTTCCTTTCATGCAGATTTTTTTACAGGATTTTCTTCTGAAATATTCAATATTCCTATCCATGACGCTTACAAAGAAGCCCAGGAATACTTCAAAGGTGTATTGCATAGTATGGTCGAAAGTAAAGTTCGTCTAACATACGATCGGGTGAGAAATGTAAGGTTGTGGATACAATGGAGCAACGAGTATTACCGCTTTATGTTTCTCCCCGTCTATACCATGGCGTATTACTTCAAAGGAAAAACATACCAGGTTCTCATAAATGGTGATAGTGGGCATATCGTAGGCGATTATCCAAAATCCTTCTGGAAGATCTTCTTTGTTGTATTAGCCATCCTGATAGTTTTAGGACTACTATACTATTTTTTTGAGGTAAGACCTTTATCATAGAGGATGAATCGAATCGTATTCATCAAACCTTATGCTATGCTTGTGTAGATAGGTTTTTCTATTTTATCTCTGTTTTCTTGGGTATGTAATACAATTCAACTGTATTACCCATAGGATCTCTCACAGTGAATCCCCAGTAAGAATCTTGTCGAAGTTCTGGAGCATCTTGAAAGATTGGGTAACCCTCTTCCTTAATTGTATTAATTGTATCTTGGAATTGGGTTTCATTCATTTGGATTGACCAAGAAGGAACTTCAAGAATTCCCTTACTATAACCAGGCTGATCTGCCCAATCGTTTAAAATGGGAATCTTTGTAGAAGATCGAAACCACATCATCTGAAAACCTTCCATTTGATAGCATAACCACCCAAATTGGCTATCTTCGAAATAATTACACTCATTGAGACCTAGAATATCGGTATAAAAATGTCGCATCGAAGGTAAATCGTTTGCGAAGAAATAAAGAAAACCGAGTTTAACGTTATTTAGCTTATCCATAAAACCTCCCAGGGTTGTAACAGAAACTTGAAGTTGAATTTATTATAATGAGAGAATTCAACCATGTCTATAAAATGAACAACTAGTGAAAACAAATTCTTTTTTATTTTGTAACCTTTTTACTCTTGCAATTTTCATTTTTTGTATATCATGAAGATAATCCGTACAAAAAATATATTTGCATTTAGTCACTCTAGAATAACCAAAAGGTTAACCAGTTTTCACCCAAGGAGGTGAAAAATGAAAAAGAATTGGGGGATTCAACACAAGTGGATCCCAATTTCTTTGTGTAGTATTATCATTCTAG
>DAIMET010000088.1:0-4264 GCA_036725105.1 Calditrichota bacterium
TATACCGACAAAATTTATCAATACATTTTTAAAGAGAAAGCGAAAGAGTACAAAGAGATTCTTAAGCTGAAAGAAAAAGATAACATACGGGAAACAATGTATGCTGAAGTATTAGATTTAATAGCCTCTTTTGAGACTGGATTGGCATTCGAAATGAAGAAAAAAAGCAATACTTTGGGAAGAAAGCTCAAACCAAAGGAAGTTGATGCGATTTTCAATGAATTTGCATCTCATCCTTCTCGATTACCTCATGTAGAAAAGGCCCGTATAAAAATGGCATCTCGCGACTTACATTTTCGTGATGCCTTTCATCGTCGATTGGAGCATTATATTCAATCCATAAGTCCCGAAGATTTTAACAAGTTTATAGGTGATCAAAGCATGAATTTCGATGAACAGTTGGAGAAAGCAAAAGATATTTTTAAAAGGTTAAAGGACAGTGAGTGATATCCGATACATTAAAACCATTGATGAGGTTATTGAAATTCATAAGAAAACTATGGAAATCAGTGGTGATGGTGTAGATGGAATACTAAACCTTAACTCACTTTCAGCTTGCCTGGATCAGATATAAAACGATGTGTATTACCCCACGTTTACTGATAAATTAACTCACTTGTTTTACGTTGCAAACAAAAGCCACTCTTTTCAGGATGGAAATAAAAGAATAGCCATTGCCTTGGGAATGAAATTTCTTTTGAATAATGGTTATCTTTTTATAATCCAAAGATTTGCAGAAAAAATGGAGTCTGTGTCATATCAGCTTGCCGCTTCTAGGATAGACAAAAAATTGTTACACGATATTGTCTTTTCCATTTTATATGAAGACGATTATTCCGAACAACTAAAACTAAGGATTATTGAAGCTTATGGAAGAGAAAAATGCATGTTAAAATCGTAAACATCTTTGAAACATCATTAGCTCGTTCTTTTAAAGAATCTGGTAACACCCTATACTGGCATCATGAGAACACACGATTACCCATTACTCGGAAACAAAACTTGATTGATCAAGTCTCCTCTCGGGTTATGGTAATTCTCTGTTCATTGCTATTCCAATCAATTTCTGCACCAAATGCTTCGGAAATGAATCGTAGGGGAACGTAGGTTCTTCCTCCTACAACCAAGGGGGGTGCATCCAAAGTAGTTGGTTGATCCATAATGAGTGCTTCCTTCTTTCCAATGTACAAATGTATATCGATACACTCAAAAAGTATCATGACATCCGTAACAATCCCCTTTTTTGGAGCATAATCAATGCTTGCTCCAAAAGCTTCAGCAATAAAGCGAAGAGGCACCATAGTTCTGCCGGGTGGTTGAATGAAAGGGGGTGCATCCAAAACGATTTCTATTTGATTTACGTAGGCTTTCTTGTCTCCAATCGTCAACGATATGATTCTTTTGCTGGGAAGAATTTCAACGCACACCACATAGTCAATGATGTTGCCATTCTGGCGATGAGACAAAATAGCCTGATGGGTTCCTACGGGTAGTTTCGATCCATCAACAGAGAAATGAATGATTCCGCTACTCTTCTGTAACATGGGATTTGTCATCTCAAACCAGGTTTGATTTACCTTAAGTTCCACTTCTTCAATCTGGGAGGATTCATTCCAGTATACGATTTGCCCATTTAGCGTTTGATTCTGAATCAATTGTATTTTTTCCTCCGGTTGCAATTTCACATGCCACACCGAGGGTTTTTCTTTTTCGCGGATATCCCACGTAAATTCTGTAATATAAGGCTTCTTGCTTACAACGGAATCCCAGATTTCTTGTGTAGAAAGGAGTAAAACTTGTTGTGCTCCACCAGCAATGGTTATTCGAAGCCAGTGATTGGAATTGGGAGGAGTATAGATGTATAGGTCAGAGCCATGGAAGACATTTTGCTCATAGGTGAAATAGACGGTACTATCTAGCGAGAAACTTGTTATTTCAACTGTTTTTTGTGAAATTTCTTGTCCTTCATCGGAAAGAAAATAGGTTCGGATGCGCGACCCTGGAATTACAGGTAGATCTGGTCTTGACGGAATCGCAGGAATGGGGTTGGGAACCCAATTACCATGATTGTCTTGCCAATAGTAGGTCATTGCAGGGCGATATGTAGAACCAACTGCTTCTCCTGCATCGCGTCTTCCATTGCCATTACGATCTTCGAAAAATCCTTGGTTCACGAAAATTGCATTCATCTTCTGGAGAGCATTCTGATTGCCTTGAAACTTTTGTTTCAGTTGATCATAAAGGTCTTTTATGGTGTCTGGTTTTTCTTTTTGGATCAAACAAAAAATATCTCTCCAGTTGGGCAGGGAAAATCCATCATCATCGCTGCCGTGAATGACAACATCCGGTGTGACACGGTCATACCATCCTGCATTGTCGACTAAATCCAATAGGAGAGACGCGACGGCAAATTCTTCCTCTGATCGATACATGATAATGTTGTGACCATGAGCATCTGTAAGTTGTCCTGCAGCATTTACATGGGTATTTTGGATGGGCACAGGAACTAGATTCCCACTGGCATCAAAATAGCCATATTGACCGTTGCGTGCGTGATGGTTGCGATCATTTTCCATATCTGTTGCTCCGCCACCCCATCTGTAGATTCCATTGGGGAGTCCGGCATATTCGTCACAGCAAGTTTTACGACTCTGCATCATTTTTGCCATCAACAAACTTGTGAATTCAGCAAATCCTTCTGCAAACGAATCATGCGATGTTGGGTTTCGATATCCTTCGTGATTCAAATCACCAGCGTGAAGCTGCAGCCCCATCAAACTATCGTGAAGGAAGTGTCCAAACTCATGCCATTCTCTGTTGTGAGGTCGATTGTTTGAATGAATACCACTATCTGCTTGATCAATATTGATTTTTTTTGTCGGAGTGAATTGGTAAAAAGTGCCATTTGTATTGCTGAAACCACATACCAAAAGAGGTTTCATGGCGGCAGGAATCATCGGAGTACCATCACATTCCAGTGAATCGAAGACAGAAAAACATTCTTGCATGTGGCAATAGATTTGTGCCATGGATCTTCCATCATGAGGAAAGTCGGAAGGTAGCTGTAAGTCGGTATCTTGCCCAATAAAGATGTTTCGAATATATTCCACTTCTTTGCAAGGTACTTGAGTGCCAGAGATGTCTCCCATCGCAAAAAAAGTGTTCGAGCAGTCGTTATAACTGAGGTTCAATTGATCATTTCGAAAAATCGCAATCACTCGGTAGCGATGATCGCAATCCTTGTCGATAAAAGAGAAGTGGAAAAAACCATCTGCATCGGTTTTGGTTTCTAAATATAGCGAATAGTGGGGAATTCCATTTTTTGCACTTGCATGCACACCTGGGATAGGATCCATTTCTACTGTCAGTGAGCGATCATGCCCACACTGCGGTTCATACCGGAGATACAAGCGTATCAGAGTATTTCCGATACCGCATTCTTTTCCCTTTGCATTTAAAAAAGAAAGTCGACCTTGTACTTCTCGTTTTGTTGGACATAAGCGAATTTGGAATTTTTTCGTAATTGTTTTTGGACAAGGATCTGGTGAGATAAGAAAGGTGGTTGTGATTTCAAAAAGCTGATCTTCAGGGATCATTTCGGGTATATTTTCAAGTACGATTTCACCCTGTAAATTGTAACTAGAGCCTACAGGAAGAGGAAACGATGCTGTATTCCACGCAAGCTTTATAGAAATATCAACGGATCCTTGTATCTGGTCTACTGTACTTGAAACGATGATCCCAGCATCGATATCTCCAGTGTTGGACAAAACGTATTCCACATCCATATACTCTGCATATCCACCCTTGGCATGATCCCATGTAAAACAGGTTGGACAAAGCGTTTTGGATTCGACGTCGGTGATCTGGATTGCACAATTCTTTTCAAGAATCTCTATTGTTTCTGGAATAATCGTAGTCTCCCCCTGAAGGGTACCAGTTATTTCTACATGATCATCCAGCTCAACTTCTATCGTTCGCTCAGGAAACTCTACGCGGTAGTAAACGTCGAAAAATGACTCCACCCAGAAGTGTTCTTCTTTCTCATTGACTTTCGTAACGATGCCCTTTGTGCGAATTGGCGTCGATTGGTCCGTTTTTCCCAGTAACCCTTGTTGAATTTCAATGGGTGGAAGGACTGGAGGACAGAAAGGAACGGCGTCTTCGGTGGGTATTGGGTAGAACAAAGTTATTTCAGTTGTTTTTTCTGAGGTAGTTCCCTTTTCGGGATTTTGTTTTTCAGAACATGTTTGATGAATCGTAA
>DAIMET010000089.1:0-4243 GCA_036725105.1 Calditrichota bacterium
TGCGACAAAAGGTGTCGGGGTTGGAAGGAGTTGGGGGCGGGCCGAGTTGGGGGCCGAGGCGGGGCCGGCGATTAGTTGTGGGCAGAAAACACGTCCGTTCGTGCGATATCCTGAATGGTGATCAGCCCTATAATTGACTCATTTGATTTCCCGTTTTCCGTAATGAAAAGTGCATCCAGGTTCCTTTTTTTCTTCTGAATACATTCTATGAACATATCGTATGCATGATAAATAGACGCTTGTTTCTTGATAAATCCGTAATTTTTGGTGTGTTCGATCTCAGGGATAAGATCTTTTACCTTTACGTTTACTGCTAAAACACCACCTCTTTTATCCAAGTTATTTGAAAGCCAACGTGCAATCGTATTGCTGTTGATAAGTTCAACAACTGCATCCTGTTCATTGTAAACCGGAAATTGAGAAAAGGAATTCTCTTTCATTTTAATGAGAATCTCATTGATATAGTCTTCTTCCCGGGCGCCAAGTACATTACAGCAAAATTTTGGAAAAACTTTCGGTGGAGCGGTTATTTCTTCATATAATTTTCTGATCCGTTCCACTGTACTGGGATGAGGTTCTGCTATCGGCTGCCCTCCGATTTTTGGGTTATGGACAATGGCGTTGCGCAATTCTCCCAGAGTAATAAGTTCTTCCTTGTAGTATTGTACAACCCTGTTCGTTGATTGTTTTACTTTCTGGGAATAGCAAGTTTGGGGGAGGGAACCTTCACTCTTGATCAGATGTTTGTCGATTTTGTTGTAGTAGTCGAGAAAGATATCTGCGTTTGACATGGTGGTTTAGTAATATATTTTCTGATTTTTTTAATGACTAGATTGTATCCGGGAAGGTGATATCAAAAAGTTTCTCAATCTGTTGCCAAAATATATATCCAATAAATGATTCTTTTGCTCTTTTAACTAATTTATCATCTCTGTGTGGTAGGTTGGCTTTGAAATACTCTTCATCACGGTACTGTCCCATTCTTTGGGAATATATACCTTTACCAAACTCTATTTTGTCTAAGATATAAAAAGAATATATTTTCTTTTTTTGATCTAACAATGCATCAATATGTCTGATTAATTGGTCTCTATTCTCGGACCATACAGTTGTTGTTGTGATATTGGTTTCTGTCCGTTTAGCTTCACCAACAAAAATGCTGTCAGTGGTTTCAATGTAAATATCAGGTTTTGTATGGCCTTCAAAAATATACCATGCTGTTTTGGGAAGTTTACCAATTTTACAAATTTTAGTTATGGCTTCAAATAATGTTCCTTGATGACCTTTAAATAATTGTTCTCGTTTGGTAAAAGTTGTTGAGTTTTTTGTATTAGCTCCATAGTCCTTTACTCGGGTTAATATATCTAAATGAATAAGCATCCATAGTAATCGTGATTTTGAGGGTGGGATACTTTTTTCTTTAGTTCCATATTTGAACTCTATAATGCTTCCTTTTTTAATTATTTCAATTTTTTCGTGTTTAAATAGTTCAAATAATTGATTTAATTTTACTTCATCTTTATTAATAAAATCAAATAAAGGCTTTACCCTTGTTAATGAACTGTCATTTTTCCCCATAATAATATTTTTTCATGTTATTAATATAACGTACTTACGCTCAATAGTTTCTATTATTCATCGTACTCTTCTGTTTCCACATATTCCCCTTCATCCGTTTTCTGTTGATCTCGGTTGATCGTTTTGCCCATTGCTTCTTCAATTTTTTGGAGTATGCTTTCTTTTCTTTGGTTGAAAAATCCATAAAAATCATCACTGTACATGTATTGTGGATCTACTACATGTGACATCAATATCTCTTCAAACTCTACATCATTCACTCCCGCATTTTTCTTTAGCCTATCCAGGTATTTACTCGGTGCATCGCCACTGACTATTCTGTTAGTTCTGCATGACAATGGCGTCTTATTGATAATACAATCGTAATCCTCTCTTAAAATATTGTTTTTATTACACCAGGCAACCGGGAAGATGTGATGTATATCTATGGCTTCAGAAAAATAGGTGCTGAAGTCGATTTTTGTACCTGAGAGCCAGTCCCTGGTGTTTTGATCCATTAAAACAGCATAAACACCTTTATAAGCGGCACTGTTTCGGGTTCGTAATGTGTGAAGTCGTGTTGGTGAGAAAATGGCATCATATATGGTTTTCGGTTCGGCTCCGTCATGCATGATCCAATCCACCACCTGTACAATATCCAATGCATAGCGCGTTTCATTAGCCGATCCATACAATTCTCCAAACACTCCACACCAAAACCATTGCATTAATTTGGCTTTATTGCCCATGTTATCAATATTCTTATCCAGTTGTGCCAATATAGCAGACATAGGTATCAACTGGGTTGTATATGGAACATCACTTGAATTGAATATATGATTTTCAACAAGGATCTTGGAAGCTTTTATAAAGCCTGCAACAATTCTATCCCGGTTTTTCTTATAATTCTCCAATTTCAGATTTAGCATATCTTTCCTTTTAGCGCTTACAGCCGGTAAATTCTCAGTAAGACCTGCATTCTCAAGATATTTACGGTATTGGTAAGTTGAAAAAAGAGTAATTGATTGGATCAGATCTGTATCACTTGTTTTTTCGAGGACTTTATACTCTTTAAACGCTGCCCTGACATCCATCCAATCTTTTTTCAAATCAAATTCCTCAGCGGCAAAAGTTGCTGTCAAAAGCTGAAAAACAGAAAGGGAAACACCTCCGGTATTGACTTTTTCAAAAACCTGGCAAACCGCTTCCTTCGGGTTCGTATTTTTCATTTCGATTACAGGAAGCATATAATGATTGAAGTTATTGATGATTTTGGCTTCAAATTGATCCCAAAATTTCATTTTTTCTTTGTCGTACTCCCAGAATTCGTTAAAGCCACTTCTCCAAGTACTGTACTCATCTATCATCGATACAGGATACATCAGATTCTCGTATTCCTTTTCACTGGCAGACAGATCAAGTTCTATTGTACGACCAATATTGGAAGTCATAATCTTATTTTCGTTGATAGAGAAAATAGCTTCTTCAAGATCGGAATCCGTATCCATGGCAATTTTCATATCTATGTAATACCATCTTTTTATCTCGTACCTTTTCGAATTCTTTGTTTTAACGACCTTGTTGGTTATAATAGCCTGGTACAGAGATGTTAACCGTTGTTGCCCATCCAGGATCAGTAATTCAGGTTTTACTCCGTCCGGAACATGAGCTCCTTCTACCGGTGTTGTTTTGAAGTGTATGGACTCGTTTCCTGTTTCCAACAGCATAACTGCTCCAATAGGAAAAGATTTTGCTACGCTGGCTAAAATGCCTTTGATGTGATTGTCATCCCAGACCCATCCCCGCTGGAAATCTGGTAGTTGAATTTTACCTTTTTGAATGTCTTTTAGTAAGTCGTAGAGATTGGTTTTTCTTGAATCAAATGTTTCCATGGATCAGTATTTATGAAATATTTAATACGCTATTTGTGAATGCCAATTGATCGCAGTTCAATGATTTTTCCCACAACATTTTTCCATATTCGTCCCATTGAGGATGTCCAGATTTCTGTTGTCGGTATTTTTCAAAACGATTATGGATAAATTCCAGTACCATATCCCATGTTATTTGTGGTACATTTTCATATCTGGTTAATAGATCATAATTCTTTTCGCTTCCAAAACAAATATGTTCAATTATATATGTATCGTTTTTATAAAAACCTTGATCGTACATATGACTGGCTATTTCTTCAATATTTGTCGTTTGGAAACACCCAACTGAAAAAAGAACACGTTGCATGTTCTTTTTTATAGGTAGTGTCCATGGCCCATTTAGATTACATCTGCCTGATTTCACTTCTGCAAGAACAATTAAGATTTTATTGTCAATACTCTGAAAAATATCGTAATCCTCCATTGGTTTTGTCAACAACTCTTTTCGATAGGGAAATCTGCATCCAAGAATATCTACATCTGTTCGTTGTTGATGTCCTTCGTCTGGGTGAACAACAAAATTAGTGATTGTAAAAAAGCCGTTTAGACGTAAAAACCAATATGCCAATTTTTCGGCATCAAATGCTTTTTGTTGAAGTGAGTTCATAATTTTCATGGTTCAGTCGTAAAAAACACGATCACTCATTACAGTATAGTTACCATTTCTAAATTTAAGAGTGTGACTTCTAGATTTCTTTTTTGTACCAGACCCCTATTACTTGGACAAAAAAGTCAAACTGGTTGAGCTATTC
>DAIMET010000090.1:0-4165 GCA_036725105.1 Calditrichota bacterium
GTTTTTCCAGGGGTATTCTCCAATATGGTAAGAGTTGTGCCGGGAACAAACCCTTTGGAAATCAATTGACATCGGTTGCATTTTGGTCCCCGAATAGCCACAATTTGCACTTGTGAATCTTTGGGAAAATCATAGAGAGTACAACATTGTCCGGGTGTGTGTCTTCCATGGCGGCAGTGTTGATGTGCACAAGAACATCTGCCTTGTCTACGTGCAAAAAATCGCATATATACTCCTTTCTACGGTCCTTTAGACTGTTACAACCAATAGGTTTCGAACCGTAGTTTTACGTTTCTCATCCCCAATATTTTATATAGTTAATATATTTAGTCAAGACTAACTTTTCATTTCTTTCGCTTTCCTACCCCTTTCTTATAAGAATCAGAGTGGAAATAGGATCGTTATCCTTCTTTCGACTGGCTCCCAAATGGCTTCCATGCTCCAAAGATCAACAAGAAAATACATTGGGATCATTGCGGAATTGTCTTGAAGGAATGGTGCTTCCTCCAAATTGATTGGACTTCCGTTAACAATGGCTGCTGTTTGTCCCAAGAATAGCTCTATTGTATCCTTCGCTTTCCTTACTTCGATACGAGGTGGCTTTGCTTTTCCATCGTAAAGCACCTCTGCTCCAAAGGCTTCAGCAAGGAAACGCAAAGGAACAAAAACTCTTGAACTTTTTATGACTGGTGGAGTAGAAAGAGTAACCTTACGTCCACTAATGTATCCATCCAATGATCCAATTTGAACTTCTACACCATAACCGCAATATACATTTCGAGTGATTGTTTTTGTATGTCCTGCCCAATCTTGAATGAAAATGGTGATTTCATTTTTGCCTTTGTGCAATTGTATTTCTGCTTGAAACTCCCCACTGGGCAAAACAATGCAAGTTTTATCTTGTATCTGGATCGATTGATCAATAATGTTTTTAAACTCATTATATTCAATTGTAGTGGGTATTTTTACTTTTCCTTTTACTGTTATACTAGACAGAGGCATAATGCGCCAATCTTTATCAGGTTGAGAAATCTCACAGCTAATACTCTTAGTGTCTACTTTGAGATGGAAATTCTGATATGAATAAACTTCATCATATACATAGAAATATTGATGATACTGACCACAAAGTAAAGGAATATCTTTTGCTGGTAGAGGAATGAATATCGAATCCAAAACGATGTACCCTGTCTCTAATGTTTCAAAATGAAGTGCAGGCGGTTGTATATACCAGTCTTCCTTGCCTATTTCACCCCCAGAAAGTTTTACTGAACTACAAGATTGGGGTGTAAGCACCACCCAGCTTTGTGTCCAATCGGTAAATCCAGTGGCATTTGTTTCAATACCGATTTGTATAGTACTCCCCGAAGTAGTCGGACACATCATTTCTGCTTTTTCATGAATAGTAAAGCGAAATTCTTCCCTATCTTTATACCGGGGATTCAAATCATCTGGAGATACCATAATATGAAATTTATTTCCAATGACTTGTACCTGAGGACATATACTCGATGTGCTTAAACCTGAAATGTAGATACCATTTTCGGGAATGGTTGTGGGAAGTTGAATGGAAGAGGGTACGTGTACGATGAATCCCTCTGTTAACAATGTATATAATTCTTCTGCGTGCAAGGTACAATCAAATCGAAAGACTTCACTTGATATTACAGTCGAGATATATGCACTCATAAGATGTAAACCTTGCGGTTTTAGGTGTAATGGTAAAAAGGGAATCCAGTCTTCAGATACATCAAATCGATATGCAAATGAAAGAGAATCCGCAGGAGGATTGACAAAATCATACGATTTTCGCTCAACAAAAAATTGCGTGAAAGAGAGGGAATAGAGACCATTTGTTGGAGGATCGTGGGGCATAGGAATAGTAAGTATCCCATCATTAAGAATAGCTTTATCAGGCAATCCATAGCTCTTCCATGAATAGTACACACCTGTTTCTTCTTCTAATGGATACTCATGTGGCCAAAGAATATCAACCGTTTCTGGTGTATAGGATTCTTGCGAGTCCTTATACCAGTGAAGAGTATACTTCGTATTTGCTTCTTTCGTATTTGAACTCGCACTCACAAAGGCTTTCCCTGGCAAAACTTCAAAGGATCCCTGGTACACTTGATGAGCATATTTTCTCATTGAAGCTACTTCCATATGAGCTGAATACTCATATGTGCCAGTTTCAATACCAAAACCAAATCCGTAAGAAGCTGGAATGTGTATGTGAACTTTGTCGCCAGGGTATATGGTGGTGGGAAGTGTAATGGATATTCCCTTATCATGTACTTTTACCTGGTATATGGGGATATCATTTACTGTGATTCGTGAATCAACGGGGAATGAAGGTATTTTCATATTTTTTTGAAAAGAAAGAAAAAGAGTAGCTTGATTTTTATAGAGTATCCAAGTATTGCTATGTGTAAAAGTGATATTCCATTCCGTAGGTTCGTTGCATATAGGATTGTTCACGCTGACAGAAAAATCAGAGAATCTTTCGGGTTCTTTCAGAAATTCAATCTCGTTGGAATACTTAATGGTGGTGAAAGATTTATGCCAAATCCCAAAACTCCCTCTTCCTTCTTCTTTACCGGATTCTAAGTATAAGCGAATCATCAGTTGTGATTCTTTTTTTTCGTTCACTTCCAGTGTTTCTGGCATTTGAAAAGCAATGGAGTTTTCTGCATAATTTAATACAGGAAGCTCTTTGAATGGATTTAAGGGAAGAAAATTCACACTTATTCTTTGTAACACAGTATCTTGGGTTGTAATAATCTCACCAGTTTCAGTTTGACGCTCTGAGTACTTTGGTATGGGATAAAAGGAAGGAAAAAAAACAACAATCCAATCATTTTCTTGGATTGTCTCCGATACAGAAACATTTAAAACAATGTTTTCCCATTGATCTGTAAAAGGATTACGAATATGAACATTACAATCAGGTTTTTCTTGCGCAAAACCTGCCTTGTTTTCAGAGACTCCGAAGCAAAAGAGAAGGGATACAACAACAAGGAAAGAAACATATTTACGTAGACAACATCGAATCATTTTCATACCCCCAGATGCTTTTCTTAGAATATACCATTGGAAAATATTGGTTCAAGAAATTTGTACATTTGTTTTTTCTATTCATTTTCAAAAAAAATCCCCGAAATAAGTATAATGATAGGATGATTGTGATAAAGGAGAAACCGACATGTTTGATTTCCTTTATCATGATTTTAGGATAATGATGGTAATGTGAGAGGAGTTTACATGAGAAATAATGGTCAGATCCGATATTGTAAAGTTGCTGTGTGTTTGCTTCTTTTTTTTATTTGCAGCAATTGTAGTTTTCCGAAACCTCAACCCGCACAAAAAACCCCTCGCCAGATGCCAGCATTTCCAATGGAAAATAGCAGAGTTGTAGAAGTCTGTGTTAGTCAAGAGGATAAGAATTATTCTTTTCCTGGACTTGTCCTTGAAAAAGAAGATTCAATAACAAACTTTTTGTTGTACGAAATCTTTATCTCTGATGACTCAGAAGGAGATTTAACACCACACTCCTACGGATCAAAGTATTTCCGAAAATGGACTAGATCTATGAATGATGACGATGTCAGACTTCCAAGAACTGTTCTTCAGAGAGATATGGTTAAATTTCACACCCACAGAGACAATAAGGGAGTTTTCAATGGATCACTATGGATGCAAGACACTTTACAAGAGATCGAGAAATATTCCATAGACAACCGTTTTGTGATAGAATCCTACGACGTACACGTTAAGGATGAAGAGTATATAGTGTCCATTACCCTTCGATGTACGGAAGATATTCCGCAAGAAGAATGGAATCACCTTTGTTATAATCTATTCTTGAAACCAGATGTCATTGTAAAAGATGGAGGTATCACATTTGACCGATACAATCGGGGCACTCACAAATCGAAGATTAGCATCGTCAACCTTTTATACGATTTTATACCCATACACAAAGACAATAAGTTTGATTACGATGGTATTGGATTTCCATTGAACAATCACCAAACAATTGCACCAAGTATCGACAATTCTCTTGTTGTATTAACTACGGAGCCATTTCGTCTTCCTTTGATACCATATGAAGAATCACTCGCAAATGACATACCTTACATTCGTCAGCCTTACTGGAGTTTGCACT
>DAIMET010000091.1:0-4150 GCA_036725105.1 Calditrichota bacterium
ATGACAAAGAAGAAAGTATTAGGATGATCGGGGTAGACACGCCTGAAACGGTCCATCCAAGTAAACCTGTGGAAGCATTCGGAAAAGAGGCCAGCAATTTCACAAAGACCATGTGTCCCGTTGGATCAACGGTGTATCTCACATATGATTGGAACCCACGGGATAAATACAATCGGTTGTTGGCCTATATTTGGTTCAAAGTTGGTAATACCTGGGTACTGCACAACCTGAATCTAATAGCTAATGGATATGGAAATGCCTATACAGCCTTCTCGTTTAAAAATGAATACATGACACTCTTTAGATCAGCAGAAACATATGCCAGAAACAAACAAAGAGGACTTTGGAAAGACGGGGAAACTTCCCAGCAAACAAGTATGAATCAATCACAGTATGATACTTCTTCAAATAACACATCGCATTCTACAAACATTTCTTCCTCTTCTGGAAATGTCATCATTTCATATGTTAAGGCTCATTCAAGTGCCGAATACGTTGAGATAAAAAACATCGGCAGTTCTTCAGTCAATCTTTCTGGATGGAAACTGGTAAGCGTTGAGGGGAATCAAAGCCATATCCTATCCGGTGTTTTAAAACCTGGTCAAAGTCTTAAGGTTTATTCAGGGCCGGAGGCTGAGGGACGTATCTGGTCAACAAACTATATCCACAATAACAACGGGGACGAAGTACAGCTATACAATTCTTCCGGAAAGTTTGTAGATTCTGAAAAATGGTAATTTCATGTAGTCTTTAACTATCCATAAGTTTTTTTTCACAAACAAATACTGGAGGTGATTATATGACAGAAGAAGAAAGGGTCAGACGAGAAGAGGAACTCCGCAGCCAAGGGTTTGATAATACAACCGTAAATTCTATTCTTCAAGCAGAGGAAAGCGAACCAAATAAAAAGAATAACTTCGGAAAATATGCATTATATATAGCAGGAACGGTGGTAGCAATCTTATTCGTAATAGTCACTGTTGCATTATTAAGCGCAACAGGAACAGATGAAGGGCCATCTCGTTATGAAATAGACTCAACAAAACGACTTATATTTTATACATCTCAGGAATACTTGAAGAAGTATTTAGATTATCCAGAATCAGCGGAGTTTGCCCCGTATAAAGCCACAAGTGTGAATGAGTCTCCAGCAGAAAAAGGAACCTATATTGTAAACTCCCAGGTTCATGTTGCTAATGTATTTGGGGTATTAAAACCCTATAATTATAAAATGATGCTGAAAGAAATTGATAAAGACACGTATGCTGAAATAATGTATGACATATACAAATGATGCCTACCGTGATGCCACCGAAGAAAGAATGCCCGATGCTTGGGTTCTCAAGGGTACCATATCGTTTCAGCTACAACTTCATAGGCTTTCGCATCGCAAGGACTAAATAGGCCCAAATAACAGTAACACAAAGACATTGAGTTACACTCGCTAAAACAGCACAAAGCAACACCAATAAAAGATCACAGCCGATTTTCACGAGTCGGCTTTTTTATTTCCAACAGAAAAACGATACATTTATTGATACACCTTCTTTCTGAACACTTTCAATATTTGGATTAACAGAATATATGATATAATCAATTACTGGACTATAACAAACAACGGAGGTGTAAATATGTTGCAGATAGCACAGAGCACAGCAATAGAAGCCGCTCCTATTCAGGACCTTAAAACACTGCTGATAAACGAAATCCCAGCTTTTGTCCACGGTAGAAAGACAGAAGCAACGGCAAAGGCCTACAAAAGAGATCTGATACACTACTTTGAGAATATAGATGCAGTAACCTTTGGAGAAACACAACGATACTTCAACGAATTAAGCGAGCAGTACGCCAAGAGTACAATTGTCCGGAAGAAGGCAGCCCTCAGCAAGTTCTACGACGTTGTTCTGGAAAAGGCCAAGATCATGGGATACGACCTCGGAGAGTTGAACCTGAACTTCTTCTCCACTAACATCATCAAAGAGACGGTTGCCAGAAGCGTAAAGCAAGCCGCCAAACACGGAAAAAAGCCACTTCCAAAGCATCTGGAATGGTGGGAAGTTGAACAGATCCTTGCCAAAGTGAAAGAGAATCCCTCACGCCTTGTCAGCTTAAGGGACACCTTAATCATCCTATTTGGGGTCTACGGTGGTATGAGACGATCTGAGATGGTCAATGCCAAGTGGAGTGATATAACAGACCGTGGACAAGCCCTGACGATTGACGGAAAGGGTGGCGAAGGTAAGATACACCTGCACAAAAGAGTTGTAGAGACACTGGAAGAGCTGAAACAGGAGTACAGCCATTGGGAGGTTGATTCAGAGTATGTCCTCATTTCCACCACTGCGCGCAGCTTTGGAAAACAGATGACGAATCTCCAGATCAACCGGATAGTCGAGAAACTCACCCAAGATATCAACAAGATAACCGTACATGACCTTAGACACACCTGTGCTGTCTCTCTTATACAACGTGGAGCTGGAATAGAAGCGGTTGCCAAACATTTGAGACACAAGAATATTGAGACAACGAGGATCTATCTGCAGAGTATCGAGTTGCATAAAAATGCCGCGGCCGATCTCTTGCCGGACCAACGATAAAGATACATAACTGTCCTTATGTATCGAAAATTATACCTATTCTAACAGCAGAATTTCATCTCAGTATACGAAAAACCGGTACCCGTCCCTCATCGTATTCTTTATGGGCTACAGTGTAATATCTCTGAAAATTCCAACCATTAGGATAGGTGTAACTTATATTATCCTTTCAGATCATTGTGTTGCACTACAAACGGCAAAAGAAAAAGCCGACTCCGGAGAATCGGCTGTGAGTGTATATTGGTGTTGCTTTGTGCTGTTTTCGTGAGTGTAACTCAATGACTTTGTGTTACTCTTGATTTTTCACTTTGGAGACTCATTTCTTTTTTTTCTTTAGAAAATTCACATCATGGGGGGAGCCCAAAATGTGCATTTTTCTATGGCAATTTGGACATAATGCAACAGCATTCTCAATATTATCCCTTCCTCCTTGAGAGAGCCAATCAATATGATGCACTTCTAAAAACGGTTCGCCTTTTTTATCATCGAAAGGAGCTCTTTCTCCACACAATTCACAACTACCATTAGCTCTTTTTTTTGTGTACTCAACAATCCAATGTGATCTTTTGTAAACTGTAGTAGTTGTAGTAGTTGTAGTAGTTTCTCCACTTTTTTTATTTGCAAGCTTTTTTAATTCAGACAAGTTCAGACTTTTTATGGTGTTTTCTATTTGTTGAATGGGCTTGTTTTTTAATAGAGAAAGTCTAAACATATAAACTTTTCTTAAATTTTCATTTTTATCCATTTGTTCCGATTCATAATAACCAATAACTTTAACTGGGCCAATATAAGTATATTGTTTTTCTTTAAACACCTCAAACAAATGAATATCAGGAATTGATTGTCTGTTGTTTTGTAATGTTTCTGCCAAAGCTTTGTTCCCTAATCTTATTTCTTGGTCCCCTTCTTGCCCTTGACCTGTGTAATGTAAAACATTGTCT
Source organism: Calditrichota bacterium (assembly GCA_036725105.1). Lineage (GTDB taxonomy): Bacteria > Caldisericota > Caldisericia > UBA6126 > UBA6126 > JAGLCW01. Next base: position 3,539 of record DAIMET010000091.1, read on the forward strand.
ACCCATTCATCGTTGTAAATACTTTTAACATGATTAGAAATGAGGACTATCGTTTTTCTCTTTTTAGTAGATTTATCAATAACACTTCTTATTCCACCTTGTGGTGAACAATTGAATTCATTACATAAATCGTTATTGGTATAGCTGTTTCCAATTTTTAGCATCCGAAACCTCCTGATATGAAAAAATAATGTTTGCCAATCCTACAAAATCAATGTTTCTTTATAGTTCTATTCAATTCCGAGTGTAACTCAATAGCTTTCTGTTACGCTCATTTGCCTAAATTCTGGATACACTCTACAAAGAACTATATCTCAAGTAACTTCTGAAACCCTCATAAACAGACAAACACTACACGCTCTATAACGCATTTTAAAATCATACTCGATATAAAACCATTAAGGTACTGCAAAAACGTCTTACAGCTCAAATGGTGAGGTCATTATTTTCTAAACCACTCGTTAATAGATAGTTATCTCGGTAAACTCTTCAGAAAACGACTCGGTTTCGGCTCAACGTAGTACCCCGAATGAGAAGACCTCTCATACCATGAAAGCTCCACAACGTCCTTCGCTCTCGTCAACCCGACAAAATACAACCGCATCTCTTCGT
>DAIMET010000092.1:0-4138 GCA_036725105.1 Calditrichota bacterium
TTTTTTTTCTTAAACTTGACACCGGTACGTTGTGTAATATACTGAAATAAATATTTTTACAAAGAAGGGTGCGAACCATGCGAACGTTTCGAATCAAAGAACTGGCTGATTCGTTAAAGGTAAGTAGACGAACCATCCATTATTATTTAGCAAGAGGACTTTTGCCACCTTCTGAAGGGGCTGGTTTAGGTACTACATATTCCGATGAGCACTATTACCGTATATTACTGATTAAAAAATGGCAAAAGGCATTCTTACCACTGGAAGAGATACGCCAACGACTCCAAAAGCTAAATCTGGAAGAAGTTAAAATTTGTTTAGAAGAGGAAGAACCTTTTCTAATGAAAAAAACAATTTTAGAAAAACCTCCTCAGGGAGTATGCTGGCAACGAATACTGTTGAATAAAGGATTGGAACTTCATTATAAAACTGATGATACGCAAGCAGCCAAACAGGCTGATGAAATCGTTTCCTGGTTTTTTCATCAAAAAAAGGAAGGGTAATATGAATCCATTTAGTTTGTCCTCTATTCTTGTTAAAGGCCAACTTTTGCACAATCGTGCAGAAGTTCAGTTGATACAAAAGTATCAAAACCAATCGTCGGAAAATGTTGAATTTCATTATACATTTCCCGTTCCTCATGATGCTCAAGTGTATCGTTTTACCATGAAAATGGGAGACAAAGTTGTCTATAGTGAAATCATGGAAACGGAAGATGCATACGAAGTGTATGATGAAAGCATTGCAAATGGTGACACTGCTGCTGTTGTAGAATCAATTGGGAAAGATATGCTCGAATTGTCCGCGGGAAATATAGCCCCAGGTGAAACTGTTACGGTGGAAATTCATTATTTGCAGGAATTATCTTGGGAAGACGAGGGTCAATCCTTGCGCTGGCTGATTCCCACTGTAATAGCACCACGATATTCTTCAGACCCTGGTCCAGAGGAGTATCGAAAGCAGCCATACATCGCTCCAAATAACACAAAACTTCAGATGGATTTGGATCTGTGTATGTTATCGCCTATTCATCAAATCTCTTCTCCTTCTCATCCCATAACGGTTTCTCTACCATCAAAATTAATCTCTGACAATTCCAGTGACACTGCTTCAGAATGCCACAAAGCTCATATTGCTTTCTCGAAAACCAATGAAATTCCTGATAGTGATATTATACTCCAGATATCTCTTTTGGAGAGTGTTAACTTAGAAAGTGCTTCTATGCTTACTTCGCCAGACAAGAAATTTTCTTTGATCCAAATCAAACCAGATATCATGCCCCAGACTGAAGAAGACAAAGAACGAATGTATGTATTCATATTGGATCGGTCTGGTTCTATGGATGGTATCAAGTTAGAGCAAGCAAAAGTTTCATTAAAGCTTTGTCTTCGTCAGTTATCAGAAAAGGATCGGTTTATGTTAGTGGCTTTCAACGACCAGTTTTCCTTCTTATCACACCGACCAATTCCTTTTCATGATATGAACCTGGAAAAAGCTGATCAGTGGATTGACACTATTTTTGCTAGCGGTGGAACAGAAATTTACAAACCTTTGGAATATGTTCTTCAAAAATTACACACAAAAAGAGATAACATTGTTCTTTTGTTTACAGATGGGCAAGTCATAGACGAAGATGATATTCTAAAACTTGTGAAAGCACACGAAAAAGAGGTGCATATTTATCCATTTGGTATTGATACTGCTGTCAACAAATCTTTTTTAGATGCACTTGCAACAACCGGAAATGGAATCGCAGAGTACATTTATCCTGGAGAAATGATTGATGATAAAGTACTCAGGCAGTTTTCTCGCATTCATAGTCCATATCTAGAAGAAGTGAAGTTTGTAGACAATACTGGACAAGAGCTTGAAGCCTTTCCTCCTCCTCCCAGAAGACTTTTTAGCGGAGAATTATACCAGTTTTTGTTACAATATCCCAATGAAAAATCTGCCAATATAGTAGACTTTCACTACCAGCTGATGGACAAAACTGATTCTATGCCAATTGTAGAAAAAGTCATTTCTGAAGGAGCAGAGAAATTATCTTCGTGGTGGGCACTGGAGAAAATTCGTTTTCTTGAATCCACTCTTCGGTATAATTCACCCTCTGGAAATCGATCTCTTGAAGATGAAATTGTTGAAACTTCCATTCAGTATGGTGTTCTATCTCAATGTACTTCTTTAGTGGCAGTGATGCCACGAGAAGAAAAATTAAAGGGGATGCCTACGTCGGTAAAAATTCCGGTATGTCTTCCCCGAAACTGGAATAAAGATATGCCTTGCGAGGGAGCTCCGCGTTATGACCTGGGAAGCACCGTATTGGATTGTGCAGCCCCACCCTCAAGGAGAATGAGAAATGGATCTAAACTTCAATCATTAGAGGATTTTAGTCATTTAGCAAAACTCCCCGTGGATGCTTTTGAAAGTTCAACTCATTCTGCGAATTTAGTTTCTCAACAGATAGCAGACTCTATGGGGCCTTTGGGTGTAGCGATTCAGAATGCTGCCTTAATGCAAAATGCAGATGGATCTGTTGGGAAAGATACCGATGCAACAAAAGCAACCGCACTGTTTATTCTAGGCCTTATTCATTCTAGTAGTGCCATGAAGAAATATCGGATTGCTCTGCAAAAGGCACTTAAATGGCTTGCTAAAAATGCCCAGTCTCATTATTTACTTGTCTTGTGTGCACTACATGAAGGAAGTGTTCGAAAGCTTTCGTCCTCTTATGAAGTAACGGAAGAATGGTTGAAACACCTTACCAGTGATGAAAAAGAATTGTTTGAGCAGTATTCAAAAGGATCAACAGCATCTCTTTGGAAATTTCTTTACCCTTCTATTGAAATCCACGAAGACGATACCGATGATCTAGCTATCAAAGTTCTAGAAGAAATTGAGGTTTGTTCACCCTAACGGAGAAATGTAAAAAAGGAGAAGAATCCCCCAAATCACTTAATTACGAGGAATTGCAATCCCCGTAATTTGACAATTACGGGGATTATGATAAGATAATGCTATGAGAATACAACGTGTATATGATGATCTTGATTCCTTTTTAGTTGCAGGAAAAGTACTCGTCGTTTATGGTCCACGAAGAGTCGGAAAAACGACATTGATACAGCATTACTTAAACACCACGAAACTACGTTACCGTTTTGTTTCTGGAGATGATATTTCGATACAAAAAGCACTTGGTTCTCAAAGCATTCAATCCATATCTGAACTAGTTCAAGGTGTTGACTTATTTGTCATTGACGAAGCGCAGCGTGTACCATTTATTGGGTATGGATTAAAAATCATGGTTGATCATAATCCTTCTCTTAAAGTAATAACAACTGGTTCAGCGTCGTTTGACCTACAAAACAAAATAGGCGAACCGCTGGTAGGTCGTAAACGAACTTTACGATTGTATCCGATTTCACAAAAAGAATTAAATCAACACTATACTCTGTTTGAATTACGTGAACAGCTCTCTAAGCGATTGATCTTTGGTTCTTATCCAGAAGTTATCACGCAGTCATCTACAAAGGATCAGATTGAAATTTTACATGAGATTGTTCATTCTCTTTTGTTAAAAGACATTCTTGAACTTGAGCGTGTTAAGGGTTCAGCAGTTCTTCATGACTTGCTTCGTCTTCTAGCTTTTCAAGTTGGTAATGAAGTGTCACATCAAGAGATTGGAATGACGATTGGTCTTGATAAAAAAACGGTAGGGCGATATTTAGACTTATTCGAGAAGGCTTTCTTAATCTTCAATTTACGAGGATTTAGCCGAAATTTACGAAAAGAAATCACGAAAAAAGGGAAGTATTACTTCTTTGATAACGGTATCCGCAATGCTTTAATCGCTAATTTCAACGAATTGTCTATGCGTAATGATGTCGGTTCATTGTGGGAAAATTTTCTTTTTATCGAAAGAATGAAAAAACTAGAGTATTCCTCTATCTTTGCCAATTCTTTCTTCTGGAGAACCTGGGATCAAAAAGAAATTGACTATATTGAAGAAAAAGATGGTGCACTGTATGGATACGAATTTAAATGGAAGAGTAAGAATCCGTCAAAAGGGAGTAAAACTTTTTTAGAGACATACTCTGATAGTTCTCTTGAAGTAGTTACACCAGAGAATTTTTTTTCCTTT
>DAIMET010000093.1:0-4129 GCA_036725105.1 Calditrichota bacterium
AACCAATGTGAAGAACATCAAAACGAGAATCCTGTTGGATAACCGTGTCACATTCCTCCAGGTTAGTTCCACCAAATGGACCTTTTACACAAACCTGATTGGGAATCTCCGTTTGTATAATCTTTGAACATCCTGCAAAATGCAGAAAAATCACACTGAATAAAACTAAACAAGTTACTGGTCGTATATTTTTCATAGCATTCTCCAATTTTTATTAGCATCCAAAATAATCTTTGTTATTCAAGGCAGATAACCATTCTTCAGCTTTGTCAAGACCCTTACCTCGAAATTCTGTTGTGAACTGTTCCAAAAAAGTACATACTAAACAATTCATTGAGAAAAGATTCTCAGAATATAGTATCCACTGTCTGATGAAAACCAATTCTCTACGAAATTAGGAGGAGAAAACCAAAAATAATTCTCTCCTCCTGTTATTCACTTTTTACATTTTCGAATCAAAACTCATGGTCAGCTTTTTTTATGAAGCAGGACGTTTATCTTATGTCTACTTTTTTGGTACTATCCACAAAGTTCTTCTTTCTACCGAGAAATCCTTACCGGAGTGGACTGAATATTTGTTTTTATGGAGCCATCTTTATAAAGTACAACTGTAAGTTTTCTTGTATCGTTAGGTAATGTACCATGTTCTTTGAATTCAAGAAGAGGAGGGATAAAACCCTCTTCTTCATAAAGTAGGCTTGTATCTGAATCGACAATTTCAATCTTCACGCGACAATTTAGCGATACACCATATATTGAAGATTTGACATTGAAGTTACCATCTTTAAATCCAATGATATTCATGATTTCATTTGGCGTACCACCGTTTTTTCCTATCCATTTGTTATTTTTCTTTTCAACCACTATATGGTAAGTATTATTAGGTGAAACACTTATGGAAGGAGTATTGTGATTGAAAGAATTGATCGTAGATATTAAATCGTTTGGGTAATAACGAAAATCTGAATACAAGATTTTTCCGGTTTCATTTTCTACACGTACCAAAACTGGTTCCATTAATTTTAATTTTTCAATACTTGATGAATCGTAGGTTATGGTAATAGGGAAAAAATATCTTGTCATATAAAAGCAAGATAAAACAGCTACAGCTAGTATAACAACGTAGACAATCAACACTACTCTATTTAGTTTTTTCATTTTTACCTCTGTTAGTATTATATGATTGTGATAAGCGATTCAAACAAAGATTCACCACTTCCCAGTTGACATATAGCATCTCCAACTATCTTATCTTCGTCATTGTATTTTTTGACAATGCCTACATCAAGGCCTTTTCCACCCTTAGAACAACACTTATTCATTTCATCCTGCAGGTAATCAATGATTCCTGAGATATAAGATTCAGGGACGCCTGATTGTTTCATTTTTTCATGGAGTTTTTTCCTTTGACTTCGGTCAAACTTTCCATTCCAGCACAAACAGCTAAAACCTGTTCCCCAGCCGATTTGTGATTCTGGAAGCAAATAAAGTTTAGTAACATTACAAAGAGTTTTTTTAACAGAAGATTCAAGCATGCTGATGATATTAGTATCAATGTTCACTCCCCCCTCGTACACCGTCCAATCCACATTGGTTGTCAGGGTAAGTGAATCTGTGATAGCTCCTGCTTCTCCCAGGCTAGTAAAGGGATTGCGAATGTTGTTGGCATTGATGGAAGTAAAAAGACTGGTGCGCAGATCATATTGATACAAAACTTGAGGTACTCCAGAACCATCCGTTAGCATAGCCGTATTGCCAAAATTGTTATCCGTAGTAGTACATGCAATTTGATTCAAACCACACCCCTTTGTTTGTAAACCAGAGGGAAGGAAATTGACCTTCCCTCTGATTCTTGATTTACAATCTACAATTCATACCTATCATGGATTGACTTTCGATACAGTAAGAGTTTTGTCTTCAATTTGACTACGATAGATATGCTCATTGTTTCGAAACAATGTTGAATTTTGATAGCTGGGAAAGATAGTTAGTCGTAATGATTTCTTGGTATCCTCTTGATGCAGTTCTACAGATTCCTCCACTTCCTGGATTTGGTTGGATATAGCGTAATAGTGCTGATTGTCTATGGTATCAATATCTTTGGTTACATAAGGAAGAGCAAAACAACCCTGAACAGGATATTCCGAAAGATCGTTTTTGTACTGAAACAAAGGTGGGATACTGTATTGTACCAATGCTTGTTCATCAATTGTTGTTAGAACGGACTCTACATAACAAAAGCCAACTAGTCTTTGGGGGGTTTGTATTTGTCTAACATCATCTGCCGTTACGTAGAGCAAAACACTGTCATCTTTAGCTTGTAGCAGCAGCAGATAGGAATCTTGATTCATTTTTTCTACATGCGTAATACTATAAGGTTCTGTGGAAGGCAGGAGTATACCAGATTTTGCAAGAGAAATAGAACTACTGGAAACATTGGATATTCCATCTTGATATACTGCAACATAAAACTCATCAACATACTCTTGGTATTGCGGAGATTGATCAATCTGATTTTCTGGTTTTGATGTATTGAGCATCATGAATCCAGAATAATCCACACCCAACCAAGTTCCATCATAAAGAAAGGATCCCCATTGAACTGCATGTTCCAATTGGACTGAGTGTTCTGTATTGTCTGTGATATGAAAGAAGGTAATACGGGGATTTTCTAAGGTTAAAGAACAAACACTAACGTCTGAACCATACATAGAAACTGTATGGGGTGAATCTGACTCAATAGGAATGGAAAATGAATCAGAGTAAGATTTTTCCATTGTACAAGAGGAAAACAAGCAAGCAGCAACCAAAACAATGCACAACAATGTGAATTTCTTCATTTTTTAGCCTCCTACACAGCCAATGACAAACACCGGAAAGCAAATTAACCATTGATACCGGTTACGTTTCATTTTATTCATCTTTTCTAAGTGCTAAAGGTAGTACAGCGATATACATTATCGTTTGCCCAGAGAGGAGTTAAATAGCTCCTCTCTGGGATCAGAAGCATTTACATTTTGTTATCTATCAATGTACAATAAACCACTAATTTCGGAAATGCTGTTTGCTGGCAAGGTGCTGATACAGCATATCACAAATCAACTTCCACTGTGATTTCTCGAGTCTCTGCATTCCAACCAACTTCACCTCCAAGGGCTTCAAAGATGAAACGAAACGGCAAAAGCCATGAACCAACATGATTGAAATATGGAGCACAATCAATTTCTTTTTCAATACCATTTACGATAACATATGGAGAAATGATGGAGAAAAGAATGTTTGTTTCATTACAGGACAAAGTTAAGGTCATATTGGCAGAGCTGTAATCTTCAGTAATTTGAAACGAAAAATTTTCTTTATAAAATTCCTTCGGCATCATCAAACGTCCAATGCGAAGATGATAGGAATAGCGAGGTAGTTCATTATCATTTATCCATGTTTTAGCTTCATTCAGATTGATTAAAATCGAATAGCGGTCTACTTCATTCTGTGTTTTTCCAGATATTGGAAATATGGTAATTGCACATAAAAAGATAACAATCAAAAAACAAGCAAGCTTTCTCATAGTAACTCCTTTCTTAGGGACAAATTTTACTTACTGGATTATTCCCGTCGTTATCGGTACCACCAAAATTGGGATTGCCATACTTATCAAGATAGATAAAGTTATCACATGTACATCTTAAACAACAAGTACCTCCTGGTCCCCATTCAGGCCAACAAACAACATGTGAACCACCTTGTTCATTACAATATTGAGCCTTTTCTCCCAGTTCTTGAATCTGTTTATCACTGAAACCGTTTTTCTTCATACGATCTTTATCTTGAGTATTGAGAGAATAGTTTCCATTTTCATCGATATCACAAGATCCAATTTTGATGTATACATAAGTATCTTGCAGATACCCATATTCATTTTGCATATCTCTAGATCTTTGACAGAAATTCGTGCAATCGCCTTCTCCTGCTGAACAATCCTCATCAGGTCCACCATCAGCAGGGCATGTAGCTTCTTCTCCATGGCCATTGATATAGCAGCAAAGAACTTTGGGAGCGAGGATAGGAGCTAAATTCCCAATACTGATGCGAGAGCTGCTATGCACTTGCAGAACAAGTGCTTGAGGCGAGG
>DAIMET010000094.1:0-4099 GCA_036725105.1 Calditrichota bacterium
GCAATAACTTTTTCATATCCTTGAGATACTTTGTTTTCATCCCGGGGACCATTCATCACAAACTGAAAAGATGGTAGCAAATCTCCATCGGTTTTTTGCAAAGTAAAACAAATGAGGTGATCCTCAATCATGGTTTGAATGGCTTCCTTTGGGACATTCAAGAGGGACGGAGAAAAAGAAGATTTACACACCACTGGCCATTCTGTACAGTATGCATTTTTTTCAATAATGGATTCTGGACTATAGGTTGATACAGATTTCTGTATTGTTTGATATCGTTTTTTTGTATCTAGTTGAACAAAGTTCTTCTCAAGCTTTTCTGGGTATGATTCTGCAGAATCTATTGCAATGGTTGGAAAACCACGCAAACCCATTGATTTAGATTCACTTTGCACAGAAAACAGAACAAGAGGAACCACATCGTCTCCAACCATGCAACAAATCCAGCGTAAAGGCCTGACAAACTGGTACCCAGTACATTTCATTTGCGTCTTAAATGGAAATTTCTGTATCCATGTAGGGAAGTCTTCTACGAGAACTTGTTGAACAGTTTTACAAGATGGTTGCATCGTACAAAAAACATATTGCTGGTTTTGGATTGTTTCAATTTCATATTGATCTGTATCACATTTTTGTAGAAAACCTTGCAAAGCACGGGTTTCTTTCCCGTCCTTGAAAGCCACGGAAACAGGAGGACCTTTCACCTTTGAAGGAAGTATTTTTTGCATTGGTTCCACGTGGGTAACATAAAAAACAATTCTGCGAGGTGTAACCCAAACAGTAGCGTCCTCTCGCACTATATATTGTTCATCAAGCCATTTGCAGAAAGCCTTGGGCATTTCTTCCAGAACTTGCTTCATAGCGACAAATGGAAGTTCTTCTAGTCCAATTTCAATCAGTACATCACGAAGCATCTGCATTCCCTCCTTCCTGCGTATTGACTATAGCTGTAGCCGCTTTTCTTGCTAGCGATCGAACTCGGCCTAAATATTGAGCTCTTTCTGTTACAGACAAAGCTCCAAGTGCATCCAAAATGTTAAAAATATGCGAACACTTCAATGCATACTCATATCCTGGCCAAATAAGTTGATGATCAAAACACATTTCTCCTTCTTCGTACAAAAGAGAGAAAAGTGAAAGCAATCGGGTAGGATTTGCTTTTTCATGACAATATACCGACTGCTGGTATTCTTCGTCTTTTCGCAGATCTTGATACAGAATATTTTCATGAAATTGAAGATTGTACAAGGAATTTTTATCTTGCAGATACATGGAAATTCTTTCTAATCCATACGTAATTTCAACAGCTGGTATGGGGAGCTCAATTCCACCTACCTGTTGGAAGTAGGTAAACTGAGTTATTTCCATTCCATCCAGCCACACTTCCCAACCAACGCCCCAGGCTCCAAGAGTGGGGGCTGCCCAATTGTCTTCAATAAATCGAATATCATGATCCTGGGTGGGAAAACCAATTGCAGCCAAACTTTCAATATATGTATCTTGAATATGATCCGGAGATGGTTTCATGATTACTTGCATTTGGTGATGCTTGTAGACACGGTTGGGATTTTCTGCATATCGTCCATCCACTGGTCTTCTCGAAGGTTGTACATAACAAGCTTTGTAGGGTGAATCTTTCAGAACATAAAAAAAGGTGTAGGGAGACATTGTACCCGCACCTACCTCCATATCCCATGCAGGAAGAACAACACAGCCTTGTTGCTGCCAAAAATTTTGTAACGTTTGAATCAGACGACTTACAGTATTGTTTTCTGTTTTCACAACAACCTCAGTTCTAGAAAATGAACGACTACGAGTTTCCGTAAAGGAGTTTGATTACATCTCGAGCAGTAATGATACCTACCAAATTTCCATGATCATCTAGCACCGGAAGCTGTTTTACTTTACGTCGATACATCACTGTTGCTGCTCTGGATACCAATTCGGATTCTTTCACAGTGAAAGGATGTGTAGACATCACGTCTTTCACATCAGTGCCCACAATTTTTTTATACTCTTTCAGCAAATCTTCTGTGTTGTCATAAATACCCGTTGTCCACATATCAAACAGTGGCGTTCGGGTAGCTTTCAGCAAAAGATCTCCCAATGTAATGATACCAACCAATTCATCATCCTTGTTGAGAACTGGCAGTGCATTGATCTCTTTTTTTGTTAGAATGCATGCTACTTCATCTATGCATTGTTTTTCATAGACTTTTTCTGGATTTTTGGTCATGATATCGCTTACAATTTCATCTTTGATAATATTCATAGCACTCATTTGTCGCTCCTTACGAAATGGAAATCTGCAAATAAATTGTTTTGTAAAAAAAACACTCTTACCATTATATAAATAACAGAAAAGTTGTTCTAAAAATTTACCTGATTCAGGAAAAAAACGAAAATCCAAAATTGGAAAATTGCCAATTCGATTTGCATTTTTAACAATATCCGTTACAATACTCTAGCAAGTTTGTGTGGGCCTGTGGCGCAGCTGGGAGCGCGCCTCCATGGCATGGAGGAGGTCACGAGTTCAAATCTCGTCAGGTCCACCATTTTTTTTTAAAAGGTGAGCTATGAAAGATCTTATCATTACTGAGAAACCTTCAGTTGCACGCGATCTAGCAAAAAATCTCGGGGTCTTTGAAAAACAAGACAACTCCCTGGTTTCCGATCAATATATCATCACTTGGGCAGTGGGACATTTGCTAGAACTTGCAGAACCTCAGGACTATGACAAAGGATACAAATTTTGGACATTGGAAAAGCTACCGATTCTCCCCAAAAAATTTGAACTAAAACCAATTCTCAAATCAAAAAAACAATTGGATGAAGTTTTGTCATGCATTCGAAAACGGGGTATCGAAAACATTATCAATGCTTGTGACGCTGGACGAGAGGGTGAATTGATTTTTCGCAATCTCATTGAGTACTCAAAATCCCGCAGACCCATAAAAAGACTCTGGCTTTCTTCCATGACCAGCGAAGCCATAAAAAAAGGTTTTAACGATTTAAAAGACAGCTCTCATTTTGATTCCTTGGGAGAAGCTGCAAAATGTCGATCTCACGCTGATTGGATGATTGGTATTAACGCCACCCGTGCAATCACCAGACGATGTGGCGACCTTTTCTCGATCGGTCGAGTGCAAACACCAACCCTATCTATTTTGGTTGAGCGAGAAAAACAAATTCAGGAATTCCAAAGTCGTAGCTATTACGAACTTTTTGCTCTGTTTGAACAAAAAGAAACCAAAGTGGTGTACGAAGGACATTGGTTCCAAAAAGACAATCCATCCTCTAATATCAATGAAATTGCCTCTAAAAAAGAGGCAGAAAAGCGGATTCAAAAGATACAAAACAAAGAGGGTGTCATCGAGCATTTCTCTGTAAAAAAACAAAAGCAGAACCATCCACTTCTATTTGATTTAACAGAACTTCAAAGAGAAGCAAACAAGCGATTTGGATATACTGCATCGCATACTCTTTCGATTGCCCAAAAACTGTATGAGGCAAAAAAACTCATTACCTACCCTCGTACTGATTCTCGGTATTTACCGACCGATATGGTGGCAGAGCTTCCGAAAATTCTGAAAACATTGAGCAAGGTGACCCTATATGAAGCATTTGCTTCGAAGAGTCTCGACCATTCCATGAAATTCACAAAACGAGTTGTAGATGATTCCAAGGTTGGAGATCACTTTGCATTAATTCCCACTACAAAAAAAGCCAGTTTATCCACCCTTCGCGAAGATGAAAAGAAAATTTACGACTTGATCGTCCGACGATTTTTATCCATTTTCTTCCCTGCTGCGGAATACCAGGAAACTTCTTTCATCACCAACATTGCAGAAGAATTGTTTGAAACAAAAGAGCGAATTCTAATCAAACCTGGATATCGAGAAATCTATGGTGAGTCAACCAAATCCAGCCAATTCGTCGGATTCAAAAACTCCTTACAAGTGAACCTTCAGAACACCACAATCGAAGAAAAAGAAACAAAACCACCCTCCCGATTCAACGAAGCAACTCTTTTATCCGCCATGCAGGGGGCTAGAAAATTAATTACCGATGAAGAACTACAGGAAACTCTCAAAGAAAA
>DAIMET010000095.1:0-4058 GCA_036725105.1 Calditrichota bacterium
ATATCTGAGCCGTTGAGGAAGACAAGGTATAATTCTTTGCCTTTCATTTCCTCGGTGACAGGAAAAGTAAGATAGCTATTGCTATCGGATGTATAAGGATGTCCTTTGGTGAAGTAAAAACTATGATAATTCTTCCATTGCATTTTTGCATCAATCCAGATGCCTTCTGTGTCTATGAGATAGAAAGGAGGTTGGTACAGACAGTATTCGGGTTTTCCGTCTTCGCCTGAGTATTCAAAAGTTAGGTCAATGCGAATTCCCTCTATCTTTTCTTCTCGAGAAGGGATTTCTATTGAGCTTGTTTTTTCTAACGTTAATGCAAACGGTTTTTGTACAGCCGTATAACCTGGTGGATATACGGGAATAGGCAATGTTTTTAATTCTGTTTCTCCATGAGCATATCTCGAAACAAGCAATATCAACGCTACACATACGACTATACTACTCAGCTTAACGAACCAGTTTTTTGTTTTCATTTCAGCAACTCCCATCACATGATGTCAGATCAGTACATCTTATTTCAGAACATCCTGTACTATCACTACAGGTTTTCTGATTTACACAATCAACGTCATTACAAGAATTTGAATTAGCACAATTATTGTTGTTACATTCTGAATTGGAACATAGGTTATCTGTACATTCAGGTTCATTTGTACAATTTGAATAATCAGAACAAGTGTTTTCGTCAGTGCAATGAGGTTGATTAAAACATTCATTGTCTTCACATTCATTGTCTGTACACTCTGGTAAATGGAAGCCAGAATTGATACATCCATTGTCCTTGCATGAATCTGAGTCTGAACATTGATTTTTAGCATTTAAGCATGCTGCATCTGTACATTTTTCTTGATCTGTACAAACCGTTTGCTTGTTAAGACATGTATTATTATCTAAACAATCTGCTGTGTCAACGCAAGTACCATCAGTATTGTAAATACTATTTGTATGTAGTTTTTTCCTGAATAAATAATCAGAATTGTTATTACTTTCTAAAAAGCAACTCTCAATCGTTAGCATTAAGTCTTGTAAATTTCCCTTACTAAGTTGAGTGTTTTTTCTATGTGCGATTGTTTCTATAAGCTTGCCTATTGTGTTGTGAATTTCAAAAGATCTATCATTATATATCGTCATTGTAATTCTCCTATCAGGAAGGTTGTGTGCAATTGTCATTGGAACACTGTCCTGGAGCATAAGAACAAGTATCGTTACATGTTCTATTGATACAAGATAAGTCATCTGTACAATTAAGATTATCACATGTTTCATCTTTACAGCTTTTATCATTACATTGATCGTTATCTGAGCAATTTCTTAAGTCAGAACAATCCTCATCACTGCATTGAGAAATATGTCTACAGGATAGATCAATGCATTTGTTTTCATCTGAACATAAATTGCTATTATTGCAGGAGTTATCACTACAAGATGAACCACTTAATAGATTATCTGTACATTTTGTGTAGTTATTACATGATATGTCTATACAGTTATTATTGTCAATACAGTAGGTATTGTTTCTACAGGTATCGTTATCAATACAATACCCACTATCAATACATTGTACCGATTGTATACTATTATTACATTGTCTATCAACACAATGAGAATTGTCGGTGCAAACATTGTTATTATTACAATGGTTTGAATCAGTACACGTTTCAATATCAGTGCATACCTCGTTGTTGCAAATAACATCAACACAATTTGAATTTGAATTTGCAACGTTTTCGTCTTTGCTTATTTTGGAATAGTCAGAGAAATTCCAATTATTACCTTTATTGCCTGCTTCTTGATTCTTGATTTTTTGCATCATACGTGTTCTGAAACGAGAGTCTCCCGAGTTAATATTGTTTACAAATTCTTCTTCTACAATTTTCTGTAAATTTTGATGTAGTGATTGAATTTTTTCCTGGTTGTCTGAATTCTGATTTGAACTTGTATTTTCAGTTTTTGTATCCAATTCATGCAAATTAGTTTCTTTTAGAAATCTTACTATCTTTTGCGGATGAGTTTGTAGGTCTTCTGTCCAGCTAAGAAATAGGCTCATGAGTATCTACCTCCGTTCGTACAAATTGATCTATTTTTTCGTGAAGCCGTTTAAAAATGGTCTGAATTAAAGTTTCCATCTTTTCTTTCTCTTTTGGATTCATACACATATTGTTTTTTCGTAATGTTTGGTCTAAATCCAGTAATAAATCAGTGCGGAACTGAAAATCATCAATGGCTTTTTGAACTACTGCATAAAAATCAGCTTGAATAACTTCATCTTTCAGCAATTCAATACCATCCTGCTTGGCCCTTCGCAAGGTTTCCATACATGATTCATGGTGAATTGTTCCATTGTTTCGTAAAGCGGGAAGAGGACATGGATAGCAATATGAAACAATATATTTGCATCTGTCGCAAGGAGTATTGCAGGATTTCATATCAATGTTAAACATTTTTTGCATAAGATCTACGTAATTCTGGGAATTCCATATAGAATCAAATCCTTGCTTGGGAATTGAAGAACGGGTGATTTCCTTTTTCTTTTGGTTTAATATGTAATAGTGGGTTAACTCCTGGCAAGGAAATAAAGCTCCATCCGGCTGGATAAATCCTTTCATTTTTAACGAGTTGCATCCGCCCGGACTGATAGGAAGATTGATATGGTATTTTTTGTTCAGGTATTCTGTGTTGAGTGGAGAACCGATTCCTAATTGAATGTGCTGTTTAAAGCCGGTGGCAATAAGCTGGGCAATTTCTTCCGCTACATCAAGTTCTTCGGAAAGAGTTAATCCCAGATCCTGCAGATTTTCCTTCGCTCTTCCTTTTCTGCGAATTGTGGTTAGAATAATAGAATCTAAGCCTAGGTCCTGAGCTAAATAGCACAGTTCTTTAGCTTCATGACAATTAATTTTGGTGATGACTGGTGAGGTAATGATACGCAGATATCGCTTCTTGGCTTTTCGAGCCCTGTCAACTGCTCGAATGTTTGCACATACCTTGTTGAATACACCTTCTCCCCGAATTCGATCATTAGTTTCAGGGCTGGCTCCGTCTAGACTGAAGGTTAGCAAATACACGTGGCTGTCAAATAGCTGATCAATGATTTCATCGGTTAATAAGGTTCCATTTGTGTTAATAGAACAGACAATGCCCAGTGTGCTGGCATACTTCACAATTTTCAAAAGATCGGGACGCATAAAAGGTTCTCCACCCAGGAAATGAATTCGGTTGACTCCGTTTTTGGCTAGATCATTTAAGGTTTGAAATGCTTCCTCGGTGGATAAATCTTGAATTTGTTCGCCCTGTTTTCCTTCATAGTAATCGGTAGAACGACAATGTTTACATCGTAAATTGCAACGCTTAGTAATGTCCCACTGCATAAATTTGATTTGATTTCTTAATAGAGCATATTGATTGTTAAAATTCATTGCAACATCCTCCCTAAACCACGAAACAAGACAAAAATGCTAAGCAATTATCATCTGTATATCACTGCAAATGTAAATGTCAATCTTTTTAAGACTTTTTTCAATGTTCTCATTTCAATGTAATAAAAATACCGGAAGATTTTTTTTTGGTTCAAAGTAAAACATTTCTTAATGAAATGGCATATAGCAATCTTAAACTGCCAATTTATCTTGTTTGTTGACGAATGGAAAAAGCGTGATAATATTTAGCTAGCTAAATATATTATTGAAAGGATGCTGACATAAAATGACAACTACTGATGAGGCATTGGGCAGTCTTTTTCACGAGTTAATACGTCTTCATCATAAAAAAATGAGTGAAATCTTTGCAAAGCATGGACTATATGCAGCTCAACCTCATTTATTACGGATTCTATGGGAGCAGGATGGACGATCCCAAAATGACTTTGTAGAAAAGCTACATTTACAGCCTGCTACTATCTCGAACATTCTCAAAAGAATGAAGAATTCGGGTTTGGTCCGCAGGGAAAAAGATAGTCAGGATCATCGGATTACTCGAGTTTATCTGACAGAAAAAGGTCATTCTGTGAAGACAGAATGCAAAGCAGCGTTTGAAACGATTAAAAAGCGCTGGTTTAA
>DAIMET010000096.1:0-3967 GCA_036725105.1 Calditrichota bacterium
TTCGATATAGAAAAGCGGTTTCAAGTCGATGGTCTTGTATCTTTACTACTTTGATTTTCACTCCATATGCTTCCAACTCTGGTGTACTACCATCTTCAGGTATGGAGCCTAATAGGCCAAAAACAAATCCTCCAAAACTTTCGTATTCGTCTGCTGGCAATAGAACCCCTATAGCTTCTGAAACTTCATCTAGTGGAGCTGAACCTGCAATTTGCCATGTTGTAGTGTCAATTTTTTTAATAAGCGGTGGATTTTTTGGTGCACGAGTGTCATCTTCTAAATCTCCAACCAACTGCTCTAGTAAATCATGCATAGTTACAATACCACTCATACCACCATAATCATCTAATACAACCGCAAAATGAATACGAGTAGACTGCATATTCTGAAAAACGATGTTTGCGCGAGCTTTTTCTGGAACGTAGTATGGAGGTCGTACTGCTGATTTTAAAACATTTTTACGAGAAATGTCCTGCAAACGAAAATAGTCTTTCGTATACAAAACACCCACTACATGGTCTGCTGTTTGTTGGCAAACCGGATAAATGGTGTGGTCGCTTTCGCAAATAATACGCTGCCAAGTCGGATCATCGTCATCTTCCCAAAGAATCACAACATTGGTTCTGTGTGTCATAATCTCAGAAACGGGTGTATCGTCAAACTCAAAAATGTTTTGAATCATCATTTTTTCATTTTTTTGAATGGTTCCTTTTTCGCTTCCAGTGTCGATCATCATTCGAATCTCTTCTTCGGTAATCACTTTTTTGTGCTGGTGAGGATTAAATCCCATAAGTTTCAAAGAAGCATTGGTGGTAAGAGTCAATATCCATACTACTGGTGCAAAAATTTTTGAAATGCCGTACATCAAATCAGAAAAAAACAAAGCAATTTGTTCTGCTTTTTGCATTGCAATTCTTTTTGGGACCAATTCTCCAAAGACCAGAGTGAGAAAAGAGAGGATTATGGTTATCACCACAACCGATATAATGTTCAATGTAGCCTGCTGAATGGGGACTCCGAGTCGAAGAAGCCATTTTGTAAAAGGCATCGAGAAATTACTGGCTGCAAAAGCACTCCCCAAGAAACCTGCCAAGGTAATACCAACTTGGATTGTTGCCAAAAAATGAGAAGGTTCACTGGTTAGTTTTTTTAAACGTATAGCCCTTTTATCTCCTGCAGATGCAAGCCTGGAAAGCTTGTTATCATTCATTGTAATGACTGCAATTTCTGCACAAGCAAATATTGCATTGGTTAAAATCAATCCAAGCTGTAATAAAAATGCAGTCATCATAGAAGATCACCCCATGGTGTGTACATACAAAACACTGCAAACCATTTGTTTTCCAAGGTCATATCCTTTCCATGCTTAAAATCTGCAAAGGTACTTATATAGTACACAAAAAGGATAGTAATCACAAAAGAAATGTGTCAGTATTTAGCGATATACAACCTGCGAAGCAGAGAGTTCATTCGAAACATGGTATTTGAGATGGATGGTCTGCGTTGGTGCTATCCATTCCACCTTATACCCTAAATTCTCTGCAACAAAACGGAGAGGTAAGAATGTTCTTCCTTCTTGAATCTGTGGAGCAATACGAATATTGTCTGGATCAATTTGAATCGATTGCCCATTCATTTTTGCAACAGGATTGTCTACCCAGAGCTCTATTGTTTTTTCTCCCACATAAATCGTCACTTTTCTCTCTTGATCATCCCATTTCAATTCTGTATTTTTTAAATAGTGAAGAATAGGTAGGGACTCTACGAGCTTGCGTACAGGTACATATGTTCTTTTTTCAAACAAATATGGAGCAGCTGCAATAGTTTCATCCACCTTATTCACTTCAATTGTTTTAGATCCAATTTGTAAGGTGATCCACACTATACAATGAAGAGTTACGGGTACAATGATTTGTTGATCATTCCCTGCAAATGTTATTGCTCCCTCGTAAGTGCCAGCTTTCAAAGATCTAGCATCCAATGTGCACACAATTTTTTCGGTATCGTCATCATAGTGACTGGTTCCAAGCAAAAGCCATTCTTGGTTTGAAGATATTGATCCTTTCAAGCCTTTTCCGCCAGTATTACGCAAAAAGATATCCAATAAAGAGCTTGATCCAATAGCAACTTCTTGAATTATTTCTTTAGGGGTAACTTCCAGAAAAGGAGTAGCAAGAATATGAACAACTATTGGAATGGTCTGGTTACCTCCGTTGCTGATTACTAAAATACTCGCCTTATAATCACCTGATGGTTTATTCTCCGTTTCATACTGAACAGTAAACTTTGTCAAGCGATCATCGATGGTATTGTGTGAAATCTGGAGCCAATCTTCAGAACCATGAATAGCTCCATCCAATCCAGAACCTCCTTTGTTGTGAACATAGAAGGTTGTAGCATCCGGCCTCGTACCCTCGTAGACAGTGAGTTCAACAGAACCAGGAACAATTTCCAATTGTGGATGTGCGAATACATCAAGACGAACTGATACGGTTGCATCTCCTGCATTAGAATGGAAATGGATTGCACCGGAATAATGACCTGCTTTTTTATCAGAAGGATCTATATACACCTTGACGGTAGATAGTTCTGGATAAATCTCTGTAGAATCACATTGGATCCAAGTCTCCGTTGAAAAGATGGAACCGGTAACATTGCCTTCCAACTGAACTTGTACAAGGTTAACAAAGCGATCTGTATCTCCTTCCCAGGCAGTCTCGCGAATTTCCAAAGGAGTAATTTCCATAGCAAGAACTTCTTTAGGAGTAAAATGTGCAATACTCCGGCCGCAAATGGCCCATATATGATCCTCTGTTCCGCTTAAGTGATGAGGAGGATATCCATCAAACAAAACAGAATTAGAAAATAACTCTTTGCCATTTTCCGGATCAATATATTGGACTTTAATATGATTGTCATAGTTGTATCTAGATTGTTCTGATCTTACACGATGAACAGTACAAATGATGATATAGTCTTCGTTACAAAAATATGGACCCACCCAACTTCGTTCACCAACTTTTTGCCGCCATTCAATCCTACCGGTATTTGTGGATAGACATAGCAAAGACCCACTATAATCTAAAAAGTAGATATAGTCTTTGTATTTGGCTAAATTGACATTGTAAATATAGTCGTGTCTTTCATCAGAAAGTAACAAACGGTACGATTGACGTAATCGATTGCCTGAAGTGGATAGACAAAACAAGTAATTAGGGAGCTCTCCTGTTCCAGATAAAGTGGATATAACATAGATTTTGTCTTCAACGAAAAGAGGCATGCTGGTGCCAACGAAATCATCCATGATTATGGTATCGAGAAGTCGTCCAGTGTGACGATCTAAAAGAGTCATGTAACAAGGTTGTACAGCTGTTATAGTACCATCTGGATTTTGATTGACACAATTGGTAGAAGGAATAGCGATGTAACGATCATTAAATGCAGGAGCGTTAAAACTCCAATATCCCTCTCCACCTTTTAACAATTCAGAGGACCAATTCATTTGACCTGATACAAGATCAAAAGAATACACTCTGTTCTGAATGCTCAGGTAGTTGCTTTGAGAAGAACTTCGAATTTCAATCACTTTAACAAACACTTCGTTATCACTTGCAGTCATACTATTTGCGTAGTATCCTTTGATTTCTTTTTTCCAATGAATGCTTCCCGTATTCGGATCCAATGCATACACACATGAAACAAAGCCAGTTTTACGATCCCAATTCCCCTCAATCGTTTCCAAAAGAAGCAGCTGGTTGGTTGCCTCAGAAAATATACAACCATTCCCCATCAGAATATTTACATTTGTCACAGTAGAGTATTTTTTTTTCCAGATCAAGTTCTGCGTAGAAACATCGTAGCAGTGGACTGTTCCAGTCTCATATTCCACCAAATAGTATTGATTATTCGCAACAATAGGGGGGCGTTGACTTTGTATCGGAAGAAACTCATCAAACTCCATCGTAGT
>DAIMET010000097.1:0-3824 GCA_036725105.1 Calditrichota bacterium
ACACCAATCTAACACATTCTAACCATTCTTGTCAAATAGGTTGGTTAGAATGGCACAAAAAATCTCTTTCATAAGCGGTTTGAAATTAGTTTTGGAGAACACGATGCCCGATAATGAAGGAAAAATACTATTGTACCAAACTGATGATGGTAAAGTGAATGTTGACGTGAGATTTGAGTATGAAACATTTTGACCCGTACAAAATGAACTCTCCAAGTTTTTCGGCTCATCTCTTGCTAAAAACACTTTTGAAGAGAGTGAACTTGATGAAGTATCAACTTTTAGGAAATTCCGAATAGTTCAAAAAGAAGGCAAGCGCAAGGTAAACCGCAAAACTCGTCTGTACATTCTACAGATCCAATGATTGATGTCACCATAGGTGAAAAACTTTTGAGAAAAAATTTTTAAAAGAGTTGTCTATCAATACGCTTATGACAAAGCCATGGGCACCAGTATCAAATTAGAAGAAGGCCAAGAAGTCCTCCAAAGTATTAGATTAAAAGTCCCCAAAATAGACCAAAATATGTGTCAGATACTTGGCTTTGTCCAAGATACGAACAATGGCGAAATACTCGCCGCCGGCTATACTGATATGATAGATGGTAAATTTTATGCTTACGATTCCAAAAATAATTTAATTAAATACAATATTAGACAACAAAAAAATTATTTTCCTGTCCGCATGTGCATTACTCCTCATCCCTCCGACTTTAATGGCGATGCCAAAATCAACGAAACCGACTTATTCTTACTAATCAAAAAATTTGGTACTCGAAAAGGTGACAAAGATTATCACGAAAGATACAATATTTGCGATATCGGTTTTAGCAAAGATCGTATCGATATTCTCGACATCGTCCGACAAAACAGAGAAATCATTACACAAGAAAGGTTACAAAAGGAAATTAATGCTGCCAATCAAAGACAAATCGTGCTCTCCCATCCCCCCCCCCCAAAAAAAAAACTTCCGAATTGCTTGGAGTGGATATGATGATCACACACATTCAACCCCTCCTCTAAACCTCCTATCCGTGGTAAAATATAGAAATGAAGGCAAGATCGAGATGATTGATTTAAGAGAATACTCTTTGATCCCAATTAATAAGGTGCATAATAATGAGTAAAGAGCTGATTTTTGTTAGTAGTGTCCAAAGCGAATTTGAAACAGAAAGACAAGCAATAAAGGCTTTCCTTCTAAACAATCGGCTTATTGCTAAATTTTTTGATGTTTTTCTTTTTGAGGATTTACCATCAAAAGATAAAAAGCCAAACGAACTATATATGGAAAAAATTGAAGAATGCTCAATTTTACTAGCTTTGTATGGAAAAGAATATGGCTCTGAATTATCACCAGATGGTATATCCCCCACTGAAAAGGAGTTTGATAGAGCTACAGACCTTTGCAAGGAAAGACTGGTTTTTATTTCTAGTGCTTTTAATAAACGACCTCATCCTAAGCTAATAAAACTAGTAACAAAAGTTAGTCAACAGCTAAAATATAGTAATTTTTCAGACCTGCAAGACCTTCTAACTAAAATTTTTGATAGTTTGATCGATTATTTGAGTGATAACAATAAAATTCAATCAAAACCATTTGATAGCACTCCAGTTTATGATGCATCCCTTGAGGATGTTTCCCAAGACAATATACAGAAATTTTTACTGATAGCTAAAAAGGAAAGAAATATTACCTTACCACTATCGGCAACTAAACAGCAAACTCTTACCCATCTTAATCTGCTAGATAATGGACAACTACTGAATAGTTCTCTCTTATTATTTGCTGACAATCCCCAAAAATATTTTCCATCTGCCATTGTAAAATGTGCCCATTTTCATGGTTCTATTATCGAAAAGCCAATTCCTTCTTACCAGGTATTTGACGGTACACTTTTTATGCAGGCTGACCAATCCGTTGATTTTATTATGTCAAAACTTAATAGAACAGTGAACTCACGAACTTCTGGACCACAAACAGTTGTTGATTACGAAATTCCAAAAGAAGCTATTTCGGAAATCATAGTAAACGCTATTGCACACAGAGATTACTTTTCAAATGCATCCGTTCAGGTTTGTATTTTCTCTGATCGGATAGAAATATCTAATCCAGGACATTTACCAAGAGGATATACTCCATACACCCTTACCATTGCACATGAGTCAAATCCATTTAATCCCCATATTGCAAGAACTTTGTATTATGCACATTACATAGAACATTTTGGAACTGGAACTCTTGATGTTATCAGGATGTGCAACAGTACGAATCTACCAAGCCCAGAATTCTTTCAACGAGGCAATGATTTCGTTGTCATTCTTTGGCGAAATTGGTTAACCGATGAAGTAATAAGAAGCTTGAATTTGAATGAACGTCAAAAGAAAAGTTTACCATTTTTGAAACAAAACAAACGGATTACAACCAGAGAATACTGCGAAATTGCTGCTACATCGATAGCTACAGCAAAAAGGGATTTTGATGAGCTAGCAAAGATGGGGATTTTAACTTTAAAAGGGGCTGGTCGAGGTTCTTATTATGAGCTTAACAGTAAACAGCTCATAAACAGCTCAAATGGCTCATCCAGTTAAAATGAAACGGCTCATAAACAGCTCAATCGGCTCATTACTCTATTTGATTGGGTGTATTTGTAAAGACCGGACCTATCGGGATGTTCTTTTAAATACGCTCTGGTTTCTTTGGATGTATGAACGCTATGATTGTCCAAAATGATGTCAATCTTCATATGGGGAGGATAGTATGCATCTAATTCTTGTAAGAACCCTACAAATTCTTTGCTTCGGTGTCATTCTTTGATATCCATATGAATATGGCCATCCAGTAGATCAATCCCACTTAAAAGTGATACGGTACCATGGCGACTATATTCATAATCCCTTGATACATGGGTATTCATTTCAGGACAAGACAAGGGCATTTTTGTCTTTCTCTTGTTTTCGATGCATTGTACCCCTGGTTTTTCATCGTAGGATACGACCGTCCATTCTTGCGAGGATGGATGATCTGGAACAGGGCAAGAGGATTGTTCTTCGTCCCTCTTTTGTTTCTCTTCCAAACAAAGATGTACTTTTTTGTATAGAAGAAGAATTTGCGTCATCTTTTCTTCAAATTGGGGGTCACTGCTGTCTAAATAGTATTTGATTCGAAAAGGCTTTAGATTGGTATCACGCAAGAATTTACACACGGTTCCTTTTTGGATGTGGGCCAAGGAGGGGTATCCTCTCTCGGGTCCATGACTGCGATAGTAATTGGCAAGTTTTTCATGCGACCATAATTCATACGGAAGGCCGCATTCTTGGGGAGACGTACAAGCAACATGCAGCATCCATAGATGGGCAGGATCAGAAATGACTTTCTTCCGTCCTCGTCCTTGTAGATCATCCAAGGCCTCTATAGGTCCTACCATTTCTACTTTATCTAAGGTACGTTCTACTAGGACTCATTGAAATGACTCTACCAGATAAACCCACAAGTCGTCTTCAACAATATCGTTTAAGCAAAAAAGGTTCTGACTTGATAAAAAGTCTAGAGTAAAACAATCCTATCTGAGAAATCTTTTGACCAAAATGGGAGTAGCAGAACTACTCCCGCCTACAAATACGTATGCCATTTTAAACTTTGGCGCAATTCTATTTTAAACTTTGGCGAATTATACCCCAAGCCAAAGGAGCAAAACTATTGACAATGCACTTTGCTTCTATAGAGCTGTGAAACCTTAAATATGATTATGGCAGATTCTTGAGGGTATACTTAGTACTTTTTCCTTTTCCTTCTACATTTATATAGCCAGAACGTGCAAGTTTTCTTA
>DAIMET010000098.1:0-3820 GCA_036725105.1 Calditrichota bacterium
GACATACTCTGATAGTTCTCTTGAAGTAGTTACACCAGAGAATTTTTTTTCCTTTATTTTGTAACACAATAAACGATAAAGCTCTTTACTGATGTTACACAAGAATATATAATACAAAGAAGAAGGAACTCATTTTCTTCTCTGTTTTGATTAGCGCCCGAGGATATCAAAGTCCTCGGGTTTTTTGATTTCAGCAGCTTATTTCAATCTGTTTTCAATCTCTTGTAGGTCAGCTTCGATTAATTCTTTGCTTTCCTTGTCTTCAACTTTCTCAGCTTCTATTTGGGCTTTGTGTAAAAAATCTTTGGCTGTATTGGAATTGTTATCTATCAGATGAGCTCGTGCTAATGCTTCATACCCATAAGCTATATAAAAAGGACTAAGCGAGTTTTTAATGCTGATGTTAAGGCATTTTGTCCCATATTTTACAGCATTTTCAGCTTCCTGTGCAACTGTATATACCCTAGATAGAATCCAATATCCAACCGAAACATTTGATGCAGTTTTATCAGGATTTTGGGTCCAATGCCAAAACGATGTATGTGCCAAATGAATTATGGTTTCTAGGTCTTCTTGGTTTTTATCTGGTTGATCCATGATGCCCCAGATGTCATTAAAACATCTCGCAGAAAAAAAACGATGCGCTCTTATTTGTTCTTCATTTGTCATGTTTGAATCTCCATGTTTGAAAGGTTACCTATAGTGTATGTAATTATGAAGAAAAAACATCAAAGTGAAAAAAATCCGTCCCAAGAAAGGAGAAATGGGACGGACAAACTTTCAAGAGGGACTACATTTATAATACTACCCGAAGTAGTGAAAAGTTTCACCGAGATAACATTTTTTTTTGAGTGTTGTAAAGACTTCTTAATTTTTAATACTACAATGTTTATTAGATTCTTGTTTAAAATGATACTGCTGATAAGTTTACAAAATCATTGAAGGATGAAAGATATCTGAAGTACTATTCGACAGGAGTGATGAAATGAAAAGATGGGTTTCTTTTAGTATTGCTATAAAACTAGACAATTTACAATAAGGTCACGAAGGAGTTTAACATGAAAAAACGTATGTTGAAAGCAATGAATGATCCACATACGATGGAGCTTTTGTATCGTGAGAATCCATTGCAGTTTGAAGAAGTGTTTGAGATTCTCTTTAAAGAAAATCCAGACCATCTATTGTTACGAGTATGGAAGGAACGTTTAGAGCCGACTTCTTCGGTGCAATCTTCTGTAGAAAAACAATCTGATGCTATTGCTATTGAATCTCCCGCCGAGGAGGATCCTTATCGTGATGGCAAAGTTATTAAACAAAGCTTTTGGAAAACCATGATGCCTATTTTATTTATATGCCTGTTAATCGCATTAGGGGGATTTTTTGCAAAACTACCTGATTTTTTCCCATCTTGTTTTCCACGGAGCAAGGATTTAGATGCGATGTATTACATGCGCAATATCACTGCTTTTTTCCTCCCTGGCCTAGCTATTCTCTATATCATCCTTCGGAAAAACATATCTCCAAAAGTAGTGTGGATTACTTTAGGAATGATCGTTATCAGTCTGGCCTATATCAATCTTCTTCCAAATTATGTATTTCCCGGGAAGATAGATCCTATTTCTGATACTCTTATTTTAGCTTGTTTGCACGTACCCTTTTTGTATTGGTTTGCAGGAGGCTTTGCCTGGGCAAATGGAGAGTATAAAAATTTACAGAAACGGATTCAATTCATTCAGTTCAATGGCGAAGTATTGATCACCACCGTTCTTATACTCTTGGCAGGTTTCATTCTGAGCGTATTAACGATGTTCTTATTTGAAACCATTAATGTTAATGTAACAGATATTATGGGAAGATGGGTAGCTATCTTTGGTGCGATTGGATGCCCCATTGTGGCAGTTTTTTTAGTGCTAAAAAGAAATGTGAAGAACAACTTATTAGCTATATTGGTTCGTGGTTTTACTCCCTTGTTTACTATTGTAGTGATTGTTTTTTTAGCTCTGATTCTTTTGCGAATCCGAAATCCTTTTGAGGATCGTGAATACTTGATTACAATCAATGTTTTGTTGTTTGTCATAGTAACTCTTTCCACATATGTGATTGTGTACCGAGATGCGATCGTAAAGAGTTTTGTAAATGTAGTGTTGTCCATTTTCCTTGGAGGAGGCTTTTTGATAGGTATTATTGCATTAGCAGCAGTTTTACTTCGTTTGTTTCAAGATGGTTTTACCCCCAATCGCATAGCATTAATTGGTATGAATATCCTTTTAACTGTAAACATCGGTGGATTATTGTATCATGAACTCAAATGGCTATTTAAAAAGGCAAAACAGCCCAATTCAACTGTGTGGATTGCAACGTATCTTCCCATTTATCTTTTATGGTCTTTGTTCATAGTTTTTCTTTATCCCTGGATTTTCGGTCTTCGTTAAAGAAAGAGAGCTTATGTAACAATAATATGATTATTAAAAAGGTTATTGCATTGTTGTATAACTCCAATTAAGGCTCAAGCTGTACCTGATGAATGGTGGAACAACGTAGGTCTATGTTGGGCTTTTTCTAGTGTTTCATCATTTGAAGGTAGTTTGTTAAAACAAGGATTTGTAACCAATTCATTAGAAGCGTAGAAAACTCTGTTCTCTATTTGCAGGCAATTTTTGCTGAATAAGTTATTGTTTTCTTGTGAAGAAGCTTGTTTTTCTGTATAATGAGGCTATGAGTGAGTCAATTTTAAAACCATCTGATGCCAAATGGAGCGAGTATCGTTATTATCTTGATCAAAGAGAACGTGAGAAGAAAGATCTTTTAAAGAAGAAATTTCAAGATTACCTTTTGATGACCAAGATGATTGCTTCCATGCTGTACAAGAAGTTTTCTGTACAGAAAGTATTTCTCATTGGATCTCTATTAGATTTTGAGTGGTTTCATGATCGCTCTGATATAGATATTGTTGTAGAAGGTCTTGATCCTAAACAATATTTTAAAGCTTGGTTGGAAATTGAGAATATTACAGATGGAGAACCATTTCATCTTATTGATATAAATGATATTTCTGAGGAGTTTTACAGCAAAGTGATTACAAAAGGAAGGCTATTGTGAACTCAAAATACCTAGTTTTAAAAGAACGGATTATTGAAGAATTATTCTTCGTAAAACGATCTATGCAAAAAGCGGAAGAAGCTTGGAACAAAGCTAAAATTGAAAATGACGATTGCTACTACGATTCAACTGCTCTAAACCTCCATCATATGTACAATGGCATAGAAAGGATTTTTGAGCAGATTGCTCGAAATGTTGATGAATCATATCCCGAGGGAAATAACTGGCACAGGGATCTATTGGTTCAAATGACATTAAATATCCCAAAATTGAGACCCCGAGTTATCTCTGATGATTTGTTTATCATCTTGAATGAGTTCCGATCTTTTAGGCATGTTGTACGAAATATCTACACATTCCAATATGATCTTGATAAAATAAACACCCTCATAGCTCTGTTAAAAGAAAGTAGTACAGCAATTTTTCATGAGTTTTACGAATTCAATACATTTCTTTCTGCTTCTTTCGTAGATTAGTTTTTCTTTACTTCCCATATATCCTCTCTGGCAAACAAACTAAATGTACCTTAATAAATAATTGATAATGAGGTTCCACTTTTTTGACTTTGTGTATTTTTCGAGTATTCTCAAATTCATAATTCATTACAGGTTTTTGGAAGAAGGTTGTTTTGGTTACAAGAGCAATATTCTTGGAGGTAGTAATGCGTAAAATTGTTTGTTTATTATGCTTTCTTGTGTTGTTGTGCGGGATTGTACATTGT
>DAIMET010000099.1:0-3808 GCA_036725105.1 Calditrichota bacterium
ACCAATTGGAATTTTGTGGTAGCGGCAATTTCCAAAATCAGCGACATAGATGTGGTTGTTTACAATTTTGGCACGAACGGGGAAATAGAATTGGTCAGGTTTTTCTAGATATGCTTCTTTGGTGGTACCAATGTTTACACGCCCTTTAGATCCTATTGTTTCAAGGATTTTACCATTTCTAGCAATATGCAAAAGTCGATGCTGGGTCACATCCGTTACAATCCAAGAACCATCGGGATACAAATCAAAGGAAGAATACAAACTGTTTTCATTTTGAGGAAGCTGCACAATCTCTTGCAGTCGTTTTTGATGATCATATATCCAGATCGTTTGATGCACACAATCCAAAAACTGGTATTGGGGATAAAGTTTCTGGTCATGCTGGACCATATTGATGTTAAAACCAACAAATAATGGTGAAACCTGGTACTCTAGCTCGTTCACTCGGAAGCCTTCCACTTCATCCATAAATAGGACATCGGCTACTTTGTAAACATGAGGAGAATCTTCAAGCCAATAGCGGGGAAACAATACAAGATACTGACCATCTATGTATTGTATATTGGACCAAAAATAAGGATTTGTAATGTCTCCTTTGTAGAGCTGGTTCCAAGTTTCATCTAGTAGAGAATACTCGGTAACAGTGTTAGGGAGAGCATTTACGAATACCAAGTTGTCGCCCTGCAAAGAAAGATCACTTAGGATCGTTGAATTTGCAATGTTCCACCATTTCATCGTTATTAACTCGTAGTCAAGATCCAAAGTGTCTTTCCATGTACCATCGGTAGCAAATACGTTTAAAAAGATTTGTCCATTGTTATGCGTATACAATGTACCTTGTGTATCGACACAGAAAGACATTGAATTGTGAATCTGACCAAGGCGATTGGAAGTTGTACCATATTGATCTACACTACTATCAGTGACACGATATACTCGATAATTCCAAGCTTCATAAAATTGCCCTAATGAGATTAGAATAATGTCATCATCGCAACAAAAGATATCCATACACTCTTGCCCAAAGGTTTCCTTTTGTTCAGAGGACTCTAATATCCAATGAAAGTCATTGTTTACTTTTTCAAGACGCATTGAAAACAACGTAAAATGAGCATTGGCAGTTTCTAAAAGTTCATAATCGCGACCTGTAAGAAGTATATTCTGAGTAGTTGGGTTGTATTCAATCCTTGAGAAGAAATTTGGAAAACTTTCTTGGTTTGCAATAGGTATATTCTCACCTTTTGAATTAAACCATAATATGGGGTGAGGATTAGGATTCTCTTCTCTTTCCCAATAATCATGAATCGTGTAGGTCATTCCATATAGGTCATATGGCTGGATATAGATGAAGTCAGGTTCCACAATATCAGAGTAGTTTTCTTCTTCAAACAATGTTTGAAAAGTATGTACGATATTCCCGTTTAAATCAAGCTGATAGAAAGTATTTGAAAGTTGTCCCTGATAAACATAATACACAGTTTTTAGCAAAAAAAGCTGATCATTATACAGTTTCATCGTAATGATATTGATGTATGTATCTTTTTCTTGTTCAAGGATTTCTTTCGGGTAAGAAAGAATAGTTTTCGGTGTCATGGATTCGATAGACAGAACATGGATTCCATCTTGCGAAGCAATATAGAGATTTTGATTAGAGTCTAAACACATTGCGGGTTGAACATAGTATGGTCGGTTCGTATAAATAGAGCTGTACAAGCTCTCCCCAATCGGAGAATAGTTGAGCGGTAAGCTTCTCGTGAGTCCATAGTGGTAGGAACAAAGGTCTTTTACTGTCTCTACATTGGACAATATATCCATTTGGTAAGAAGCGTGATGCTTGTCAATCAGTTTCTGAGTTTCCAAATCAAAGACGCTAATTCCAGTTTGATCCAATACGTACAGCTTCCCATCAGACACCACCGAACTGCTTGGTTTTATAAGATCCCCAGCAATCGGACCATAGCCAATAATTGTAGATTGTTTCTTCTCATCGGCTTCTGCCAATGAAAATGAAAAGATAAACAATAAACCGCACAAAATGCATACAAAGAAACGTTTCGATACAACATATTTCATTGCTCTACCTCCCTTCAAAAAGCAAGAGCAAAAAGGAAACACCATCACTTCCAATACCAGTAGGCGATGTTCCAGAAGTCGCTAGTACTGGTGCTACCACATGGCTTATAGTTCATTAAATCTTTATGCAAACAAGAAATATCGGTTCGATTGTGAAGAGGCAGAGAGGGTAGTTCTTTCATAAGTATTTCTTGAATGACACTTAGATTTTCAATCCATTGTGTTTTATCAAGTGTGGTGATAACCTCGGTCGATAAACTATCCACATAATCATTTTGAAACCCGGTATAGTTCTGACCACTCCAACCATTTCTTTCAGTAGGGATTTGACTAGAATGGATAATACTAAATAAACTTGAAAGCGGTCCCATAATCCATGCATACATACAAGCACAAGGACCATCGAATCTACGCTCTCTCAGTGTGGATGTAAAGAAATTCATTGCAGACTCATTTGAGATGATCACTGCGATTCCTATATCTTCCCAGCATTCGGTAATGATATCCTGTATACCTTCTCTTGATCTGTTACCAGATGTGGTCATGAAGGTAATTGTGAAAATTTCCCCATCCTTTTCACGATATTTAGTCACAGGATCCATAATCCAACCAGCATTATCAAGAAGTAATTCTGCTTTTTCCTTATCAAATGAATACTCTTGTAGAGGGTATTGCTGGCTTCCTAAATGCATGGGTGAAAGCCATGAATTAGATAGAATGATTTCATTACCTTGATACACTTCTTCAAGGATTCTATTTCGGTCAATTGCTAACATCAATGCTTTACGAACACTTAAATCATCCAAGGGTTCAACATCTACATTCAAATCGATATGCTCCCACGTAGCGTTTCGTGTGAATTGTGCACGATGCGTAGATGGTAATGGAGTGTCAGTGTAATAAATAGGTACAATGTCTTCTACAGAATTGTTGGATTCTTGAAAAATCTCATAAGAAGAATCATAAAAATTAATTTGAATTTCGTCTAACAATGGAGCATCAAAAAGATAATGCGTATTGGGTTTAAGAAATATGCGATCATTCTGGTTTGATTCAATATAGTAGGGACCAGCTAGTAATGGTTTACTAGTGTATTCTTCGTCTTCACAACAAAGTTTAATGAACTCACTATCAGCTTTATATTTTTCTGATTCTTCATCGGGTTCACGATTGATGTCATAGGGTTCAAGGTGATACTGGTATTTTTCTTCAAAATAGCTTCGAGGTAAAACTGCAATACCAAAATTTGCATACATATAGGGGGTATTCCATTGTATAAGAATAGTTCTTTCATCGAGAGCAACTATTTTATCTACCCAGAAATCTACTTCACTGTGAATAATGGGACATGATGGATGCCGATAGAAATAGAAAGCAAAAAGAGCATCTTCTGCAGTAATAGGAGTGCCATCGGACCAAAAGGTATTCTCACGTAGTTCAAATAACGTTTCCATAGATTGGAACTCACCATTTTCATCGGTTTGGGTAGTCCATAAACCATTCTCTTGTGTAGGGATTCGCTTTAGTAATTCAGGAAAAAGACCCCAGTTGTGATCAAATTCTGACGTTGTTGAAGCATTTATCATTGCTAAAATATCTTTTGATGTTTTGCTAAATTCAATCCCTGGGAACAACGATCTAGGCTTCATGGTAAGGGCAACTTTCGCTTTACCTCCCTTTTTAGGTGGATTCATCATCATTGTATAGCTATAGGCTGCTTCGCCAAAAAGCAGGG
>DAIMET010000100.1:0-3753 GCA_036725105.1 Calditrichota bacterium
ACAAAGCCAGAATTCGTGTATTCGTTTACTTCTTCAATGCTATCAAAATAAACCAGTCCGAAATTTCTATTCTCAGCATACAGATCTTGTATCGGGAACTGAAACAATGATACAACAAGAAAAACTGCTACTAAAAAACGAGTTACAAACTTTCTCATAACTACCTCCACCAACTTAAATGATTGAAAACATTCACAAAATAACTAAACAATCCTAATTTTGCTTTTTGTATATGAAAAAGGGAAGGATTCCAAATAGAAAGAGAATGAAGTCCATATTTTTCAGAAAAGAATGCATCTCGCCGACAATTCTCTTTGATTGGTTGAGACCAGGACACAGCTTTGTAATCGGTGTGTGTCATCATAAAGGTCCAGTCATTACCTGAAGCATAGCCAGTAATAGTACAATAGCCATTATCATTGGTTTGACCAACAAAATCCTGCCCCTTGCCGTCAGTTCCAGACACAATAACACCTGGTATAACTTCTCCAGATGGGCTTCTATAATGAACATATAAAGTTAGCTTCACCTTGGAATCTTCCTTTTTCGGTATTTTTTCTGAAAAGAATGCATCTCGCCGACAATTCTCTTTGATTGGTTGAGACCAGGACACAGCTTTGTAATCGGTGTGTGTCATCATAAAGGTCCAGTCATTACCTGAAGCATAGCCAGTAATAGTACAATAGCCATTATCATTGGTTTGACCAACAAAATCCTGCCCCTTGCCGTCAGTTCCAGACACAATAACACCTGGTATAACAGATCCTTGCTCACTGTTTTCATGAACATATAATCGTAGCGTAACCCTAGTGTCTTTATCTCCACCATCGTCTCCGCCACCAGATCCAGATGATCGCGTTATGTATGCCTTCAAAGAACTTGATTTAGTAATTGATTGCGTCCAACTAGTTGATTTGTATCCATTTTTTGTTAATGAAAACTGCCAGTCATTTCCAGATGAATAACCATTAATCAAAACAACTCCATTTGTATCAGATATCCCTGAAAATGAATTTCCTTGTCCATCCTTACCCTGTAAATTTACACCGGAAAGGACCTTTCCGTCAAAACTACCCTCATGGATAATTAATCGAACAGATATTCTTTTATTGGGTTCTTCATCATCATTTCCTCCACCGCCATCAGAGTTTCCATATTTACCATAAAATGAAATTGAACCATTAGCGCTAAGAGTTTGGGTTTCTGGACTTGGTGTTTGATGTCCATCTTTAGAAAGCCACGTTATCTTCCAGTTACCGGGGGAAGCGTTGGATAAGCTCCATGGTGTTTCAGATCTAGCTGAAAAACCAGGTCCCTCAATTTTGAATGGAGCATCATTAATATTGGATGTAACAGTAACTACTCCAGCATTATTCTCTTCTTTGGGATAGTAAAAACGAAGGGTTAGTGTAGCCTCAGCGTTAGCAACAATAAAAACATTCGTGGGAACAATTTCAAGATTGGGAAATTGAGTGAAACCATCAACTTTTCTTCTTGGACCGGTACGTCCTTTAACACTGATACTATAACTACCTGGATTCAAGCCAGGAACATCTCTGGGAACTCTTTGTTCTTTACTAGAACTTGGTCCAATTATCGCATATTCAACACCACCCGACCAAGGTTTCCCGTCGAGTGTTGCTACAATATGCAAGGTTCCCTTATCTTTATAGACCTTTTTGTACAAACTTTGGAACTTAATACACTTCGAACTTCGCAATTCTTGCCATTCTGACGATTCTGAACCAAGCAACTCATAACCATCTATTTCAGGCCAAAGAACTTTATATTTACCAACAGGAACAATAATATCTTTCCCCGAGTTAACCTTTTTGATTACTCCGACTTCATTTACAAGACTCACATTAGCATACAAAGTTTCTGTCCCAGATGATAAATGAATACTGATTGTGCCCCTTTCAACCTTCTTATATTTTGCAATAAATCTTTGATTCGGATTTGTTGAAGTCAAAGATCTATTTATGGTTTTATTCGTTGGTGTATGTAAGACATACAATTCATCATCAATAAATGTTTGATCATCAGTAAAAACAACCTTGTAATAACCGTACTTCATGTTTTCGTATGTCTTTGGGGTAAGAAATGATTCAATAAAAATTTCTTCCTGATCGTCATCTGTGTCAACAAAGTATAGTTCTGCGTTAACATGAATGTCCTTATAATCAGCTTGGGCAACAATTTCTATTTTACCATCTCTTGTATAGTGTAAGACAAAAGTCTTCTGTACGTCCTTTTGAACTACAAAAAAATCCTCAACACTTTCATATTGAGATTTGTAAATTGATACGCTCCACAGATTATCAGATTTTTTTGATTCAACAATTAACTTCCCATGGTTATCTGTTAGACCACTAAAATCTTTTGAGAGGCCATCTTTGCCAGATATTTTAACTCCGGGAATTGGTTGGTCATTCTCATCAATAATACGAAATGTGCACGTAATGTTCCCACCAGGAGGAGCTGGTTCAGGATCTGGTTTTGCAGAAGAAGGATTGGTTTTGTGCAACAAATATTCTTTATCATACATTGCCATCCAGCCTTTTTTCCCATTTCCCCAATTTACATACCACCAAGTAATCTTATCTTTTGAGTTGACAACCCATAGAGATGAAAAAACATTAGAAAGGCTTTTCTCAATTTTACCTACAGATTCAGCTTCTACAGTAAATAGTACTTGTGATTCCCTACTTGGCTTCTCTCTACATTGTATAGTGTACAACGCCTGTAGAGAATCTCCTTCAACCCATTTTTCTACTGCTGTAGCATGCGTGATATCCTGTAGATTTTCAAACAAAAAATAACTCTCTTTGCTTTCCGTATTGTTTTTCAGCAATTGTGATGGAGTATAATAACCTCTGAATGGATCATTGGCAATTAAGACAGTCTTTCCGTTATATTCACCAAAACCTCTAACGGCAACAATGTGTCCACTTCTCGTTAATTTTGTACCCATTAACACAGGGCGACCTTCTTTTAAATGTTGAACAATAAGGTCAATCGTTGGATTATCCATATCGTAAGTTTTGAGTCCGTGTTTTCTAAAATAAGCCCTAGCCCAATTTTTATTACCATAACCATCACTATTAACAATAAAACCATGCGCACCTTTCCAGTCAGCTGTTATAGAGGAACCAAGGGCTTCAGCTCTCGAAGTTTCTGTAAATGTAAAACCAGCTATTGAGTATTCTTTATAGATCGCAAGATTAATTGCATCTAATGGTATTCTGTTATAATAAGCGGTTATCATAACAGACGAAACTGGCATGCAAGAATTATAGCTCAGCTTAGCTCCACTAGAATGTGATGGTGTATCTTCTATTTGGTGTAAGTATGGTACGTCAAGCATTTTGTACACTTTTATATCATTATCTGCATGAACTGGTGAATTAGACAAAGGCAATATTGCAAAAAAGGAAGCAATAAAAAAAACCAATAAGAAATTTGTACAACATTTCTTCAACATATTTCAACTCCCATAAATAAACCATCTACAAGTTGTCGTTAAATTCTATTAAACTAGTTTCCTAACAAAGTAACTGAATTATACGACTATCCAAGTATTTTTCAAATCAATTTTTCGTTGTATATAATCATCTGAAGAATAACAACGATATAAAATATCCTTCCTGCTTCTTTAATTGTTTTTACAACTTTTTTTTACAAACTAGTTGTTATGATCCTCGGTTGGTAAAGTATGCAAACGAAGACCAGGGACCACACCCATAGTCATTG
>DAIMET010000101.1:0-3725 GCA_036725105.1 Calditrichota bacterium
GAGCTTTTCGATGACGGCGTGTTTTTTTCGGAGGCGGTCTCCAGAGAAGCGTGATATGGGAGGAAGAATGCGATCGATGTCGGTACCGGTTGTTTTTAATGCACCATCTCGGAAAGAACCTTCCATGAATTTTTTTGTTGCAGCTGGTTTCAATCTCTCAGAATCAATAATTGCTTGCAGATCGCTTTCTTTTTGTTGATTGACGAAAACTGTCCAGTCGTCTTCTACTTGTGTTGTCAGGTTCATTTGTTCAATGAAGCGCTCGATCAATTCTTTTTTGCTGCGTAGCTCAATACTGGAGTTCATAGCTTTATCAATCGCTGTCAGAATATTTGTATCTTTACAATTGGATTCATGGTATTTTGCAACAAGCATCAAAATGTAATCAATATTTACTTCAATTTGTTTGATGAGTTCCATTTCAAAGATCACATCTTGCGTGATATCCTCTTTGTCTGCCTTTTTATTCTGTTTCCATTCTTGATACAGGTCGATGTAGATGCTTTGGTAGTCTTGTGAATCCCGCTGGGGTAAAATTTCTTTGCCTGCAAAATCATCAAAGGCAGTTAAAATGTTTCGCATCCGAAGAATTTTCCCATACAGCTGAATAAACTCTTTTTGGTCTTCTTCTCCTGTGATAGGAACGCCCAAGGGGAATTTGGTCTGCAAATCTGCAATAAGCTGTACATAACCAGGCTGAACTTTCCCATCTTCTTCGTATCCATTGTAATATTCTTCAAAAGTTTTAAGCAGCACAATCCCGCTTGCATCTTTGTCGCCAAAAAGAGCAATAGCTTCGTCGGTGGCTTTCTTTAAATCCCGGAAGCATATAATATTTCCAAATGTTTTTACGGAATTCAACACGCGGTTGGTTCTGGAAAATGCTTGCAAAAGACCATGTTGGCGAAGGTTTTTATCCACCCAAAGAGTGTTTAGCGTGGTTGCATCAAAGCCAGTGAGGAACATATTCACTACAATTAAAAGATCAACTTCCCTATTCTTTACACGCAGTGATAGATCTTTGTAATAATTCTGAAATTTGTCAGAAGATGTATCAAAATTGACTTGGAAGGTTTGATTGTAGTCCTGTATGGCAGAATCTAAAAAATCACGAGAAGTAGTGTCCAGTTTGCTGGTTTCAAAGACTTCATCGGGCAATAGATCGCCTGGTTCTTCTTCATTGGGACTGAAACTGAAAATGGTGGCTATATTCAGTGTGCGATTTTGCTGCCTCAATTGTTTTTGGAATTCAGCATAGTATTTCATGGCGATGGGAATAGAACTAACAGTAAAAATGGAGTTGAAACCTGCTACACGTTTCCCTCGCAGGCTATAGAACTGATCGCGTTTGGTTTTCTGATTGAAGTGATCCAGTATATACCGCGTGACTTCTTCAATGCGCTTGGGTGCAGACATTGCCTTTTCAATATCAATCGCGGGAACTTTTACATCTGCAATATAATCACTAGCCTTGATCGTATTCACATAATCAATGCGAAATGGTAGCACATTGCCATCGTTGATGGCATCTACAATGGTATAGGTGTGAAGCTTTTCTCCAAAGGCTTGTTGAGTAGTACACAAAAAAGGTTTGCCACTTGTATTGGCATTGGTAGCAAATATAGGAGTACCTGTAAAACCAAAAATATGGTAATTCTTGAATGCTTTGATGATCTTCTGGTGCATATCTCCAAATTGAGAACGATGACATTCGTCGAATATCAGCACCATGTGCTGTTTGTAAATGGGATGAGTTTTGTTTTTTCCAATAAACACATCCAGCTTTTGTATGGTGGTGATGATAATGTTTGTATTGGGATCTTCAAGCTGTCGTTGTAAAATTCGCGTAGAAGTATTGCTATTGGCTGCGCCTTTTTCAAATCGATCGTATTCTTTCATGGTTTGGTAATCCAAGTCTTTTCGATCGACCACAAACAAAACCTTGTCTATAGAGGGCAACCTTGTTGCTAGCTGTGCCGTTTTAAAACTGGTTAGCGTTTTACCAGATCCTGTTGTGTGCCAGATGTATCCACCCGCTTCTACAGTGCCTGTTTTTTTGTTATTGGTGTAAATTTCAATTCGATTGAGAATCTTTTCTGTGGCAGCAATTTGGTATGGACGCATCACCAAAAGGAGTTCTTCTGAAGTGAAAACGCAATAGCGCGTGAGTATGTTTAAAAGCGAATGTTTGGCAAAAAAAGTATTGGTAAATCCCATTAAATCTGGAATGATGCGATTGGTTCGATCCGCCCAATAACTTGTAAACTCAAAACTATGACTGGTTTTCTTGTTTTTACTACGAGTGCCCGTGCCAGATTCTTTGATATGTTGATTGCGGGTGGTGTTGGAATAATACTTTGTATGCGTTCCATTGGAAATCACAAAAATTTGTACGTATTCATAGAGTCCAGTGGAAGACCAAAAGCTATCCCTTTGGTATCGATTGATTTGATTAAATGCTTCTCGAATAGCCACTCCCCGACGCTTTAATTCTACATGCACCAAAGGCAAACCATTGACCAATATGGTAACATCATATCGTGTTTCGCGAGTTCCCTGTTTCTCTTCATACTGATTGAGAACCTGCAAGCGATTGTTGTGAATGTTCTTTTTATCAATCAGATAAATGTTTTTGGTGCTTCCATCTTCACGCTTTAATATCTGTACATGATCGTCTTGTATTCGACGAGTTTTTTCAACAATTCCTTCATTGATTGCAGCAATGTTTTTAGAAAAGAATTGATTCCATTCATCGTCAGTGAATTCATATTCATTCAGAATTTCTAGTTGTTGGCGAAGGTTTGCAACTAGAGCAGCTTCATTTTTCACATGAATGTATTCATACCCCTGTTCGGTTAGTCGGGTTATAAAGTCCTTTTCAAGAGCTGCTTCGCTTTGATAGTCCGACGGCCGGATTTTTTCAGGAACATACTCTGCTACCACCGTATCTTTGTTGGAAGCAGTCACAATGTTATAACTGATCATGAAACCTTCTCCTTGAAGCTAAGCAATGAATCCCGATAATGCTCATACTGCTTATGGCGTGCAGCAATCTCCGCCGGTAGCCCTACAGAAATATCATTGGTGAGTTTGTCAAAACGATCCAAAATATTGACAATCCGCTTTTGCTCAGAGAGTGGGGGGATGGGGATTTTGATTTTTGCCAGATTAGCAACAGAAACCTCTGTTACTTTTGTTCCAAAGGCAATTTTCTTTTTTTCATTAAAAAACATTGGTGTTTGAGTATAGTACGCTAGATATTTAGGATTTTCATTGTGCTTAAAAATAGTTGCATGACCACCTGTAACAATTTCGTGATCACCAAGCCATGCGACTGTTTTACAAACATCCTCTACATTTTCACTAGTATTTGTTATGATTAAGTCATTTTTATTCACTTTTTTCAAAGTTTTTGCAAGCTCTAAGGAAACAAAGGATTTTGTTATACTTGTGAATGTTCTATAATATGTATAGATCTGTCCATAATGTATACAGCCAACACCTTTATCAGTGAAATCTTTCTTTTGTAAACTACTCCCACGCACCAATGTTCCAATCTCACCCAATTTCATCCATCGTACTGAAGGATATTGACTCTTGTTGCTGAAATCTAGTAAAGTATCTCGATAATACTCATATTGCTTCTTTCGTAAGTCCAGCTCTGTTTCCAGCTCTGTTTCCAGCTCTGTTTCCAGCTCTGTGAACTTATCCAGGATCCTGACAAT
>DAIMET010000102.1:0-3648 GCA_036725105.1 Calditrichota bacterium
CGAAAAGGATCAAAAACGGTATCATCCATCTACAAACAATCAAACCAATACACGGTAATTTCGTAAAAATATCGATATGTTTTGTTTTTTGAATCCACTGTTGAAAGATAACAATAACAGCCGGAAGTAGAGAAAACACAGTGAACAACGAAATCAGTATTCCCTTTGCCAAAGAAAGGCCAAGATCGGTGCCAATAGTAAAACTCATGAAAACAAGAACAAGAAATCCAACCATATCCGTGATAGCACTGGCTGCTATAACACTCCAGCTGCTTTTTGCAGCTTCAATAACGGCGTTTTCAGTATCATACCCTTCTTCTTTATACTCATGGAAACGATGTAGCAAAAAAACAGAATAATCGAGGGTTACAGCAAGTAAAAGTAATGTACCAGCACCATGTGTAATAAAAGAAATGGTTCCAAGGAGCAGATTTGTACCAGCATTTAAAACCATTGCAATACCAATTGTACTCATCAGCAGAAAAGGCTCTATCCATGATTTTGTAGAAAATAGCATAACCAGAAACACAAAAAAGATGGAGATTAGAACGATGGTCGGTATTTCATCTAAAGTGGACTTTGTTGCCATAGCCACATTTACAGATGCACCTGAAATAGCGCTCTTTTTTTCAATAATACTTTCAATGTCCTGAATTGCTTCTACTCTTTTTTCAGGATCAATCGTAACTTCGAATAAAGCTTTTTTGTCTTTGTAATAGGTTTCTACAACATCAATATCTTGATATTCGATAGGTTCAGTAATCGATGCAACATCATCAAGCCATTGGATGTTTAAAACACCATCAATAGTAGATATCTTCTCTTTGCAAGCGAAGGCCTCCATGATGGTAACATCGTTCACCATCACCCGTGCATTAGGAAGTACATCCTCATATTCATTTTCAATGACTTGTATTGCAATTGTAGATGGGCTTTTTTTTGGGAGGTAATCCAAGATGTCAAAATTGACATGAACTTGGAGTCTTAAAATTCCACATACCATGCCCATTACAAGGAAGAAACCAATCATAATATATCGAAATCTCAATATCCATTTTACAATACTATCCATACAAACTCCCATGTATCATACCATGATAGTATACTTGGATGAAATGAAAAAGGGTTTGGTGAAATAGGACAAAAAGTACTGACGAAAAAAAAAGAGGGATTTAAAAGTAAATTAAATCCCTCCTATTTGAATCGAAAACAGTATTATACCACTTCGATCTGAATTGTGGTAATTTTTCTTCGACCAAATGAATCGGTAATTTCAATTTTAATGGTAATGGACCCTTTCGATTCAAAAGTATGCTGTTCTTTGATTTCTTGTCCATAGGCCACATCGTCTAACTGAAGTAAATTCGAACCATCTCCCCAATCGATTCTTACGGTATATGGCGCTTCTCCTCCGGTGATTGTCATTGTAAATTCCAAGGGTTGGCTCTGGTCAATCGTTGAACGTCCGGTTTCAGGATTCTGACGTGTACCCCCTAATCGGATGCTAGAATCTAATCCTTGGTTTTGATTTTTACTGGGTTTAAGAAGGATAGAAACATCACGACTATTCTGGAATGTTGTACCGCAATAAGCATTTAAAATTGCTTTTAAAGAATGTTCGCGCGATACATTCTCTTCAACAATTAGATGTATCGATAATGTATAGGAAGAACTTCTTTGTAAAAATCCAATATCGAATACAACATCGCCATTCCCTTCAATTCGTGCATCAACGCGATCATTTGTGGAGTAGGCTAAACCAACAGGTAATGAAAGAACAAGCTTTTGATCTGTACAATCAACTTGACCGGCATTAGTAAGTTTAACTTTCATAATAACCGTATCGTTTTTGCCATAGGATTTTTTATTTAGTTCAGCACTAATGAAAATTTCATTCTCAGGGATTGGAATAATGGCTTTAGCAATATTGGAAGGATTCGATGCTTTTCCTTTAGAATCAACAGCTTGTACGTAGTAACAATAGGTTTGTCCTGGTTGAACGTTCATATCTGCCCAGGTTCGAATGTTACTGTTGGTGGTAGCTATGGGAGTTAAACCAGGCGTTGCGGTACAGCTTCGATAAACTTGGTACGATGCAACAGGGCAAGTGTTTTCACGAGCTGGTGACCAGTGAAGTACAACGTGGTTTGTTGAAGGAACAGCCCAAATGAAGGACGGCGAAGGAGGGGTAGCTTCTCCACAGACGATAACACCAGTCGGATTAGATGCATATCCTTCTGTATCTATCGCTTGAACATAATAATAATACTTTGTGTCGTATATAACATCAAAATCTTCAAAGGAAGTTATTTCTTTATCAACTGTGGCAATTTGCTGAGGAATACCACCAGATACAGGAGCTCGATAGATCTCGTAATGTGATACAGGATAGGTAGTCATGATAGATGCTTGCCATTTAAGTTGATTACTTTCGCATGTGGTTTTACCTTCAAAATGATAAGGAGGAAGAGGTGGCTGTGGGGTTGGTCTAACAGTTTGGAACATATCTCCTGATGTTACCATTGAATAGGACTGATTGTAAGGATTTTCACCATGTGCGCGTACCACAATCTGATAAACTCCGGTTCTTGGTACGGGAAGATGAACAACTTCCACATTGTTCACTGTGTCGTATGCAATTGTATGTTTGATGGATTCAAATGGTTGTCCAAGATTAAAACTATTATGGTGATAACTATGCAATTGATTTCCTCGATATCGCACATCTTCGTCATAGGAATATACCATTAGGTTCAAATCATTGATTAAATCGGATTCGGTAGAACTGGAGGGTTTGGGGATACCAGGATAATCTGTCCAGGCAAGTGTGACTTTTAAGGGCGTTGTAGCATCCGTCACATTGACATAATAAACATCTTCTTCGCCTGGTTGAAGACCATCAATATTTTGGTAATGAAACCAAGTTCCAGTTTCAGGATATAACGAATTTTTAGCATTTACTCGTCCCCATCCACAAATTGGACTTGGTATTGAAAGGAGATCATCAGAGTTTGGACAATACGGGGTATAACTGCTATGATCTCGCAATCCTTCTGTGATGCAACCATTGATAAGGGTGGCTTTTAGTAATGAGGTGTAAATATTCGGGGGTGGTATATTCTTTACTTTTCGATAGTATTCTCGAAATAGTGTCATTGCACCTGTAGCTACTGGAGCAGACATACTTGTTCCGCCCCAAACATAGTAATTGGAATCGTCGTCAGTGTATCCACTGACAATTTTGGTAGAAACTAACCACATACCAGGTGCAACAACATCTGGTTTTATACGATTATCATGGGTTGGACCAATACTTGAGAAATTCGCCATGCGTTGGTAGTAACAAGGGTGAATATCGTTGGGGTAATCGTTTTGGCTGGCCCCTAAAACGATAAGATTTTTAGCTGCTGAAATTCCACCTAAGCTTCGGTGGAAGGGATCTCCGAAATATGCATACCAATCATCTCGATCGTTTCCAGCGGATTTGATAATGGACATATCCTTGTGATTCCAAACCCATTCATCGCATTCTGAAGCTCTAGTATCATATGTTCCATAGTAATCAGGTGATCCCCAGCTATTGTTATGAACGCGAGATCCAGCATTATAGGATTCTTGGAAGATCGTAGGGATAGGCTGGTACATAGC
>DAIMET010000103.1:0-3622 GCA_036725105.1 Calditrichota bacterium
TTAAAAATGATGATACAGGATATAGAGAAATTATCAATCTATCATTAGATGAAGACTATCCATGGGATTAAACAAAGCAACAAAATGCAATAAAATGCAACAAACAATCATATTTAGGAGGCAATAGAATAATGAGTAGTTATGAAGATATGAGTAGTTATGAAGATGTGTTTGGAGAAAAGCCAAAAGATAAAAAATCTTTAGATGAAAAATTAGATGAAATAAACGAAAACTTGGAATCAATAGATGCGAATATTGCATCACTTCACGACAATGATAGCTATCTGTCTGGTATATTTGAGACGCTTGAAGAGATACTGGAAATGATGAAGGAAGAACGAGAAGAAAAGTGGGATGAAGAGAGGAAACGAAGGCAGGAGGAGTGGGAATAAAAGTAGAACCAGGTTAAAGAGTTAAGGAGAATCTTCACGATCTTCTATTGAACTACCAGTTAAAGGGAGGGCATAGTAATTCTTGGGAGCTATAGGGAGCAAACGAATAGAGGCAGTTCCATGAGACAATTCGCAAAATGAAAACCAGACCCCCTAAAAATTACAATCCTTTCAATCTTCCATTAAAGGGAATGCATTCAGAAGACAGAGAGAAAAGAAAAAGTTCAATTACTAACAAATGCTAACATTCAAAAACCAAAATATACAACACGATGAAAAGTTATAGGGCAAATTGAAGAGTTTAACTATTCGATAGTATAGACAACCACAAAAAACAAGATAACGCATCAAACAGGCTTATAAATAGATTGTATGGTTACAACAGAAGAAAACATATAACTACAGAAGGACACATAATAATACAGAAGAACACAAACAGAAGACTATTGTAAAATCGTAAAATAAAAAAAGGACATAAATAACATAACAACAGAAGAAAACATAT
Organism: Calditrichota bacterium; assembly: GCA_036725105.1. Taxonomy (GTDB): domain Bacteria; phylum Caldisericota; class Caldisericia; order UBA6126; family UBA6126; genus JAGLCW01. The sequence continues at coordinate 898 of DAIMET010000103.1, forward strand.
CAAACCTAGTAACAATGAGTATTATATGAGTTTATTGTAATGTCCGTTAAGACTACATAACAGACATTAAACACAAAAGGAAACCTAGGAAACCTGATGAATGCAAATATAAAATCACAAAAAAGGAGGACATCTTTACATATTAAAAACAGAATGCTATAAAGAAGATGAACATTTAAAACAAGTGTTCAAAAAAAAACAAGGAGAGCTTCATATAATGAGTAAAGTAACATCTAAACAAAAAGGTTTAATCCGAGATTACTGGATTGAAGGCTTTACATTGAGTGAGATTGCAAAGAAGCTACAACTAAAGAGATCAACAGTTTATTACTATGCAAAACAATACACCATAGAGAGACAACAAAGAAGAGAAGAAGGTTTAAAGGATATAAAGGTAAAAAAACAACCAGCACAGACAATTAACATTCAGGATGTAACAAGGCTTTTAAAGGCAATAAATAAGCTTCCACCAGATATAGTAAATTGGATCAAATTTGAAAAGGAGGATGAAGCAAATGGGTAAAAGAGGAATTAAGGTTAACTGGAAGGCTATTAACACCATAAGGAATATGAAGAAGCAAGGCTATTCAATTAGAGATATAGCAAGATTTACAAAATCATCTACAAAAACAGTCCAAAAATATTTGAACGAAGAGATACAAGAACCTGAAATCATTACATTATCAGAAGAAATAGATGAGTTAAGAAAGATTATTCAAGAACAAGAAAACAGAATCCGAGTAGTAGAAAGTAAAATGATAGACTTCATGGGAACAATAAGCAAGAAGATTACAACAGAAGAATACACCAGAAAAGAACCAGTAATTGATAAGCTTCCACTTGGTGGAAAAGAATATTACACAGTAGAAGAAGCAATGAAAAGAACAGGATATGCAGAAAGAACAATCCAAAAAAAATGTCAGAAATTGGGCTTTAAAAAGATAGATGGCAAATACAGGCTAACAAAAGAAGAGATTCAAAAAATTCAAAAAGCAGGGACAAAACATGACCCTGTTATAAGGAGATAAGACAATGAAATTTCAAACTTATGATGAACTATGCAAAGTAATGATTCACACTTATGAGGAACTACGCAAGAAACTACAATCCTCTTCTTGTGTTGAAGAGATTTGTAAAGATTACATGGCAAAAGTACGAGCAAATAACCCGAAAGCATTTTTTGAGATTTCAGAGAAGGGCTTAAGGGAATTCGAAGATGAAGATAGATATAAAGAATGGGAAAATGAACAATTAGCTAAAAATAAAGTGAGTGAATAATGAAAAAACCACCCTCCGAAGAAAGTGGTTCTTCCATTTTTGTGTCAATGTCACTCCAAAAAGGAGCTTAGCTTAAGTATGAGAGAAAAATCAAAAAGTTCAAGGCAACAAGAATGATCTACCTGGATTTAAATAATGCAGAACCAAAGAGCCAGGAATTGATCAAATTGCATAAATATACTAACAGTATGCAATTGTTAACATCTGAGGTTAACTTTATACCAGGCAAAAACACTCTTAAAGCTTCACCAAAAAAGGTTTATAAGAGGACAAAAAAAGGGTATAAAAAAAGTGGTGTAAATGGTTATAGTGAAAAATTGGAGTCAATACCATGATAGACATAGACACTATGAAGATTTACGCACCAATTGAAGCAGTGGTTAAAGACTGGAATCCAAAACACAACCGAGTTACAAAATCAACTAAGGAAAGAAAGGATAGCTTAGGGAATACTGAGGTTGAAGTTATATATGAAATTAACTGTAAAGACATAGTAGGGTTAACAAGGGTAGAGTATAAACCACAAAAAGCAGAAGGACAAATAGAGATAGAAATGAGCTCTAAAATATTGAAATGTGACTATTACAAGCACATCAACAAAAACACAATAGAACAAGCATTTCAAAATGTAAATTATTCATTAGGTGGAAGCCTTGTATTGTATCCATTAGGGTTAATTGAGTGTTCATATAGTGCTAGAGTAGATGTATTGGCAGATGTAAAAATGACACCAACAGAGAGAATGACTTTATACCATGCATTAAGAAAGAACCCAAGAGAAGGCTACTTCTTGCAACCAAAAGGAAAGAATGATTCTTTAATCTTAACCAAAGAGGCAAAATCAAATAAAACTAGAGTGACACTATACGATAAGCTAATAGAGATGACAACGGGAAAAGACAAAACATTAAACATACAGTTGTTTGATCCATATAAGCATTTTGTAAATACAACAAGGACAGAGTTAAAACTACAAAGTAGAGCTTTTACAAGAAAATATTTAAACTTAAGTACCAAAGGAAATATACCGTTTCAAGAGTGTTTATTGTCAGATGCTAAGCCATTGGCAAAGTATATGAAAGAGTTTACAGAGGGTAACATAAATCCACCTTTATTTGAAACACATCAGGATATATTGGCGAGGTGTAACACATGGGATGAGTACAAAAGCACATATGGAATGATTAGATTATTGGAGGATACAAACTACAAGATCAGCATTTTAAGGGAGATAATGAGACCTTATTTTGAGAAAGGTAGCACAAAACAGGCAAGAGCGAGTAGTTTATCAAGAGCAGTGAGAAAGTTAAAAGAGGAAATTAGAGCGATTAAAGGAATGGAAGAGGAAGAACAATCAATAGTAGAAAGATATTTAAAACAGCTTGATGAAGTGTGATAGACAATGAGCAAACTAGATGATTTAATAACTGAGCTTTGTCCGGATGGG
>DAIMET010000104.1:0-3542 GCA_036725105.1 Calditrichota bacterium
CACAATGAGGGCATACGACAGCATCTTCATAGATTTCTTCTCCACAATATCTGCAATATACTGTATTGTTTTGTTTTTCTGGGTCTTCATAACCATCTGAAGGAAGTTTTTCGTTGGATGGACCATGTAAGGTTCTATGCATATAAAAATTCCCGAGATTATTTTGAGCTTCTTCGTGTCCAGGATTGATTTCAATCGCTTTTAAATAAGCATCAACCGCTTCATCATACCTTTCGAGTTTATAATAAACAACACCAAGGCTAAAATAAGCTTCCGCATGTTCAGGGTCAAAATCAATGGCTTTTAAATAAGACTCAATGGCTTTATCGTACTCACCATGCTCATCAAGTTCGAGGCCTTCTTTAAAATGCTTTTCCGCCAATATGTTGTCCATCTTTCTCCTCCTCTAATAGATTTTTTAAATTTATTGAAACACACCCTGTCACAAGGGTAATTTGAAACCACTCAATTGTTTATATATATGAAATTGCAAGAAAAATGATGAATAAAATCACAAAGATGAAAAAAATAGACAAAACAACCCGGACCCATTTTGGACTTTCTTTGTTGTCATTCGGTTTTCTTGCTTCACTTTCCTGTGATTCCTTCATTGAAATATCAGCTTCGTCGGGAATATCCTTTTCAGATCTTTTTGGGTTGTTCAGAACCCATTTGATTTCTTCGAGTTTGCTGATTACTATGAATCCTATCCCAAGAACCGCCAAAAATATTCCAACTAAAAGATTTGCGTTTAAAGAGAAATAATTCAATTCCTCGCCTTTTATGAAATTGTAAACCGTGATACCACCGGTTAAAAAAGAAAGAATGATAAAAATCGTGCCAAATAAAAACATATGACCTCTCTTCAGAAATTAATTATATTATGATAATCTTGCATAGGCTGCGGTTGTTTTCGTTGTTTTGTCGCTATTCTAAAAGGTAAGTTCCCAAATCTCTCCATTTGTTATTTCCAATATACTTTAAATGCGAAACATACTGAACTCTTAATTTTGCGCCATAATAATTCTCAGCGTCAACATAAGCTGTTATGATGAATTCGTCCCAGTCAATTGTGACTACATACTTTCCTTCTTGGTAGTAGGGATATTTTGCCGTCGACGGTGCTGCTAAAACATCTTCTAAAAAGACGTGCGACATATAATAAGCATCCCTTTCGCTTGGGGTTGAATAACTACCAGTGTTTTGTATTGAAATGTTAAATGTGCCTTTTGTAGAATCTTTTTCTTTTTCAGGTTCCGAATAATACTTATATTCTTTTAAACCCGTGTAATATTCATGAGAATATTCACAGGGCATCTTTTGACTGCTGCTTTTCATTTTGTAGGAATTACCCCATAATCCTCGTTTTGAAAGTTTAGCGATATCCTCTGATAAATCAAAAACCATCTTGTAATTATTATCGATTGAAAACGGAAGTCTCTTTTTTACGTACCCATTCGATATTAAAACGCCGTTATGCATAATCCAATCACCATCTACCATGTACCATATATAGGCATAACTATTTCCTTCCAAATCTGTTTTTTTCCACTCATGACTTAAGCATATTACCGATCCTTTAGGACACAAGGCGTTTGCAATCTTCAACAGTTCTTTCTTTGAAGATTCAGAAACGTTTTTAAACGGTTCAATACCAATAAGCCTTAACGTGTGTACTTCCTCATTAATTGAAACGGTGATTCTGTCAATACTATTATGATCAATAACAGTCGCAATCTCAAATTCTTCCGGTTTTAAGTAGTCATAGTCCCATAGGAATTCACAATTGTTTTTTACATATATGTCCGCAAAAGAAAGTGGAAGAATTGTAAAGAAGACTGCTATTAAAACAAAAATACGTTTTTTCATAATTTTCTTCTCCTTTTTAGTAATACAATCCCCCGTTATTCGTCAGCATAGATCCATCTTGCAACTCCCCCGTGGTGCGAACATGCTCCGGGACCCGTAGCGTTAGAACGTGTTCCATCTTCGCAAATCGCTCCTATACGAACTCTATTCTCACCTTCGTTTGTAATGGGTTGAACTACAGACAATGGATAATCCCCCACCCAAATAGTCTCCAATCCAAAAGCTGCTATAAGTGTATCTTCTGTATCAAATCCCTCGATATATTTCTTGATCAAATACACCTGGATGTTTTCCGGTAGCTCCGAAAAATCAAGAGGCTTTTCAGTGTCAATATTCTTCCATAGACCTATCTTATTATCCCTTGCATGTTTATAGGATTCTGCAAATAAGATGGCTCTTTCGGTTTGAATGACATCATCATTCATCTGTGCATATCCACTAAGAAGCAGCACTTCATTCCAGAGTAATTTGAATTCTCCAATCGGAGTTTTATGAGGCAGCCAAACATATGAAAGGATTTCGCTGGCTTCATTACTACCTTTCCAGTCGTATGAAAGATACATCGTCTGATCGAGAAGATGCTCAGTATTTTTCTGAATCATGCCCGACTTAAAATCTTCGTTTTCAACATCAGATATACTGAGGAAAGTTACCAGATCCGTTGTTTCTTTCCCTTCAAATTTTACTTCGATTGTGTTTTCGTCAATGATATCTACACATTCAGCACTTTCCATTGCTTTATCTGAAGCTCTAAGAAATGTTATAGGGTAAAATAAACCCTCGAATTCGTAAGTTTTTATGGATGCCATTAGTGTCATGGATAGCAACAACAGACATAAAAGCAAAAATTTTCTCATCATTATTCCCCTCCTTAGAACGCTATGGTTTAGATGCTTCATATAAGACCCTTAAATCTTCATACGATTGATAGTTGTAATCTGTTTTGGCGTTTAAACCGTTTGTGGAATAGTTCGTGTTTCCCATTGCAACCCATAAAGTCGGGCCGTACTTGTCAGCATCCGGGAAGGCATTATAATCGAACACCCAAATCAGAACTTGGTTTTCAGCAGATTTATGTTTTTGAGTTATTTCGTCAATGATTCTTTTAAGGCTTGTATTATCAAGTTTTTCAAAAACTTTCGCTTTTATTCCGACGTTGTATTTATTAACAAGTGCTTGGCTTTTGTCAATATTGATTATTTCATAATGTGGCATTGCGGTTGCGCTAAAGAATGCAAAAAGCACAATAGCGAGTAATATCGTCACTGCTGCAGCTGCTGCGTATAATATGTACTTCCCGGCATTCTTATTCGGTTCCGGTGTGTTGCTCTCCGCCTGTATAATTGATGTGATAGTTGATTCATCGAATCCTTGTTCACGCAAGCTTTCTTCACGTTGTTTTTGTTCTTCTTCCGTCATATATCATCACCACCTCTTTATTTTGCGAAATAGTAATCTATAAGAAAATAGCCTCGGCATCTTTACTTTGCCTCTTTCAATCCAAAAACAGATCATCCATCAGGCTTTTAATCTCCTTCTTTCGATCCTGTGATTCCTTTGAGTCCGACTCCACATGCCATCCGGAATCATCCCTGTATACGAAAGACCCCTCTTTGACATCGCTGTCCACTTCTTCTCTGGGAACGGACAGAAACTCTACACTCTCAATGGAA
>DAIMET010000105.1:0-3409 GCA_036725105.1 Calditrichota bacterium
ATTACAAATAGCTGAAGGTGCGAACCAAGGGTATTTTATTAGTATTCCAAACTATTGTATTCTACACAATAACATTAAGTAAAATTGACTAACAATATCAAAACAGAATACAAGCAAATTTACTGTACTTCAATTATTCGTTATTTTGGAGTTTGAAATACTCTTCTATTGCCTCTTTGCTTTCAATGCAAACTTTCTTTATATCTACGTCTTCGTTCTCTTTAAAACCAATTTTCCCATCTTCAACCATTATTGCTAATAGACAGCCGCACATTCTGGAATCAAGTTCCTGTTTACTGCACAAGGCCAATGCGTCTATGATAAGTGCTAAAGCCTCATCCAAATTACCTCTTTTTGCTTTCGTGCATGCTGTATTGTAGTAAAGCAAAGCTTTGATTGATTCCTCTTCGCATTTCTCAATTGCGCTTTTGAAGTAAGACTCGGCCTTTTCCAAGTCTTCCATTTGCATATAGAGATAACCTACGTTATTTAAAGAAGCAGCATCTTGACTGTATAAATAAGACAAATCAGCATGTGTTAGAGCGCTCTGAATATTGTTCTGTTTTAGGTGCATTGTTACTGCTTGTTCCATGTGTTCGCTAGCTAAGAATGATTTTAGTGGTTTACTTGCATTTTCAACTACAAAATTAGACAAATATTCGTGTGAAGGTATTTCAATAGTCTCATGGTTGAATAACAGTTGCCCATTCAAATCTTCTGCTCTTCTGTTTATTGCTGTGAGCTCTTCAAACAAATCTTTGATATTATTGGTGTTAGTTCTAGAACATACAATGAAATTTTGGTTGCCCCAAGGAGACTGGAGCGTTATACCGATTAGTTCAAGAAGACTATTTTGTTCTCTTTCACAGAATTCTATTACAAGAGAATACGTTCTAGCAAAATCTAGTGAAAACGTTTCCTTTAAATCCTCAAAACAATCTGTATCCAAGTTTTTTAGATTTCTCAAATTCCCTAGTATTTTATCCGGGTTGTGGCCGAATCCAAGTGTTTTGTGTTTGGTAATTCCCACCTGTTCTAAAATGTCTGTGATCGTATTTCCCATAACAGTCAAAGTGTATAAATCATAGGGAGCTTCTTGAATATGGACAATTTGTCCTTTTGTTCTCATTAGATACTTAAGATAAATTCTGTCAAATTCATCTCCCTGAAAAGTAAGGAGTCCATTGCTTGTGTCTATTATTCCCTGTTCTACGAAAAATGCTAGATGATCAGCAATCAGTTTCTTATTATCGTTTTTTTCTAGCACATGCATAACGAACCACATTTGCTCGAAGGAGGCTCTACCGCTACATTGAAGCAATTTTGTTAGATCGTCCGTAAAGTCTTTCTCCAAGTCTCTTATCCTGTTTATTGAAGGCCTTGATTCAATGTTTTTGCCGCTGCTTAGCTCTCTATTTACATCATTTAGAACTTCTACGTTTACTCTCATTTGTGTTGCTTTCCCCTTCTGAATTCTCAAGAATAGCATATGACAAATCAATTGTATTTCGTAAGGTTTTCCTCCAGTTATTTCATGAATTTCAATAACATCTCTGTAAACGCGCCTTCGGTCAAAAAGGTCATAAGGGTTTATCTCCAGGCTCTTTAGTGGGGTAAATATACAATCTTGAGTTTCCGATGGATTACTAAACCCCTCCAGTTCTATTCGTTTGAATTGCCTTGCAATTGGAGAAAATACCTCATCAATTGAAGGAAAAAGATTTGGAGTACCAGTCAAAGTTAAAAAATATCCTGGAATATTCATGAAGACATTTCTCAACATTTGCAGCAGTACCCTATTAAGAGTTAGAATATCACACTCATCGAATAACAAAGCAATTGGCATTCCAAGTTCTTTACTAAGTTTCGTTAAATCATCTTTTAGGCTTGGTTCTGAAAACTGTGCATCACTTCTCTGAAAACTCATTGCTTTTGCATATTGTATTGGAAAAATAAATGGACACCAAGTCTTTTCTTCAGGAACTGAATAAGTGCTTATCATATCGAGATACGTCTGAAAAGTCTTTCCTGTCTTCCCTTCATAAAAATAGCTACCATCTTCTCTTTTCATTGAACAGGCTTCCCTGAAGGCACTATCGAATACTTTTTGAAAGAACAAAAGCGGTGAAACAGCATCACTTTCGTTTAGGTCAATCCTTGCAACGCAAAAACCCCGATCTTTTGCTTCCTTTTCAATAATATTTAGAAAGCTGGTTTTTCCAGAAGCTCTTGGACCTATTATGCTGACATTAATAGCGCGAGGAGCATTCTTTGCTTGATCAAGATAATACCGGATTTTAGATAATTCTTTCTCTCGCCCAGAGAATAAATTTTGATCGATTACAGGATTAGAAAAATCGTATGGATTATAGCATAACGCAATTCTGCTTTTACGCATCTTTGGCCTCCTTAAGCAATCTTACAAATGTTCTTTCAGAAGCCTCATACAAAGCTTCAATGCCTGAATCTTTAAACCATCTTTCTATCTTATGACCTTGACCTCTGCCTCTATCAATTTTGCTATATTTTTCAATGGTTTCGAAGTACATGGTAATCGAAGAAACATCTTCGCATAAATAATCTGGATCATACCACCATGAAGATTTCACATTAAGCCAAACGAACAAAACAACTTCCTCTAGTTGTCGAACCTTGTCTAAAATGGCTTTGGACTCGTTATAAAGATTCTCAAGTAATTTATGCATTGATATTCTGACTTCAGAACGTTTAAGCAATTCGTCGAAAAGTTTCCTCCCTCCAAGAAAGGTAATTATCTTCTGTAGAGTAGCATCAAGGATTGTAACGTCTGCTTTGGTGATTAGCCTATTGTGAGCGACCTTGTTTCTGATTAATTCTATGGATTTCAGGGTTACTGAAATCTGATCTCTATTCTTTAGCTCTTGTTTAAACAGCCCATTCCAGTTATCGTTTTTCGCTATTATCTTTTCAAGATCAGGGAAATCGATGTAATAAAGTGGATGATGTGGGATAGTCTGAACCCAAGGACTTTTCTTTTCACAATTTCTTCCCTCTTTGAATTTCCCATATACATCGTTCGGAAGCAATTGTTTGTAATATTTGGGTCCGCCGGCTTCATCAAGATGTTTTATCAAGAATTCACGCAGAGAGACTTCTATTAGATACATGTACGTGTAAGCAGAAAGATTCTCAAAAGGAATTCCTTCCAATTCTTTTTCTTCAAACAATTATTTCTCTCCCATTCTATTATGATTTTAAGGCCCGCCAACTGCTCCTTCTTAGATGATGCAAATGGACACAACTGATTAATATCTTTTGTTCTATTCACTCAACTTTAGTAACTGCCCAGCATTATGGTAATTGTATAGAGAAAAATTGATAGAGTTAAGAAAACTTCTTGATCCCTCTCTCTTTGAAGTCGTAATGCTCG
>DAIMET010000106.1:0-3383 GCA_036725105.1 Calditrichota bacterium
CTGCTTCTGCCTCAGAAGTTTTATCTGGTGCCGTGCAAGATTACAAAACAGGCACTTTGATTGGAGAAACTTCTTTTGGTAAAGCGTCAATTCAACGAGTTTTCTCAGTTCTACCAACCGGAGGAGCGATCAAACTGACGGTAGAGAAGTATTTAACTCCATTGAAAAGAGATATTATGGAAAAGGGCATTGAACCAGATATTGTAGTGGAAACCGATCAACCATTTTCCAGTACTATTGACGATCCAGTTATACAAAGAGCTTTAGATTTTTTCATGAAAGGAAAGTAATATACATTGACAACAAAATTTTTTGTAGAAAAGCCGTACCAAAAATCTAGTGAGGAGCTTTTAAGTATTACAGAGTCATCTTTTGAAAAAGGTCTTACTACATCACAGGTTTCAGAAAGACTTGCGTTGGTTGGCCGTAATACAATTTCTTCTGGGAAAAAGACATCTGCCTGGAGGATTTTGTTAAACCAATTTCAGAGTCTTTTAATCTACATTTTATTGTTTGCCTCAGCGTTGTCTTTTTATATGAAAGATACTACAGAAGCTGTTGCTATTTTAATTGTTGTTGTTCTCAATGCGCTTCTAGGATTTGTACAAGAATATCGTGCAGATGCTTCCATTAAAGCAATACAATCGCTAGTGAATCCTGAATGTAACGTTATTCGCGATCATGAGAGAAAATCTGTACCCAATGAAGAATTGGTGCCCGGCGATATTGTTCTTTTAGAAAGTGGTAGTAAAGTACCTGCTGATATCCGCATTCTTTCTTCTACAGATGGATTCAAAGTAGATGAGTCTATGCTAACAGGAGAATCTGTTTCTATTCTAAAGAATAGCATCGTGATGGAAGAAGATGTATCCAATCCTGGTGATGTTCGTAACCAATGTTATATGGGTACCATTGTAACAGACGGAAAAGCGACGGGTATAGTAGTTTCTACCGGTGGGCAAACCGAACTTGGAAAAATTGCTTCCTTAACCGGTGAGGTGAAAGAAGAAAAGACACCTCTTGAAAAACGTATGGATGTTTTTTCTCAAAGTTTGACCTATATACTTGGTTTCATCTGTGTGTTGGTTTTTGTCCTTAATATCATGCAAGGAAAAGAGTTTCACGAAACTCTTCTGTTTGCTATTGCATTAGCTGTAGCAGCAATACCAGAAAGTTTGCCTGCAGTCACCACCATTGTATTGTCCAATGGAGTTTCTCGAATGAGCAAACACAAGGCAATAGTAAAAAAATTGGCTTCTGTTGAAACACTTGGATCTACAACTGTGATCTGTACTGACAAAACGGGTACGCTTACAGAAAACAACATGAAAGCGATTAAAATTCTGACAGATCTTGAGGAAAGATATATCCCTCAAGATATATCAAAAGAACCTTCTACCAGGTTGCTTCAGGAAGTATTTTATTTTGATAACGACGCCGAGATCCATCAAGATTTTTCATCTGGAGATCCGACAGAAATTGCATTGCTAGAAATTGGTAAACCTTTGGATGTCTTGTACAAACAGATTCGTTTTCAGCGATCTCACGAAATACCATTTGATTCCACTAGAAAAATGATGAGCGTCATGTTAGCAAAAGACGACGATAAGTTTTTTTACACCAAAGGAGCATGGGAACAAGTTTCGGAAAAATGTACTGAAATTGCAATCAATGGTGAGTCTGTTCCTTTTACTGATGAATTACGTAGAAAAATTAACGATTTTGTTCTTCGATGGAGCCAGGACGGATATCGAATTTTAGCAAGTGCTTACAAGAAAAATCCACAATCGAATGAGGAGGAAAATCTTGTATTTATTGGGATCGCCGCACTGCGAGATCCTATAAGAAAAGAAGTGTTCTCTGCCATTCAGAAATGTCAGGATGCTGGCATACGTGTAATTATGGTCACAGGTGATCATGCAGAAACTGCAAAAGCGTATGCTCGGGAGTTGAAAATCAATCAACTCTCCAATAAAGCTTTGACCCACAATGAAGTAAGTACGTTGTCCGACGATGAGCTGCTCCAAGAGTTAAAAACTTGTTCCGTATTTGCTCGCATTAATCCTGAGGATAAATATCGAATTGTATCGGTACTGAAAACGCAAGGAGAAATTGTTGCTATGACGGGCGATGGTGTTAATGATGCGCCAGCTTTACGAAAAGCAGATATTGGTGTTGCTATGGGTCTTCGAGGCACCGACTTAGCTCGAGAAGTTTCAGAGCTTGTTCTCTTGGATGACAACTTTGCCACTATTGTGCAAGCCATCGAAGAGGGTCGAGTGATTTATGACAACATCAAAAATACGATCTTCTTTCTACTTTCCTGTAATATCGGTGAAATCTTATTAGTTGTGACCGCTATTCTCTTTGGAATGCCTGCTCCTCTGGGTGCTCTACAGCTGCTGTGGTTGAATTTAATTACAGATAGCTTCCCTGCACTTGCCTTAGGATTTGAAAAAGCTAATAAAGGGATCATGAATCCACGAGATCAAAAGGAAAACCAGTTTTTAAATCGTCCCTTTATGACTCGCGTAATCCTCCAAGGTCTTTTAATAGCTGCAGGCGCATTTTGGATTTATTATGAATACTATTTTGGTACATTTGACAACCGAGTACTTTTTGCTTCTACCGCATGTTTTGCTGGTTTAATAACCATTGAACTATTCCGTGCACTGTCAGCACGATCGCAAAAACGGTTTTTGTTTGAAATGGGATTTTTCACCAATAAATATGTGATTTTTGCCCAGTTGATTTCCTTTGGATTCATGATGCTTGCACTATATGGTCCAGTGGCAGAGACATTTTTTCAATCGGTACCCATACAAACCTCACAATGGATCAATATTCTAATTATTGCATCCCTCGTGCTTGTTTGTGCTGAAGTGCAAAAGTTTGTTCTTCGGAAACAAAAATGATCGAAAATACCTTCATCGTTGTTTCGGGTCCATCAGGTGTTGGCAAGAAAACGGTGATACAAGAATTGTTGCACTTCACCGATAAGGTTCTTTTATCAGTGAGTGCTACCACCCGGTTCCCTAGAAAAGGTGAAAAAAATGGGGTGGATTATTGGTTTGTTTCCAATGAAGAATTTCAACAGAGGATAAAAGACAACCTGTTTATTGAATGGGCAAAAGTTGGTGAATACTACTACGGAACTCCTTGTTCAAATGTAGAACAAGCAAAAAAACAGAATAAATGGCTGCTTTTGGAAATTGACGTGCAAGGTGGCATAAATATTATGAAACAATATCCCCAAAACGTAATTTCTATCTTCATTGTCCCCCCCACGTTTGAAGACCTATATACAAGACTGAAAAATCGTGGCACAGAAACAGAAGAAGAAATCCAGAAAAGGCTACAAATTGCGAAAGTTGAACTTTTAT
>DAIMET010000107.1:0-3323 GCA_036725105.1 Calditrichota bacterium
GCCTATCCAAAAATAACATGTTGTTTACTCACAAGAACATTCATTCGCTACCTCGATTCATTCATTGTAACATTTTGTATCTTTACCGACAAGCTTTGATAGTTATCCAAAAAAGAAGCACAACGTCCCCTGATCTAGAGCTTGATAAACACATTTTCACCTTCCAAATGGTTTTCTTTTGTTTGGGAAGTAGCGGAAACCAAATGTAAAGTTCAAGATTGTTTCCGTACGCTTTTTTTGGGAATTTTACGTGCATAGAGTTCATTTAGAGGTAATTCCAGTTGCATTGAATGCAATCATCGATACAATATAGATGTTTTCGTTTAAAAAAGTATAATTCTGTGGTATAGGTTGATTTAGCGGATTTGATTTCGGTAAAGTTAAATTTGTTGATAGATGAGGGTACTTTGGAAGAGATTTGTAGAGATTATTTTGAAGAAAAATATGATTGTAAAGAAATGATTTCTTGGTTAGAGAAGAACCAGCATACAACTTGGGCAGATTTACAGTCCATTTATTGTGATTTTGTTAAGAGAAAAAGTTGTTTAGAAAAAGCTCAAAAATCTTTGATATCATTCTTGAATAACATGAAAAAACAGACCAAACACATTCATTTTATAAGCACAAGGATTAAAGATGAAGAGCATCTTCTGTACAAAATCATTAGAAAGCTATCTTCTATTCAGCAGAAATACCAAGATATAAATGTACAAAACTATTACAAGGTAATTACAGATTTTGTGGGCGGTAGAGTCTTGTTGAAATATGTTAAAGATTGGAAAGAGGTCGATGAATTCATAAGATCAAACGCAATTGACAAAACACAAAACTACATAAGATTTGATCAAAAACCTGACTATAACTATAAGGATCTTGACAAAAGCAGTGTTTATATAGTTGAAGAACCAATTCTTTTCATGCGATATGGTTCAGCAGATTTCACATCCCATAGGATAAAAAGTAAGCTTTCCTATAGAGGTTACCGTTCAATTCATTATGTAGTCAAAATCTATGGTGTGTATTGCGAGATACAGCTGAGAACCATGGCTGATGAAATATATGCCGAGTTCAGTCATGATGTTTGTTATCCGGATAACGAGAAAAATGTTTTTCTAAAGCGATATACGGATCATATATCGAAATTAACTAATGAAATTGATGATATGTTATCCATGTATTGGTATTTACCAGAAGATGCAGTCAATGTATGTAAGTCTCACTATGCTGAAAGTGATTTAGAGTATCCTGTCATTGTAGAAAAATCCGAATTAGAATCTAAAAGTAGAGAATCAAAACAAGAAAGTAGAGAATTCTCACAAATTGATTCTGTTGTGAATCCTTCTGACCGGATTAATAGCAGAATTAAAACTGGTTTGTAATCGTGTTAAGAAAGGAGTTATTGTGAATATATCCAGCGAAAACACACAAAAGTTTATCCTAAAGCTAAAACATGATAAGCTACGACAATATACAAGCCCAAATAAGGGTATGGATTTTAGAGATGAAATTGTTGTTGAGGACTATATAACCTACAATAGTTTTCTAAAAACAAGTATCTTTCATTCTATTGCCCGGAATCATATTGTACCGAAACCTATAATGTTTTCTCACAATTCAGTAAGTTGACACTTGCGATATACCTAGTGTTTGAAAATGAGGTGAACCATGCATTCTGTTAGTTATGATACTATTGTTAGACACTTCACAGAAGAACGAATTGCTGAACGTTATAGTTTTTTAGAGAAAAAAATGAATGACTTTATCGAAGCTTCCGGTAACGAAGGAATTGCGGAATGTAATCCAGACATCTTGCAACACGTTATTATGGACTACTTTGCAGACATTTTTAGGCTCAAAAACTTCCATTTTATTGATAAGGTCAATATTGTTAAAATCACTGCATATACTGTTGCTTGGATCATTCGCAGAAAGCCAATTGTTCTGATTAAAACGCTAAGTGAAGACAATGATAAGGATATTTTTTTAAATGAACGATTCTGCATGTCCCTTATTGTCAATGAAGTTTTGTATAAAGATAGTGAGGTTCCTCTAAACAAAGAGCAAATGGAATCTGTTGATGAGTATATCGACCTGTTTCTATACTTTTTAATGTACAGGCAGTGTGATCCACAGTCTATTGAGCTTGCTATGAGCTCTTTTTTAACCGGAAGAATCACGAGTAAGTAACCATAGTTCTTACCGAGACTACTAAGGTCTTTATTACAAAGAATTGATCAATAGCGAATACTGAAGATACAGCCCACAAATATTACTTTCACCAATCAACCCAATCCCCCTCGTTTGCCCTGTGATAAATTGAAAGTGTATCAAAAAGTCTAGACAGCCTTGTGGGTCTTCATATGAAAACAACCGCACATCCTATTGCTTGTTTTAGAGTCCAAGATTATTTCCGCACCACCTAATAGTTTTTTGATATACTCGAAATATATAAAATGGCAATCACAATTCCCCCCGCACAAACATAGGGTTGCAAAGAATTACCAACTTACGAGTAGACTACTTATGAGTAAGTTATACACTCGATAGCGACAGGAATGATTCGTCGTAGTTGATAAGTTGGATGTTTGGTTTGGTTTCGGATATTGTTTTCAAAGTGTTTGTAAATCCTGATTTTGAGAATAATATATAATGCTGGTTTTGAAAACTTTTCACCGTGGAAGCGATTGTTATGATCTTTTCCAATACTTCTGTACCAACTGGTTCTGTTGTCCATTTGCATTCACCCAGGAGAGTTTCATTGTCCCCCTGGGCAACGATATCAATTTCATTCTGCTTCTTGGTTACTGGATTTGATCCCCACCAGCGACCGATCGTATGAAATGGAAATGGTACAAAGGAAGACCAATTTTTACGCATCAAATATTGTGTACAAACGTCTTCAAAAATGAGACCAATATAGTGATTGAGATTTGGAATCACTCGGTTTTGTAACACTTCTTGTCCGTGATTTGCTTCAATACTGGTATTGTTTTGGGGTATAAACCGATACCAAAACTTGAACATATTATCCCTGAGCTTGTAAATACCGTTTCTTTCAGACTCTCTGCCGATGGGGTATTCTTTGTAGATTATTTGAAGCGATGTCAATGATTTTAGATACTTTGCGCACTTTTTGCCTTCTTCACCTGTTTTTGTTGCGATCTCATTTAACTTGCTAGATCCTTTCGCTACCGCCTGTATGATTGTATTGTATGTGGCTGGTTCTCTAAGTTCCTGTTTGAGGAGATTTTCAGGCTCCTCAAATAAGGGACCTGTTTTTGTCAAAAAATTGTCATATATCGCAGCATATACATTTGGTGATT
>DAIMET010000108.1:0-3312 GCA_036725105.1 Calditrichota bacterium
CAGTAATAAAAACAATGGATCATGAGATAAGGAGCAATGTATGAAACAAAAGCAACACACTTTTTCGAAGACTAGATTTAGACATATGGGAATGATTCTTTTTGTAGTAAGTTGTTTTTCTGTCAGTAATCTTTGTTGCACTTCGGCTATAAATGGTACAAAAACCAACCCTTCTCCCTTATTCATTGAAGATTTTGCTTCTTCTATTCCAGATCAATCTCCTTTTGAATCTGATACCTATGATTGGTACGAAGATGATGGAACTGATATTGAACTTTTGTATCAGGATCAACCATTGGACCTTGAAGTCCCCAGAAGTTGGTATGTTGCTTGTTGGCGATCCAGCAACACCGAATATGATATGTACATGGATACTCGCTATATATATGTAGACAATGACGATCCCGAATATCTATACAAGCAATACGACATGGCTACCGGATATCAAAATCCCTTTCTGAAACGTAATGTAGAAGAATTCTCTTTTTCACTAGGTATGATTCGAACTCCTCCTCCTGCTGTGTTTTCTGTTTCTGATGGCAAAGCACTGCAGGGATATACATACAATCAAGCATTTGCTTACAAAGGAGACAAATGGAAGATCAAAGCAGTGGAAAAAACTGAAAACAAGCAGACTATCTTGTGGGAACACGAAATACCTCATTGGAACAATGGTCGGGAAGACTATACAAGTTGGGATGGATTCATCCAATACGATAATATTTTGGTGTATACTTCTTACACTCTGGATTACATTAAACGAACAATCAAAAACCTTATTACCCGAGCTCTTTCCAAAGATACCGGAGAAGTACTATGGGAAGTAAAGAATCCAGTGCAAGGGGGTACTCTTAATTTTCCAGACGAAAGCGATGCTTCTGTTTTAAATAAGATAGGACGATACTACTATACTATAAGCAAAGGAAGTTGTCCCAGCGATATAGGAGAGCCAACCTTGTATGTAATTAATACCAATACGGGTACGATGGAAGGAAAACTCCAATCAGACTTAGCTACTATCAAAACAAATCACTTGATCCCAGCCAGCTCGGTGCTGGATACAGATGGATCTTTGTATCAGATATGGTGGCGTTATAGTCAACAAGAAAAGCTTTTCACTCGAACGAATTTGGTCACCTTAGAAGACATCTTGATCAGTTCATCTCTAGACGCTTCAGATAGAAATCTACTGGGAATTAACCAAGACAACATTGTCACATTTAATCATACTACCCTTGCTGTCTATGATCAAAACACATTGGTGAAAAAATGGTCTGTGGACAATGCCACTGGATACAGTAAGGTACAGCCAGATGGTACCATGGTTGTCATTTTGGACAATCAGTATATTTGCCACATTCGACTACAGGATGGAGTGATCTTGCAATACTGGAATACCAAAAAACTTCTCAGAGAAGGATGCACTTGTACTAGCTTTTCCAATACCAGTTGTTTCTATCCAACTGCAGTTCGCATTACTCCTGCCAACCAGGCAATTATCTTTATTGACGAAAAAATCCCCGCTCCCCCTAACCAAGTTGTCCACAACCAAAAAATCCTAGCCATTTCCCTAGAAATACCTACACAACAACGAGAATAAGCGTGTATACTAGCTATCTGTTTCGTTTTTTGTTGTACATCCACCCTATTTTTCACCAAGGAGTTGAATGAGACATGAAAACACTGACCTGTATTGTAACTATACTGGTTCTTTTGTGTTCAGTTGCATCGTGCACGCAAAAGAGTGTTAACGACAATAGAATACATTTAGGCACTTTATGGAAAACTAACGAAGATACTCCTGTCCAATGGCTTATACCTTTTCCTGATATGGCAGAACCCTGCAAGGATTCCCTACAACTGGACGGTAAATATTTGTATGTCAATGTAAAGCATGATCAAGCATACTCTTATTTTCGGTGGAATATAGAGGATTCTTATCAGCCTTTTCGAGATTGGTTTTGGAACTACGTCTATAGACCAGTTGATATGAATATGGCGTCGTCAGGTAATTCAATAAATCCTCAATATGTTGTGATTCCTGAAACTACATTAACAGATGAACAACCGGGAATTGTGCCTTCTGTTGTTTTAATGAATGGAGACAAACTCCAAGCAATTTCGACGCAACCTCCTGATAACGATTTCATTTTTAGCAATCAGGCAGTTACTCCTGAAAGAATTCTATGGAAACATCCTTTGTCTAGTTACACCATTCTTGGACTTCGATACAGTAGTGGTCGTATCTATTATATAAGTCGAGAGTATCCGTATTCAGAAGAGGGATGTGAGAAGTTAAATATCCTGGATGCTTCAACAGGAGAATTGATTACACAATGGGACCTTCCATTAGATGATATTCCCGATCCTTCGCGAAATGGAGATTTTAATGCTCGTTTTAAAGTGCATCAGTATCATACCTTGTATGTAATCTACTATTACCCATTTTACGGAGAGTCATCCCCCTATCCCATTTACGCATTTGATATGAATACCAATACTCTTATTTGGAAAGGTAGCACATTCTATGGTGGGTGCAGTGGTGGATTCGAGTATAATGGTAAAATATATTTCTTAGATCAAGAAGTAGATCCCACTACTACCCCAAAGGCTTTCCATTTATATGGCTTTGATAGTAGATCTGGAGAAAGAACTTCTCTTGCACAAGTTTTAAAAGAAGAAGTACCAGGTATTCCAGGAAAAATGAGAAAACATCCTTTTCTACTTGATCCTTCTCCTCAATTGGAAGGAATTGGAAAATACCATTTTTTCATTGCTGGAACGGACCAATCTTATTTTGCAGCTATACATCGTGACACTATGAATGCTGCATGGATCAAATACCATATCACTGGTTTTATCCAGTCTTCAGAGGAGGAAACACTGTTTCTGATAAAAGAAGATCGATGGATTCAGAAAGTGGATGTCCGTGACGGTGTAGTATTGCAAGAATGGGATATTCAAGCAATAGCTAAACCTGAAATTTCTTTCTATCGACAAAGATCATCTGATTTTAAATTGAGCTTGGAGGACCCTGAAGAGCTTGATCAATATTATTCTCAGAGTCATGGTCGAATAAGAAATCAGTTAAAACTTACTCCTGATGGTATTTTATGTGCTATATATAAAGAATATATTGGAGGGTACTCTGAAAAACTGAATCATCGCGATTCAATGTATTTAGAACCTTTGTCGGTATATGGTGTTATTGCGATTGACGTGAGTATGTCAGCTGATCACAAATCGCAATAGAGAATTTATGATAGAACATTATGAGACCATTTGTATTAGTTCGTAAACATAGTATATCAG
>DAIMET010000109.1:0-3190 GCA_036725105.1 Calditrichota bacterium
CCCCTATCAAGATGACAGAACCGGGGGATCAGACAATAGCGGAAAAAGTCTGTTCCGATTATGCTTGGGTATCAGATCCTATAGATAATTTACTGTCTATTCAAATACACTCTTCTAATGTGCTTGTGTCAGGATCCTACGATGAGAATAATTCTAGCTATTGTGAATATAACTTACAAACAGGAGCCGTACAGCAGACTTTTCAAGATCCAATTTTTACTTCTGAGTCAGATGGAAAACCAATGTTGGTCTTCCCAGATTGTAATAACCCTGATACTACTACGCCCAATCATCCCGCTATCTACTACTTAGTCTTAGAGGGTAAAATGGTTGCCGTGCAATCTTCTCCTGCAGGAAACTCAATCCTTTGGAAACTGGATCTTCCAGAGTTTGATAAAGATTCAGATCTCGAAAATTCCTATTTTGTTAGAGGGTTGCTGCAAGATGACGAGGTTATTGCCTATCCTATCTGTACGTACCATACCAATACCGATAGATTATGGGACATATATATTCGGGCTATATCCAAGAAAACAGGTAAGCTGACTTGGGAAAAGGATCTGGTTTTACACAAAAATTATTCCTATTTGGAAGCTTTTAGTTCCAAGTCTATCCAATCTGATGGGATAGGGGTATATCATATTTATCCAAAGGAACTATCAGACTTTGAAGAAACCTTGTATGCCTATAACTTGGAAAAACAGTCCATTGAATGGAAGAAAAGACTGAATTTCGGTACCCTTAGTGTGGATCATTTCTTACGAGGAGACACATTATATACCCTATCTGCACAATTGCCTGAGCTTTTTCTTAGAAAGATGAATTACTATGACATTCATATACCAACCGGCAAGATTGTTTCTCAGGGAGTGTACCCTGGTAAATATGGAGATCGCCTCATTGACAAAACTAGCCATCGAATGTTTATATATGAAAAGGGTGGTAAACAAGCATTTGCTCTTCAATCATTTTCTAAAAAACCAATTTGGTATGCTGAAAATGTAACTGGTTACAGTACTCTTTTAACAGATCAAACTGTAGTGCTTATCCTACAAGATCGGTATGTGTGTCATATGAATAGTGAAACAGGAGAAATCCTTCAGTACTGGGATATTAAGAATCTTCTTGGGGAGAACTATTCCATTCAGCACGTTCCGAATGTATGTGAAACAGGATTTAATCAGGTGACCGTGTCCAATAGCGGGATGCTTCTACTTTGCGCTACTACAACACCGGAAGCACGGTATACCGATTCCATCTCTCAAATCGTAGCCATTAATCTAGAATTGAGAAAAGATTGAGATAAATCTACAATAGAGTAATAGATGTTGTTCCCGGTTGAGCAATCAAAAAGATGTGAAGATCCTTGAAGATTACAAGATTGCCCTAAAAGGAGAGAATGGTGAAAATGAAAACATGGATGACTGTGTTACTTGCTATGCTACTGTGTGTAGTGGTTGGTTTTTCTGGTTGTCGAGATGAGTATACAGAACAATCTGATACTTTGAATCTAAAACAAGATCTTCAAGAGGGGACATTGGATGTAGAGAAAAATTTTTCTTTCCAATGGATGCGATCAATTAGCCCTGATCTGAATATTTCCTACAAGGGTACTCCTCAAGTGGGAACACTTTTGCATTCTTCATCTACAGATGGACTCTTCACTCTGACAAGCAGCGCACTACTAAAAACCAATAATCAAGGTGACAAACAATGGGGAACCGATTATTGGAAGAATCATGATATTACCTCTTTTGGATTTTTAGATGGGCTGCAATACTACAATGCCCAACTAACCCCAGAAGGGAATATTGTTGCTATTGGTATTGCAAACACAAACGACATTCCTGTAAAAAATGCTTTTCAGGATCAAGTCGATCCAGCTATCCGAAAAGGATTGTTCCCAATTGGAGATGGGTACATTGTTTGTCGCAATCCGCAAGGAGATCTCCTATGGGGTACCTTTATCGGAGGATCTGAGGTTGATGTCCTACAATCTTTGTTGATTCATTCGTCTGGAATTTATGTGTTGGTGGGAACGGGTTCTCCAAACTTTCCGACAACAAATTTCCATGATCAAGATCCTTCTGAGTCGTTATTTATTGTAATGAAATTTTCGTTTGAAGGAGAATTATTGTGGTCCAAGCCTTATTTTCTGAATGTTTTTTCCGACAAGAAACACTACGATACTGGATGGGGATGCAATGCTTCGCTGAATGCAACGGGTATGGCAATTCTCTGTGTATTGACTGATTCAAAAAAAGGATATCAAGATACTAATCCAGATATGGGAATTGTGCAACTTGATTTTGAGGGAAATGTTCTTTGGGATACTTCTTTTGGAGGGTCCAATACAGAGACTTTTGGGAATTGGAAAGGCTTATCGCCCTGCTATGCTCCACCTATATTCTTTACAAACGACCAACACATATTCATTATTGGAAAAACTTTTTCTACGGATTTTCCTTTGAAGAATGCATTTCAAAGTGAAATATTCGAAGGTTCAAAACCATTAGATGAGTGGTGGGGAACTCCTGTTATTAATCCTAATGGTTGCACATATATCACTTGTTTTGACATTACAGGTGAAATGCTATGGTCTACCTATTTTAGTGGCCCTATGTTACTTCTAACTGATGCTTGTCTTGTGCAAGATAAACTGTATCTAGCAGGGATTACCGAAGAACAGGCATTACAGGTTTCTGCAAGTCCCACTGGAGAACCGTTCCATGGTAATGCAGATGGAATACTTGTTCAGTTTGATTCTCAGGGTCATCTACTCTGGAATTCTTATTTTGGTGGAGAAAAAGATGATACGGTGAATGCAATTCAGGTAAAAGACAACATGATTTATTGCACTGGGATAACGGATTCTTCTAGCATCCATTTGCTCCCATATCGTGCTTGTCTTGTGTATTTGGCTTTTATTGATCCCGAAAACGGAAACACACAGGTTGGTTTGCAACCACCACCCTCCCCCTGGGAAAATCGTTCTGTGTTTCTGTCTGATCCGTATCATCAAAGCTTTGAGGATATCCCAGACGATGATCTCCCGTTGTCGTTTAATATCCGATTTTGTGATTTACTTGTATGTGGCGATACAGCCTATACAGTTGGTTCGATAAGTATTTATATCAAAGGC
Organism: Calditrichota bacterium; assembly: GCA_036725105.1. Lineage (GTDB taxonomy): Bacteria > Caldisericota > Caldisericia > UBA6126 > UBA6126 > JAGLCW01. The sequence continues at coordinate 3,143 of DAIMET010000109.1, forward strand.
TTTCGTTCTTCTTTGTTTCAAGAATACGAGATGGTAACTGAAGAATGC
>DAIMET010000110.1:0-3188 GCA_036725105.1 Calditrichota bacterium
TGAGTAAGTCCGTCATTCTTTAATTTATCTTCTGTATTGTTGAAATCCACAAGATCTAAATTCTTTTTAGGGTTCGGAAGAACATACCTTAGCTTTTCTATATCAGAAGCATCTTTTATGAGAAATTCTCTTTTTACTGGATTTGGAGTAACCCCGTATTTACCATTGGAAGGCGGAACATGAATAATGTCCTTAAGTTTACCTGCGGGTGTGGAAATAGTACGTTCGACTATCTTCATATCACCATTAGCAGTTTCTTTGTAATCCACCTTTATGTCTTTTGTATAGGATGAATCAAAATATACAGAATCAACTGGATTAACAAGCCCTGGCATCATTTGATAAACTGGATCGTGCTTGTAAATCTTGTTAAAATTAATCACAGTTTCAACACCATGTGATAAATACCTGCTCTTAAGATAAGCACCGATTCTTGGAGAACAAGGAATCCTGTCTACTTCTTTTCCCCTTATAGCATTAATCTGACTTTGTCTGCTGGTCATCTCTTTTTTCATATCAGACTCCTATATATACATTTATATCACAAATATTGACTTGTTGCTTAAAATGTTGAAATAGTGCTTGATATAAGCATAAAGTCAATGGATAATTTATGAAACAATTTTAAATTCCATACATATATTCAAATTAACGGACATATGAACGACCCTCATAAATAGTAAAATCCAGTTTATTCTTTACATCTTTTCAGCCTATATCCGACAAAAAAAAATATGATAGCTTTTATTAATAAAAATATGCCGATTAGTAATGCGACAACTGGGATAATGAAAGCTTGTTTTGGAAAGTCATTCAGTGGTGCAATATTAGATAATACTGACAAGTTTGCAAAACATACAAATACGGCAACAACTAAACCGATTGCATATTTTACAGAAATATAATATGCGCCGACATATCCTTTATCATCAAGTAGTTGAACCGCTTTTTTACTGAGTTTGAATTTCTCGACTGTATCCGAAACATTTATCGTTCTTGCATATTCCTCAGCATCGCCAAACTCATCTTTTAACAGGAAATCTGTTGTCACATTGAATAATGTACTTATTTTCAATACATTTTCTATGTCAGGAACAGAAGTGTTCAGCTCCCATTTTGATAGAGTCTGACGAGTTATAGATAATTTATCAGCAAGCTGCTCCTGAGACCACCCTTTTTGTTTTCTGAACATATATATTTTTTCTCCAACTGTCATAAAACATGCCTCGTTGTATTCAAATACTATCACAAGCGATATAGCTATACTACCAATTGAAGTTTGCATATGAACTACTTGGGTTTGCAAAAGTCAGAATAACTATAAAAAGAGCTAATTTAGATCAATAAGTTCTGCTTTTACACCTTCAAGTTTGTTTAAATCCTTTACAAGCTGTTCGACATCTTTTAGTTCTCCACAAGGCTGAAGGATTATTAAACCGTCATTTGCGCATACATCCTCACTTACTTCATGCAAGCCTAAGCGGGCTTTTATCTTGCAGCCATTTTCTGTGAGCACTTCCTGTAACTTCAAAGATACATTGACTCTGTTGTCTATACGGACACTTATTACATAATAACAAGACATTTTCTTCCTCCTTGTATATTGTTTATGTAATCAGGTAAATGTCCTGATCAACACTATCTGTTATTCCCACAAACCATGTGGGATAATGGTCTCGTACAGTTGAGGGCGTCGTTTGCCTCCCTGAGATCTTGTCTCGTAATTTAGAGTGACGCCTCAGCTTTATGGGTTGGATTCGTATGAGCTGGATGGGAGACAAGTCCCGTATGTCCAACAAGGTAGAATTCCCGTAAAGTCTGTGGAACTCCTCACTGTAACTTTTATTGAAAGGTTGGTGCAACTATGTTTTACATTGGTATAGACATCGCGAAGAAGGCTCATGAAGTATGTTTTCTGGATGCAAATGGGGATGTGCTTGACGGAAACTCATTCAAAATACCAAACACTGCTTCCGGTGTTGAAAAACTCCAAAAGATGTTCGACAAGTACGGACTGACTCCGGACAACTCTGTCGCCGGGATGGAGGCTACGGGTCACTATTGGATGGTCCTTTATTCCTGGATAACTGAGAAGGGTTTTGATGTCAAGGTCATCAATCCCATAGTAACCGACGCATACCGCAACATGCTCATCCGCAAAACAAAAAACGATCGTATCGATGCTCAGGTAGTCGCAAGAGTTCTAATGCTTGGTGAATACCAGGAGTCCCCCATCGCTGATGAAGACATCATTTCATTGCGTCAGTTCTGTCGTTTCAGGCTTTGGCAGATCCAGACATGTTCTGACCTCAAGAGAAAAGTCATTACGCTTCTTGACCAGGTTTTCCCTGAATACGAAGAGCTGTTCAGCGATGTTTTTGGATTGACTTCCAAAGAGATACTCAAAAGCTACACCTCACCGGAAGAGATCGCTTCCATCAACACCCGCAAACTTACTAATCTACTCGAAAAGGCCTCAAGAGGCAGATTCGGCAAAGAGAAAGCGATGGAGATAAAGGCTGTTGCAGTTAACTCTATCGGCATTCAGTTTGCCGTTGACGCCTTCTCTTTCCAGATTCGGCAGATCATCGAACAGATCGAGTTTGTTGAAGAACAGCTTGCATCCCTGGATCAGCAGATTGAAGCTTATATGGAAAAACTGAGCTCACCAATCACTTCTATTCCCGGTATCGGACCTGTGTACGGTGCTGTCATCCTTGCTGAAATCGGAAACATCAACCGATTCCCGAGTGGTAAGCAACTTGTGTCATATTCCGGCATCGATGCTTCTGTTCATGAATCAGGTGAGTTTGCCGGGACCCGGTCACATATCTCTAAACGTGGGTCTCCATATCTCAGAAGAGCTATATGGGGAGCAGCATTCATTGCATCTTGGTCTGACCCCGAGCTGTCAGCATACTACCAGCGCTTAAGAGCCAGAGGCAAACATCACTATGTAGCTGTAGGCGCTGTTGCCAGAAAACTTTGTTACATAATTTATGCTGTCCTGAGTGAGAACAGACCTTTCGAGAAACGATCGGTATAACCAAATCTCTTCGCCATTCCCGGTATCCTTCAATGCTTGTTTTGTGTTGCACTTTTCCTATTCAATTTTCAAGTTTCATTATGTTCACCATCTTTTACATTTATCTAAAAATGCCGCTTGACATTTTATAGCTGGTCTAAAT
>DAIMET010000111.1:0-3158 GCA_036725105.1 Calditrichota bacterium
TAATTCTCCAGAATAATACGACACCTTTTTCCAAGAGCTTTGGCTGCACGTCCAATGGTATCTAACGTAATGGACTTATTTTCTGGATCCAACAATCGATTTACAGAAGAACGACTTGTGTTCATTCTTCTAGCCATTTCTGTAACAGTAATTGACTCACTTCTCATTTGACTTCTTATCTGGTATGCAAGTATACGTTTTAATGCTACTTTCTCTACATCGGATAATATGTCGTTTTCCAAAAGAAAATCATCAAAATTGGATCCTGCATGAAGATTTAATTCTTTGTTCTGCTTATTCATACTGTATACCTTTTCTTAAATTGTTCTACTCTTTTTCTTGCAGTTTCCTTTCTATATTCAGATGCATACAAGATTATTTGAAAGTGACTACTACTTTTCATACATAAACTGTACCAGAATTGGTTCACTTGTCAAATGTTTTCAATGTGATGGATATGATAACTTCATTGTTGCATAACCTTAAACTGATCTTCGGCCTAAACCACCCCAAAAACTCATAACACTTTTTCTTCCATGATGCTTGGGAAAGTTTTAGCTTTTTCCTTTATTGTGTATAATAAATATGAATAATGCAAATGTACCTGCATTATTGGTATGAAAAATGCGAAAGTTGGTAGCATATGGATAGATTATTGATGCAAGACCTTGTAAAATGGAAAAATAAAGCTCATCGGAAACCTTTGCTTTTGAAAGGACCCAGGCAGTGTGGAAAAACTTATCTGTTGCGTGCCTTTGCGGATCGCTATTTTTCGGATACTGCTTATTTCAATTTTGAGCACCAACGACCCCTTGTAGAGAGATTCGAGGAGGACCTTGATGTAGAGAGAATTATTACTGAACTTGGTATTTTTAGGAAAAAACCCATAACCAAGGAAACTCTGATTATTCTGGACGAGATCCAGTTTTGTCCAAAGGCCCTGACTTCGCTAAAGTATTTTGCAGAATATCTTCCCGACCAGCCCATTGCCTGTGCTGGATCTTTGTTGGGTATTTTTTTAGCCCAGGAAGGCTTTTCTTTTCCCGTAGGCAAGGTGGAATTTTTGTCTCTTTACCCTTTGAGCTTTAAGGAGTTTTTATTGGCTCATCAGGAGAAAGATTTGTTGGAGTATCTGGAAAAACTCTCCCCAAACGAAAAGGTTTCCAGCTTGTTTGAAGCGCGTTTGAAAAGTTACGTTAAAACGTATCATATTACTGGTGGAATGCCCGAAGCAGTCGAGCATTGGCTTCAACATCAAGACCTGGAAGGCTTGGAGCTTATACTGCGCAATATCCTTGATAGCTATGAGTTTGATTTTAGTAAACATGCCCGATTGCATGACTTTCCCAAAATTACCATGTTGTGGAAGTCGATTCCTGAGCAGTTGTCGAGGGAGAATAAGAAATTTATTTATGGGGATGTGAAAAAAGGATTTCGCGCCAAAGATTTGGAAAGTTCTCTTCAGTGGTTGATAGATGCTGGTCTGGCTTATAAAGTGATCAAAATATCAAAACCTGGCATTCCTCTTTCGGCTTATGGAGATAGCACTTACTTTAAGCTTTACCTGCTTGATGTGGGTTTATTGCGAATTATGAGCGGTTTACCAGCAAGCGCAATCCTCGAAGAAAATCCTAAAAATTTTACTGAGTTTAAGGGAGCTTTGGCTGAGAATTTTGTTTTAAATGAAATGATATCCTCTTTCGGCGTCAAGGCCTATTATTGGAAATCGCAAAATAGTGCTGAAGTTGATTTTGTGGTGCAATTTGGGGAGCAGATTGTTCCTATCGAGGTAAAATCTGATCAGAATGTAAAGGCCAGAAGTCTAGGTGAATATCGAAAGAAGTTCCAAACCCCGGTAGCATTAGTTGTTTCGGGGGAAAACGTGTATGGCAATGAAGTTAAGCATGTTCCATGGTATCTGACCTGGAAGCTGAAGGATTATCTTTGACCGTACCATACAAACTCCTAAAACACCTTGAGGGGCGTAGACTTTGCGACATGTTAATGGTCAAATAGGAGTGTAGGGTGGTGAGTCTCCGTGAGTCTCTAGGTTTCGAGAAATGAATTTTCTATGGTTGTCTAGACTTTTTCACACACTTTCAATCTATCACAGGGCGAACCTGGTTCAACGGGTTGAATGCCAGTTTCAACTGGTATTGTTATTCTGAAGAAGAGAGTCATTATACCGGAACACTGGAGCTATTTGAGTGGAATACACATCTGTTTTCTCTCCAATTCTCCCTTAACTCTCCAACTCTCCAATTCACTGATGAAAAGTAGAGGAAAACCAAGCATTTTGTGCAACGAATTCAAAAACTTTACATTATTCAATACTTTTGCTATTCTATGCACTAGAATACCCGCACTGAAAACGTAATGCGGATAATGAGGTGCAATTATCATTGATAAGAGTAGAGTTGTAGAAGAATTTAAAATGCACGGCGGTGTCCTTAAAACATCTGAACTTAATGCAATAGGGCTTAATAGTCGTCAAATTAGAAAATTGCTTGATCAAAGAGAACTTTCAAAAATCAAGCAAGGTTACTATGAACTATCAGGAGAGGTAAATGCTGAAGAAATAATCATTGCAAGACTATTTCCAGAGGCAGTTATTTTTCTGGAAAGTTCTTTACTTCACTATAATTACACAGACAGGATTTCAACAGCCTGGCAGATTGCTGTGGATAGAGATAGTGAGAAGAGTCAATATGATATCGACTATCCTATCGTTCAACCTTTCTATCAAGAACCTAAATTGTTGAAGGTTGGTGTATCAATAGTGAGGATCCAAGGAGTTGAGATCAAAATATTTGACAGAGATCGCACGCTGTGTGATGTGATGCGCTATGAACGGAAACTTGGAAAAGAAGTATTTTCAAATGCAGTCATGCGCTATATCAAAGATCCGAAAAAGAACATTAGGCATCTCCTTGAATATGCAGAAAAATTCAACATCACAAAGAAAGTTCAATCACAGATAGGGAAGTGGCTATAATGAGTAGTTCAAGTGCATCTATACTAGCAAGGCTAAAAAGCAAAGCGAAAAAGAAGAGAATTCCTTTTCAGCAGTTGTTAAACCTTTTTTGTCAGGAAGAGTTCATAAGAAGATTGGCACAGAGCAACTATTCAGATCGATTAATTCTTAAAGGGGGATTCCT
>DAIMET010000112.1:0-3078 GCA_036725105.1 Calditrichota bacterium
TTTCCCCTACACCCTGAAAATAGACAATTCCATGTATTCTCGCACTACCGAAGAAGTTGCCATCCATTTTGTCACCCCCTCCTGCGACGAATACGACAACATACAAGGCTTGCTGCTCATCAGCAGCTCCAGCCCCGAACTACTATTTCATCTGCCGCCCCAAAAGCATTGGGTCGATGACCTATCCCAATACCTTCGCACCCGAAAGTTCTTCCAAACCACGACCATCAAAGACCCTTCCCTGGAACACATCTTTAGCAAGCAGCGAGAAGCCAATGAAAAGAGGCGTTGCGATATCCAACAAACCTTTGAAGAAATGCTTCAGGAAGCCACCGTTTACAAACAAGGACAAGAACTTCCCCTGCCCAAAAAGAATCCCAAAGATCGCATTCAAGAAGGCTTCCAAAAGCTCATTGACTCTGTCTACAGAAATCGCCACTGGATAGGGGACAAACAATACAAAGAAGACGATATTCTGAAAGCCCTGAATGAAACTCCCCTACTTACCTCCCTTTCTGCCCCCGTAGAAGAAGTACACAGCTATGTGAAGCGTCTAACCCAGGGAGCTACACGCCTATCCATTAAACAAATCAAAGATCACTTTGCCAAACCACCCTATGGCTGGGAACCGTATGCGGTTCTCACCTTTTTAGCAAAGCTATGGTCCAACCACAAAATTGAATTTCTGCACAACCACATTGTAGAAGAAAACAGCAAAGCCCTGTTTGAACTGCTGAAAAATAGTCGCAACTTTGATTCCGTTACCGTTCGTCCTCAAAAAGAATACACCCCCAGCCAAAAAAGAACCCTGCAAGAGTTCTATCGCGGCTTTACCAACCAGCCCCCCACCGAGCACGATGCGAAAGCACTCGCCCGAGAAACTCAAATTGCCATTCAAGAAGCCCTGGAAAAATACCACGAAATGGAAAAACAAATTCGCGACTACCCCTTCTGCAAGCCCTTTGAAGATGCCGTCCAAGAAATCCAGCGCATCTCCAAAAAGGAAACCGATTGGTTTTTCACCCAGCTGCAAGATTGCAAAGACACCATTCTCATGCATAAAGAAGAAGTCCTCGACCCCATCACCACATTTCTAAAAAGCTCTCAAAAATCCATTTTTGACCAAATCAAACAATTCCTTTCCACCGAAAAAGACAATTTAGGATTGTACCTGAACAAAGCAGCGGAAGTAGAAACCCTGCAAAGTGTCATTCAAGATCCAAAATGCTACCTCAATAGTAGCCTAAACCATGCCAACGCCCTTTTCTCTTCCCTCAAAAATGAATTGGACAAGGTAAAAACCCAGAAAAAAGAAATCCTCCAGCAAGAACTCAACTCCCTGCTCTCCACTGCACCACAAACTATCCAGCAAAAACCGCAGTTCCAAACAGCATGCAACAGAGCAAAGCATTCTCTGCAAGATTCCACCACCATAGCCACCTGGGAAACAGCACTACGCACCCTGTCAGATACCATCCAAGAGCTACAAACCCCAGATCAACCACCAAAACAAGAACAAAACCATGATCCAGTCTCAGAAACCAACCATCCAGGACAAAACGAAACCCCAGGTGAATCACCAAAACCACCCATTGTTTTAAAGGAAACCATCATACTAACCGACCTAATGGTAAACTTCAACAAACCCCTTATTGAAAACGATCAAGATATCGATGGTTACATACAAAACCTCACCGATGCCTTGAAAAAGAGTATCCGAGCAGGCAAACGAATCCAATGGAAAAAGGTTTCCTCATGACACACCAGCAATTGAAACAAGCGACGATAGAGATACGACATCAATTGGAGCAGGAGATTGAAGCACAGATTCGTAAGCTCGATCCCAACGCTTCTACCGAAGCCAGCCAAGCCTTTCAAGCCGATTATCCCAGGGCTTCCAAAGAACTAGAAGAAGCACTGCACGATCGCAGTGAAAAGCACTACCAAGCCTTGACCAAAGAAATTGCCTACACCTGGTTTAACCGGTTGTGTGCTCTGCGATATATGGATCTATTGCACTATACGCCCATTCAAGTTGTTTCTGGGTCGTCCAATGAACACCTGCCCGATGTACTATGGGAAACCAAACAAGGCATCTTGCCCCAGGTGTATTTGCAAAATAGAACTGTGCAAGACACCCTTCAAAAGCTACTGAATGGAACCATGGCTTCCACGGATCCCGATACCGATATATACAGGCTTCTTTTGCAAGAAGCCTGTCACTATTTCCATACCATCATGCCCTTTTTGTTTGATTCTCCCCATGCATTAACCGACTTTATTATGCCAGCCCATCTTTTGGATGCTACGTCCGTACTCGCCAAAATACAAACCCTTCTGACCGAAGAAACCGTTTTGCATTCCATGCAAGACAATACACTCGAGCATACTTCGGCAAGTGGCATGGTAGAAATTATTGGGTGGTTGTATCAGTATTATCAAACCGAAGACCATGATGCCATCTACGATGCTTTTAAAAAGAACTACAAAGCCTCGGCCCCCGATTTACCAGCAGCCACACAATTGTACACCCCCGAATGGATTGTCCGGTACATGGTCGACAATTCCCTGGGTCGCTTGTGGCTCCAGCACAAACCTCATTCCAAGCTTACAGAAAAATTGCACTATTACATCCAGCCCCAGCAGCCCGAAACCGATCTTCTTGCCCTGTCCTCTCCCCAAGATATCACCTTTTGCGATCCTGCCTGCGGTAGTGGTCATATTCTTACCTATGCCTTTGATGTGTTGTATGCCATCTATGAAGAAGAAGGCTATACCCCACATGAAATCCCTTCTCTCATTTTACAGTACAACCTGTGGGGCATGGATATTGACAAGCGTGCCTGTCAGCTAGCTTCCTTTGCTTTGTTTATGAAAGCCCGTAGCAAAGACAAACGTTTCTTCTCTCGCCTATCATCCCCTTCTTCTTCATCATCCTCCTCAACTTCCTCAAAGTTTGCCTCTTCCACTTCCACGTCATCATCCCCTCATTCTTCCGCCTCCTCCATCTCCGTAGAGTTTCCCCATATTCATCATTTGCACAGTATTCAGTTTCAAGCCCAGGAACTAGAAGATTTC
>DAIMET010000113.1:0-3029 GCA_036725105.1 Calditrichota bacterium
CTTGCTTCTATAGGTATTCATCAAGGAAGGTTATAAAACTCTACATAAGCGATGAGATCAGACTGATCAGTCCATCAAAAGAAGCTTACGCTTAGTACTCTCATAGATCATCCTTCTTTGTCTCCAATAACTTCTTAACTTCGCGATCAAAATCTGATTCATATAGCTGGTCCTGGATAATACGATATCTTTCCCATTCTGATTCTGCATATGCTTTTGCTTTTTCTGCTGTAACTTGTCCACTATTCTCCAAAACTTTTCTATCATTAAATGCAAGGAAAGCATCTAGGTTGTAATGTTTGGTTTGGTAAGTTTTACCATCACTGGCAGTTACCGAGAATTTCTCGGTAACTGCTTTGTCCTCAAGCTCACAGTCTTTGAAGATGTTTTTAAGGTGTAAAGAGATATTGTCGGGGGTGCATTGGAATAATTCAGCCATTAATTTCTGCGTAAGCCAAACTGTCTCGTTCTGGAATCGAACTTCTAAGCCATCTTTCCTTGAGTCAGCTGTAAACAACAAAAACTCTGCTGTACTGTTTCTGATCATTAAACCATCTCTTTTTTTATTGTTTTGAGGTTTTTTCAAATCAATTCTCCTCAGTAGTCTTTTTTAGCTCTTCGCGCATTTGCGTGGATAGGTACTTGTAATTGATTAAGACAATAGTATCAGTTTATACCAGTGCAAGAATTTTGCAAACAACTATGTATACATCTTTTGAAGATTTGTTTCTTTCATCAGATCAATCCAATGACCAACGATAGTGATATCCTCTGTCGCTATTATTCCGAATTCGGAATAATTCTATGGAACAAATCATTAAGGAAGGATAAAAAACTCTACATAAGCGATGAGATTAGACCGATTCGTCTTCATCAAGGTATAATGAGCTGCAATGATCAAACGAGGCACATAGTCTTACTCAGCGAGTAATCAAAACAAAGAAGCTATCTTGTTTCTACGTTACAAACAATCCAAAGTAGTGTTAATACTCAAGTATGCGAGGAAGATCACCAGCTTGTTTAACCCAGTCTTCAACCTGATCTTGTGTAGGGAGATTTCGAACTAGTTTTTTTTCTTCATTGACTTCTACCATCTTCGTAAAGAGGTTTTCAGCGTTGCGTTGTTTTAATTCTGGAATTGTATCCACACCAGAAGCTTCCAATAGTTCGGCATATTCCCCACCAATTCCCTTAACTCTGAATAAATCGGCATGATTCGCCCATTTAAGAATGAGTTTTTCCGTGATTCCAGTTTTTTCTGCCATGTCACTTCTGCCTGTTTTGGATGAACAAACTTCTAGTAATTCTTCTACTGAGTTAACGCCTACTTCTTTCAGTTTCATTTCATACACTTCGCCAATACCCTCGATCATGCTTAACTTTGACATATGACTTACCTCCATATCAGTTTAGTTTACTCGTTACTCTCGGTGCATTACACTTTCGTGTATAAGAGCCAACAAAATGGTTATCTCGATAATACAATGATATACTTGTGTCAATTTTTTTCAATCCTATTCCCTTCCTCCTGATTCTTGAAGCATTTCTTTAACAGTAGTTTTTAGTCTCTAAGACACCCTGCTGGTACAACAAAAACGCCATCTTTTCTTTTGTATGCTACGCTTCCGCTATACAAAACCATTAAAAAAGAAGGTTCTTTCATGCGATTCGTATCGATCTTTTGACGCAAGGTAAGCAAATTTTTGGAAGCTTCATCTATCTCGTTTCCACCTAATTTTATTTCGATAAGGGCATACGAACCATTGCGTAAATGAATCACTGCATCGCATTCAAGCCCAGATTTGTCTCGATAATGATACAGTGTACCATCAAGAGATTCAGCGTAAACCCTTAGATCTCTAATACACATGGATTCGAAAAACAAACCCATGGTATGTAGGTCATTGATCAAATCGTTGGGACCAATTCCAAGAGAAGCTACTGCGATGGAAGGATCGACAAAATGACGCTTGTCGGTACGTCGAATCGCTGTTTTAGATCGTAGGTTTGGACTCCATGCAGGCAAATCCTCAATCACAAAGATCCCTTTTAAAGCGGATAAATAGGAATAGATGGTGTCACTGGATAGGGTGTCGGAGTCGTTAGAAATCATATCGGATCGGATATGGGAAATTTTCGCTTCGGACGAAATACTTCTAGAATACGCTCTCATCAATAATTTCACCCGCTGTGGATTTCTCTCCACTCCATCCACTATAGATATATCTGATTCTATCACAGAGTCATAGTAGTCATAGGCTTGCATTAAGCTAATTTTCTCACTCGTTTGAAGGGACTTTGGCCACCCACCTCTGCATATAAGGTATGCCAAGTGAATAATATCGGTGGAGCACATGGCAGCAATTTCCTGCTCCCCTTCAAACAAACGACGTAGTGCTATGGTTCCATTGGAATCTTCGGATTCCCAAAGTGTCATAGGGCGCATGGTCATCCTGGATATTCTTCCTGTACCAGAATGAGAAGTCGACATATCCGCAGAAGGCGTGCAAGAGCCTGTCAAGATGAACTGTCCAAATTCGTCTCTTTGATCAATTTCAAAACGAACAGCATCCCACAGTTGAGGAGCTAACTGCCATTCATCAATCAAACGAGGGATTGGCCCTTGTAGCAGTAATCCTGGATTGATAGAAGCCATTTTTAAATACTGCTGTTTGTTGACTGGATCATGCAGAAACAAGATACTACGGGCTATTTGAGAGGCAGTTGTTGTCTTTCCACACCATTTAGCACCTTCTACCAATACAGCTCCCTTTGCTTCAAGTTTCTCTTGTAAGATTTTGTCTGCAATACGTTTTTTGTATTCTTTCATAGCATTCACCTTGGGAAAATTGTATGCATTATAGGGTGAATTGCAATTGGTTTTCGGTAAAATGGCCGATTATTTTTCGGCACTTTGGCCGTTTTTTGATCGGTAGTTTGGCTTTTTCATTACGAAATTTATTGAGTTCATAAGAAAAGTTCTGCCTATATCCGGAAAGTTCCGTTCCCCTTGAAAACATGATATAATA
>DAIMET010000114.1:0-3019 GCA_036725105.1 Calditrichota bacterium
TATTGGGGAGAACAGTATATGGAGAGTTTTGTAAAAGAGATTCATTGGGGAGTAGATGCGATTCATGGTAATACAGTTATTCCTCAGCGATCAGGTCGTGCTTGGGGTAGGTATGTTGCGGATGTATCTCCCTGGACAATCGCCTACCTGGTAGGTCGAGAATTTGAAGCAATAGAAGTATCAGCGAATAATTTAATCAATACTGGAAAATCATATACAGGTAGCTATATAAGCGTAACAGAACAGGCTAGTCCTACAGAAGCCTGGATTGCCTGGGCATGTGACCAAACCATGGAGTATGAAACCAAAGAGTACCAGTGGCAACGACCCGTATCTTTGGTAAGTTGGCCCACTCTGGATGTTTTGGAGCATGAATCCGAGTGGGATGATCTCACTGACAAATCCAACCAGTTTAATGATATGGAAACGGTGGATATTCGACATTTTCAAATGACGCCCCAATGTGTATCGGGCTTTTTTGGGAGCTATCATGTATATCCAAATTATCCCGATTTTATGAACAATGAGCTTCATTACCGTGATTACCACGATGAAGAAGGAATGCTCATGTATGGAGGATATCTGCAGGAATTTATGAGTACACATGGCAATTATCCAGCACTTATTGCTGAATTTGGCATGGCCACAGGGATGGGTACTGCTCATGAAAATCCCAACGGGTTTCATCACGGAGGCGTAACAGAAGTTGAACAGGGAGAAATGACCGTACGAATGATGAAAGCTATGAAACGAGAGGAATATATTGGTGGGTGTATTTTTGAATGGATGGATGAATGGGCAAAAAAAACTTGGACAACCGAATCGTTTATGGTTCCGTATGAACATCATGTATATTGGCACAATGCAATTTGTCCAGAACAGAATTATGGAATCCTAGCCAATGAAACAGTGAAACCCGAAAATCCCGACATTGTTATGACAGAAGCAAACGAAGAGACTCTTCGGAAAATTGAGATTTTTCACGATGCCACCTATCTATATATGGATTTGTTTTTTTCAAAGCCCATTTCTTTGGAGCAATATCATCTGAAAATAGGAATTGATACTTATGATCCATTTTTGGGCAGCTACCGTTATTCCCCTTCTCTATTGTTTCATGCACCAACCGGCATGGAATTTTTATTAGATTTTTCAGCAGCCAAAGCTGAGTTGCGAGTAAATCCAGGGTACAACATCGGCCAGATGAAGTTTTCCTCTCAAGTTGACTATTCTGGTGTCTTTGAGGTTATTAACCCCATTATTAACAAAGAGAGAGTGACACAAACGGATAGATTTATTCCTGAGATTCGTGATAACGGGAGCGTACTATCTGAAGGTTATTTTCTGGGGAGTACACACAATTTTTATTGGGAAGACTCCCGGATCCTTCATATTCGTATTCCATGGGGCAGACTCAATGTAACAGATCCTACCAGTCTGGTAGTACTTGACGATGGGAAAAAATACAATTATTATCCGGATCGGGATCAGTTTGCTACAAAGGTATCCTCCGGATTTCTTATCACAGCAGTAATGCAAAATTCTCAAGGAGCTGTAGTAGACGTTTTTCCAGGAACTGTTCGTTCCCAACAGGAACAGGTTGTGAAATGGGAAACTCTAGAGCCCTATACATGGAATGAGTGGACGTGGGCAATCCCCCCTTATCAACAACGTCGTAAAGCTAGCTGGGAGATTATTCGAAAATATTTCCAGGAAATAGAGCCTTAAGATCAACTGCTAGATAAATGTCTAATCACTGCCCTGGTGGGCGGTATTTCATTTGCAGAGTGATTTCTACTTCTTCTTTGCAAAAAGGTTCCGTTACTCCTTCTATGAGCCATAAGTTGATGATAAACTTCATTTTGTCTTCTTCAAAAGGAATATAGATTTCATCTTCACTAAAAGAAGTTTGCTGGAATTCTGCTTGATAATAGGGGTAGTGCCTTTTTATATCAATGTACTCATGTTTGAATGGATCAAACACAAACGATCGGAAGGATAGATAAAAATCTTCCCACTGAATTTCATGCAGTGTTTTTTCGTAATCTGTCATTTGGAGATCAAAACCGTCTGTAACTTGAGGAATGGGCGTTTCACCGTCTTTCCAGGCAGGCCAAAGGACATACCAGCTGTTGTGGTCAATGTCTATCCATTCACCCATTTCATTTTGTTTAGGAAAACCCCATTTAGAGAATTCCAGATCAATTTCTGCTCGAGCAGATGGATCTGCTGGATCAGATTTGTACAAGAAAATTCCCAGCACTACATTTTGATCAAGATGCTCGAGGTTTTGATCAATAATAAATGAGTAGGTTCCATATTGTGCAAAGTCTTTGGAAATGATTTGGGAGCTGGTCCAAGCATCGAGTTGGTTGTCGTATCGAAGAGTAAGGTTAAGGGTATCATCTTTATCCACACTGACATTTCTTTCGCTGGAAGAGAAGTAATTCGATCCTGGAGAGATTTTGGAACCATACGATTCGGAAACGAACCATTGTTGGCCAGCAAAATGTATCATTCTTCCAGAATCCGAGAAGCTGCTTTGAGGAAAACTTAACCAGGAAGAAAACACAAACAATGTAAAAAACCCAACCAGAAATGCTCTTTTTAGGAAAATCATTTTGTCTCCTTAGATACTTTAATATAATACCTATCAAAGGACGATATGTTACAAAAATGGTGTTTTCAAACAAGTGCACGTTGATATTAGTATATCGTTTTGTGAAAGGATGAATAGAAAAATGAACAGTATTTTCCTTAAACGTATTATAGTGCCGATTGTGTCCTTTTCTCTACTGCTACTTTTTGCCCATTCTTCTGTGGATGCTATTCCAAAAAATCTGATCTCTCTTTATCCTGCTCAGTCAGACTATCAAGAGATATCAACCATGGAAAGTGGATGGAGAAACTATTACCAAACCGGTAGGGTATATTATGATGACTTCTACTGTGTTGAGGGTAATACCTCTTTGGCTATGCACACCGATACTCGAGATGGGAAAAATATTGTTGGAGCTTC
>DAIMET010000115.1:0-2963 GCA_036725105.1 Calditrichota bacterium
AATGATCAGTATTCCATAGACTCATGGATGAAACAACTCATGGCAACTGAACCAGAGATGCATTCAATTCTTTAATATGCGATTCACATTTCATTGTTGAAACCTTCCATTTTGGTTTAGTTACTTTTTTAGTGCAAAAGTTGAGAAGTTAACTTAAAAAGGTCTCCAGTTTTTAGGTATCAGCGTAAAACTCTTATTTTAATCTGCAGATAAACAAATGCAAGAAAGAAAAAACTTTACTTTACAACCACCCTGGCAAAGTGAGAAGGATTCAAATAAGTAGAAACAAAGTTCTCTATGTCGTGTAAAGTAATGGACTGAATATGGGATAGTAAGTCGTCCGGATGCATCGGAGCTTGAATAAGAGCAGTAGCAATCAGAGAACGGCTAAAATTTACTAAATGATCACTGTTCATCCAATACTGTTCCACATAAGCTTGTTTGTATAAAGCAAGTTGTTCTTCAGTCAGATACGCTGAAAAATGAGTTAGCAATTCTTCGATTCTTTCGGTAGCCTGGGTTTGATTTTTCGGGTTTGTGACTCCCGCATAAATTACAAACAAAGAGCCATCGGTATAATGAAAACAAAGAGAACGAGTATCATAAGCCAAAGCATATTTTTCTCGAATCAGTTTAAATAAAATGGAGTTCGGTGGTTTTCCCAGCACATAATTGACAAAATTCATCAGCCAGAAAGGAACTTTTTGGGTCTTTGGAATAGGAACCGAAAATGTCATTTCAACCGTACCTGCTTCTTTGCGTAAGGAAAGTGTCTGAGGCTTAGGAGATGGGAAAGAAGGAGGAGAACCAACTGAATGTACAGAATCAATATTAGAAAGCATGGATTCCCAGGGCTTCAGTATAGAATCAAGATGGACTTGATCGAAATCACAAGCAATCACAAAATATTTTCTTCCTTCCCGATACCGGGTCTGAAAGTGCTGAACACAATCTTCGACCTTTATCGTTTGAGCTGCCTCAGAAGTGCCTACTTCAGAATGACCAATAGGGTGTGAAGAAAAAATCAGGTCAAACGTTTTGGCAAAAACCAAATCGTAAGGATCTTGATTGTGTTCGTTCTGCAAAGCTGCTCCTAAAATCGTTTCTTTTTCATTTTCAAAGGCAGAAGTATCCAGAGAATTGCAATAAATGGAATGCATCATCCGATCTATAGCCTGAGAAATATGAGAAGGAGCTGTTTTAATGTAACTATAAAGAAGTTCCCGATTTGTCTGTCCGTCAATTTCACTTAGAACTTTAAAAGCAGGGTCTGGTAAAAGAGAAGCATTCTCTAAAGAAATCACAAAAAGATGTTCTGAAAGATGAGACAAGCTTCCTTCTCCCTTTTCATCAAAGCGAGAACCTGCCAAAAACCCAACTTGAATAACAGCTGAGTGCAGTCCTTTCGTATTCACAATTGTATAACCAGGGTTCACTATAATTTCCATCAAAAGCTCCTCCTCAACAAAAATAACCCATCACCATTTATCAAGGAATAGGTGGGGAAATCAAAATTCCATTATCCGGGCAACGCTGTGTTCTCTGATTACATGGACCAAAAAAAGTTTGATCCCCTGTGCCAGCTCCTGGAGGTTCATAGGGTTGTGCTAAAAAAGTGATGTTGGCAACATCAACACCAAAAACTTGGGCCAGTTCAGCTTCTGTAGCTTGACCATTAGGCCACTTCACGTTAAGAACGTACCAGTCATTTGCATCTAAAGGCATAAGAGGCCTCCTTTCGTAAAATTTTATACAGTCTTATTATTAAAACGCTTTCTAATGACTAAACTTCTTAAATAATCCGGTGTGTTCTGTAGAAAAAGGTCTTTTTTGCAGTAAAGTGAATCAACGCTACCTTGTTGAAGATTAGCCTGATTCCTGCATCCACCCCAACATAACGGCAAATAAGAGCACACTGAACAATTTGTAATGTTATTATTAAGCCAAGGTATATTGCCAGCATGGTTCATGTATAAGAATTTATCTGCAGGTGTATTCATAATACTACCTGACTTAAATTTAGGATCACCAACGGATGCAACACACTTAAAAAAATTACCTGTTGGATAAATAACAAATGTATGCTTTGAATGATAAGGACAAAGACCATCATCAAACACATCTAACAATTGAAATCCCCTAAGAGTGGCTTTGGTAATAAGATCACAGTTCGAAAGAGGCTTCTCGGATTTAATCTTCTCCCGAGTTTTTTCATTTCGAGTTGGGATAATACCCGCTATATTAAGTTTAATTAAATCTTTTAACGAATGTGATTCCAAAACTTCCAACAACTCGCTTAAATGTTCAGCATTTTCCTGATCAATATTAACCGATACAGTAACAGATGCATTTAACTCCTTACACAAGTATTCTACATTACTCAAAATCTTATTGAAAGTTGGTCCTCCATTTTTCTGAACCCTTCTTCTATCATGTATATGTTGAGGACCATCTATAGTTATTTGAAAATAATTAATACCAATATCACACAATTTCCTTGAAATAACAGGCTCTAATAAAAATCCATTGGTTGTCATCCAGAACTTCACTTTATTATGAAGTTTAGATTTTAATTGTTCACTTAAAAAAAATATCTGGTCAAAATTAAGAGTTGGTTCACCACCAAAAAAACCAATTACAATATCTTTTGGTACATACTTTTTATCTAGATTAAAAATCCATTGCAGTATGCGTTTAGATGTTTCTGTACTCAGATATAAATTATAGATTTCATTTTTCAAACCTTTTTGATTGCAATACCAACAGTTAAAATTACAGTCATAGGTAGTTAATATAGAAATATCAATAACTGTCATATCGTAGGCCTGTCTTGCAAATACCTCTATAGCACTTTTTCTCTCATCAACAAATTTAGGAATAATAAAAAACCCATCAATAAGCTTTTTAATATTTTGTTGATCAATTCTATCGAACTCCCGATTAATAAGACTAAGATGAATATC
>DAIMET010000116.1:0-2902 GCA_036725105.1 Calditrichota bacterium
ATTTTCTATCCATTGTTCAAAAGAAAATTGCGCACTACGACAAAACAGGAGAATATCATTACAACTTCATTTCAGCATTGCATAAAAGTATGCGAGGGAGCGATGCAGATGCATCTCTTTACTACCTTATTCGAATGCTTGATGCAGGAGAAGATCCCTTGTATATCGCTAGAAGACTGGTACGCTTTTCAGCGGAGGACATTGGTCTCGCGGATCCTTTTGCTTTGGTGCTGGCACAAAATGCTTTTGATGCGTGCCATAAAATTGGTAGTCCTGAATGTGATGTTATCTTAGGAGAAATCGTGGTATATCTGGCATTAGCACCCAAAAGCAATCGCATATACGAGGCTGTACAAAATGCACAAAAAACTCATCAAGATCATCCTGATGCCCAAGTACCGATGTTTCTTCGGAATGCTCCCACAAAACTGATGAAGGAAATCGGGTATGGGAAAGGCTATGTGTATCCTCCGCATACTGCCAGCGGAGTTGTCACAACAGAATACTTACCCTCTACACTGCAGGGTAAACAGTTTTATACCCCTTCCGAAGAAGGCAAAGAAAAACAATTTAAACAGCGATTAGAAATCCTTAGAAAGAAGTTACATAGGAATGAAAACAACGGATTTTAGTTTTGAACTCCCACCCGAATTGATTGCTCAGACCCCTGAATTAAAAAGAGAAATGGCAAAGTTAATGGTATTGGATCGTAACCGGCATACCATATCCCATCTTACTTTTAAAGACATAGTTCAATATTTAAATCCTCAGGATGTCCTTGTGTTAAATGACACCCGTGTCATACCAGCACGCTTGTTTTTGGAGAGAAAAGACACAGGAGGACATGTTAAAGTTCTTTTAATCCGGCCTGATACTGACCGGATTTGGATCAGCATGACAAGTCCTGGTAGAAGAGCCAGAATAGGTCAAATCTTACATCATCCAAGTGGAAAACTGGAAGGCAAGGTAGTAGATATTCTTTCAGGGGGCGAGCGATTGATTGAATTTACCTGGGATACGTCCAAACCTTTTATTCAGCTTCTTGAAGAGATTGGAAAAACACCTCTTCCCCCCTATATCAAATCCGATCCAGATCAATGGAAAGAGTACTACCAGACTGTATATGCAAAATATAATGGATCTGTAGCTGCACCTACAGCAGGTTTGCATTTCACCCATGAATTACTTTCTACTATTGAAAAGAAAGGGGTGCAAATTGTTCATATCACACTTCATGTTGGACCTGGCACATTTAAGCCAGTGAAATGTGAGGATACATCGGACCATAAAATGGATTTTGAGTGGTATGAAGTTTCCCCGCAAGCAGCAGATGCAATCAATCAAGCAAGGCAGGATGGGCATGCTTGCATTGGAGTGGGTACAACTGTTGTAAGAACTCTCGAAAGCTGTGCCAACAATGGAAAGGTAATTCCTGGAAAAGGAGCAACCGATTTATTCATCACTCCTGGCTACCAGTATCAAATTATTGACCGATTGATTACCAATTTCCATTTGCCCGGTTCTACACTTCTTATGCTAGTCTCAGCCCTGTACGATCGAGAACATATTCTTTCCTCCTACCAAGAAGCCATTCGTAATCAATATCGGTTTTACAGTTTTGGAGATGCAATGTTCATCCTCTAAAAAAACGTTGTTGACTTCTTAAAAAAGGTCAATATAATCATCGTTGTTAATAATTCCTCGATAGCTCAATGGTAGAGCGGTTGGCTGTTAACCAATAGGTTGGGGGTTCGAGTCCCTCTCGGGGAGTTTTTTTTATGCATTTTTTCATCCACAGTTCCTTTTTTATTCACCAGATTTTTCTAGTCATTTCCATATAATACAAAATAGACATTTCCTTGCAGGAGGTAACGTATGAAAAAAGTAGTGTTATTAAGACACGGAGAAAGTCTTTGGAACAAAGAAAACCGCTTCACCGGATGGACCGACGTCGATCTTTCCGAAAAAGGAATGCAAGAAGCCCTGGAAGCAGGTAAAACATTAAAAAAACAAGGATATATATTTTCAAAAGCATATACGTCGTATCTGAAAAGAGCGATTCGCACGCTTTGGATAGTACTAGATGAAATGGATCTGATGTGGATTCCAGTCGTTCGAGACTGGAGGCTCAATGAAAGACATTATGGAGCACTGCAGGGTTTAAATAAAGCAGAAATGGCTGCACAATATGGAGAAGAACAGGTACATATTTGGAGAAGAAGCTATGATACTCCACCTCCTATGTTAGAAGAAAGCGATGAAAGATATCCCGGTAATGATATCCGCTACAAAGATTTAAAAAAAGAAGAACTTCCCTTTAAAGAAACCCTGAAAGACAATGTTCTTCGTTTTCAGCCTTTATGGGAAAATACAATCAAAAAAGATATTCAATCCGGAGAAAACTTGATTATTGCTGCGCATGGCAATAGCTTACGTGCTCTGGTAAAAATCCTAGATCACGTCCCCGATGACGAAATTGTGCATATTAATATTCCCACAGGGATTCCATTGGTTTACGAATTGGATGATTCGCTAAAGCCTATACGCCATTACTACCTTGGAGACGAAGAGACCATACGAGCTGCTACCGAAAAGGTTGCAAATCAGGGTAAAGCAAAATAGAGTTATCCCGCTGCAGGAAAGTATATCTCCAGTGCTTCGTGAAATGGCAATACTTCCATTTCTTCTATGTTCAAGGTGTAGTCGAGTATTTGCCGTAAAAACTCTACCGAGTTCTCTGTTTCAATGCCTGGTCTGGGATTTGGTACAATGCGGTGCATGACGAGAATCACCCAATCGGAGTTCTCTTTAGCATTGTGAATCCATCTTTGAATCTCTTCAAAAGGTAAACTCCCGTAAACAATATGCGAATTGATGCTACAAGGGGATATGAACCCACTGG
>DAIMET010000117.1:0-2859 GCA_036725105.1 Calditrichota bacterium
AGGCAGAATAAAACAATTTGAGTTGTTTGTAAAACTTTCATTACTGTGGTGGATTGCAGCGACTGCAGGGGGTATAACTTTGGGCTTTGACATTCTTTAACGAAATGGGGATCTTACTTTTCCGTAAATAACTGCAGGAGATCAGATTGAATTTATCACCAGAATTGGTCCCGTAAACAGCAGTTTCGTTTTCGTCATCTTCAGTTGGATGTGGTTTGCTTTCTGAGAAAAGGCGAAAGCGCGGTAAGGTCCCATTTTTGCAAGGGATTTTTCCTAATGCAGTGAAGGTATAACCTCCGAAAAAAACAGTACTCAGGGCAGTTATTTTTTTTATCGCATTCATAAATCTCTCCTGACCAATCAACTAATAATCACTATACAAATTGTCGACAAATATCAAAGGAATTTAAGCAAAATTCCTGCGTCATTTGTTTCTAAACGTCTAGATTTTGACCATATATCGGCAAAGTCTTCTTAAATCGACAGATTAAGGAGTTTTCGGCTGGCTAGTTTCCATAGTGCGCTTATCCACAGTAAAAGGATGAGTATTCCCAGTAGGATGCCCCAACTATCAAAGTTACCTTCAGATAAGGCCCAGAATGTTTTAAGGGGTGCATAGGTGGGAAGTATATAAAACAAGTTTCGGTGCCAGCTGGTAATGAAGTATGCTGCTACGGGAGCTATCAAAAAGATGCCTGTGGCTTTCATCATGGCTATGCCTTCGATTTTGTTGCGCGCCAGAGATAAGATGAGCAATGTAAACATGGGGCCAAACAAGGATGCTGTAGCTGCTGTCACTATAAATCCAGGCCAGTGGGGGATGGGATAATTCATTAAAACGCTGGTGAGTAGAATATAGAGAAAGCTTGGAATCATGGTAAAAAAAGCAATACGATACCAAAGATAAGCTGGATATTGGAGAGGCGTGACCCGAATCATGAGCAAAATTTGATCGTCCAGATCGTCTAGCAGGAGCAAAGCAGAGGCAAGACCAAACAGGGAAGGACAGAGCATGAGAAAAAAGTAGCTAAAAATTAATGGCATATAATCTTGTATCTGGAGATTATTGGATGCAAGAGTGGGTTCAATGAGGGGTATGAGTACTCGTATGACCACCACCATGATCAATGGAACCAACACAAGGAGTATTAGCATGCTATCTCGCCTGATTTGCTTCATGTCATATTGGAGTAAGGTGAAAATGTTCTTCATGCTGTTTTCATGCCTCCAGAATGTGTTTTCGAAAAGCTTTGAAGGCCAGTGCCTGGAATACAACAATCCAAATGGTTGTCATGCCCAAATATGCAATGATTTGAAGTAAATCTCTTCCGAATATGCAGCAATCAAAAGAAAGTTCAATGAGTTTCATACTACTAAAGCTGGGATGAAACAACCAAAGCACGCTTCCTATTGGGCTTGAAGGAAAGAGGTGGAAATATTCAAAGATTGGAAGTTCAAATGCAAAAAGCAAGATTGTGGATGTAGGAAGAAAATGCGAAAATGAAGTAAACCGCACGACAATCCAAAGACCAATCATACAAAACAATATGGAGTTCAGAGTTGTGCTGATGACAAGGAGAATTAGATGATGAGGAAGAGACAGAGCAATGCTCAAAAAGACGGAAATCACGACAGAAATGAGCGTTAGAACAATGATTTTGGACCAGATATAGCATTTGTAGGTGATTGGAGTGATAGTTAATGCAGTAAGGGTATGTTCCTGCCGATCGAAGAATATCCAAGCTCCAAGGAAATAGAAGCCAAATATGGCTAAATCAATGTAAATGATAAATGGCAAAAACATGGATTGAAGCATGTCTGACAAGGGAAAGAATATGCCAAGATAAACCAGGGTGATGAAAAGGGCAGCATATAGTAGGCCATATCGAAAAGCGAGTAGAAAATCCATGCGAAGCAGCGATAGAAATTTTTTCATTGAAGGGACTTCCCGGTATAGTGAATGAAAATATCTTCCAGTGAAGGTTGTTTGCTTTGCAGTGATTGAACAGAGTACTGCTGAATGATGTGGAAAAACTCAGTTTCATTCGCCAAATTCCCTAATGGGAAGGTTTTGCTTTGAAGTTTTCCTTGATCGCTAAGGTAACGAATCTCGACTTGATGTTCGGAATGCTTGCTTTTGAGCTTTTGGGGAGTATCGACTACAACCAGCTGCCCATCGGCGATGAATCCGACACGATCGCAAAGTTCTTCGGCATCGTGCATATTGTGGGTTGTTAAGAAGATGGTTTTCTTTTGTGCTCGAAGGTCCAGGATCATTTGTTTGATGAGACGTGCATTCATAGGATCAAGCCCAGTAGTGGGTTCATCCAGAAATAGCAAGGAAGGATCGTGCAATATGGATCGAATGAAACTCAGGCGAGTTTTCATGCCTTTGGAGAAGTTGGCTACGCGGGTATTTACATCTTCATTCAGTCCTACTTTTTCCAATAGAAGGATAGGATCTTGGCTTTTGTTGGAATACAGGGACTGGAAAAGTTGTAGGTTTTCAATGGCACTTAGCTTGGTGAAGTGATTGGGAAATTCAAACATTACACCTACATGCTCGTAGAGTTTTTCTTTCCACTCGTCCAAAGCCTTTCCCATGATGCTTACTTCGCCTTCAAAGCCACGTAAAAGACCGATCAAGATTTTTTGTGTGGTACTTTTCCCGGCTCCGCTAGGTCCAAGAAACCCAAAGATTTCACCTTCGTGGATATCAAAAGAAATTTCTTTTACAGCAGTTTTGTTTGATTTTGGGTACGTATAGCTAAGTTTTGTTGCTGATATCATGTTTTTTTTCTCCACATTGTAAACAAAAATCTCTATGTGCAGACAATACTACTCCACATTTTACACATT
>DAIMET010000118.1:0-2810 GCA_036725105.1 Calditrichota bacterium
GAGATCACCATTCTTTTTTAGATCGAATATACTTTTTGGCATTCTTAATTCCATTAAATCCAGAAAACATATCGTCAACTTTTCGCTTGTCAATTTGTCTGGAATTCATTCCCCTGTATTCTGCTTCCTTTTTTAACTTTTGATAGCTTTCTAGTCGATCTTCAGACAAAATCCCCTCTTCGATTGCCTTGCGTACTGCACAGTGAGGTTCATGCTGATGGGTACAATCTTTAAATTTACAATGCAAAGCCAATTCCTCAATATCTGTAAAAGTTTTGGATACATCTGCAGAATCCAAACCCAATTCTCGCATGCCTGGTGTATCAATCACAGCTCCACCTGAAGGCAAAAGAAACAGTTCTCGGTGTGTAGTCGTATGCTTTCCCCTGTCATCATTCCGGATCGATTGGGTAGCCATGATCTCTTGACCAAGTAAAAGATTGATCATGGTGGATTTCCCCACACCAGAAGATCCAACAAAAGCAATGGTAACTCCCTTTTTTAAGTACTTCTGAATTGGCTTAAGTCCATCTTTTTGAAAACTGGAAGTAACGATAATCTCTATGCCAACAGCTACAGTTTCTACTTCCTTTATCATGGAGGCCAAGTTCTCGCATAAATCTGCTTTTGTTAGAACTACAACTGGAATAGCTCCGCTATCCCAGGTAACAGCAATGTATCGCTCCAAACGACGCAAATTAAAATCACTGTTTAATGCCATGCACACAAAGACAATGTCAATGTTGGCGGCTACCATTTGTGTTTCTTGCTTAATCCCAGCAGTTTTTCTTGAAAAAGCACTTTTACGATCCAGCAAGTGCTGAATGATAGCATTGCCATGTTCATCATTATCTCGGTCTAATAGCACAAAATCTCCAATCACTGGGTACTGAAAAGAATATGCTGCATCATGATGAAATTTTCCTGCAACTTCAGCCTTGCATTCACCGTTTTCGGTGAAAACGCGATATATCGACCTAAACTGTGCAATCACTCTTCCAATGGTTAATGATGGAAACTCATTTGCTTGTTCCATCATTTCGTTGGTTAATCCAATTTCTAGTAACCTGTTCATAAACACCTTCAAACAAAATATATCATGAGAATACTGTTAATTTCTCATGATATATTTTACTCAAAAAAAAATTCTGTCCAGCATGATTGTTTGTATGACGAATCTAGAACGTTATTCGTTACCTTTGCCCGAATCTTGTACATCCATAAGTTCCTCGGGATACGGATCAAACAACCTTTGCCCCAAGAGATATGGCTCTTGAAATCGGATTATCCATGATTTCATTAAACTCAACAAAGCGCTTAGTGGAATACGTTTTTCTTGATAATGTTGCACTTGCTTCAGGAAATACGAACGTTCCTGACTACTCAATTGATCCGAAACATACCCAAAGCAATGCTGCAAAGCATTCACAATAGAAGGTGTACGTGGTAACGTAGAAAAAACTTCTGTAATGTACCCTTGATAGGAAGAAAGAACTTCCTCGTTTGACATTTTCTTTGCTTGCGCAACCAATTGACCCATTTTTTTCAGAACAGAAGGGCGGTATGCCATAAAAAGATATTTGTGAATGGTATGAAACTGAACCAGAGAAGAGATCGAATATGCTGCTGACAGCTCCCGGAATGCACTCTGCAAATAGATCCGAGTAAAAAAATGTTCTCGAATCCTTGCATTATTCATTCTTCCTTCATCCTCGACAACAAGAAATGGATAGAGGTGTTGAATTTTTTGTGGGAAATACCCTATCCCCTTTCCAATGGTTGATTGGCTGTTCATGGTTGGATACAAACGTACATCTTTGACACCACAAGAAGGAGATCGACTTTTCAACAAGAATCCATCCAAATCGGGATGATCAAGAAGCCAGGAGGTAATAAATGAATTCATTTCTTTCGTACAATCTGTATTCAGTGCTGGTTGCATCATATAGTACTGATCATCTGTTTGCACTAATCGAGTTGCTTTTCTTGGAACGCCCAAACCAATGGATACTTCTGGACAAACTGGCACAAAATCGAAAAAGGGTTTCATTTCTTCAATGAACTCACTAGGGATCATTTGTCCATCATATCTGCATGCATCAAATGTTAAACATCGACTTACACCAATTCTTGGTACAGTATATTGCATAATCCCTCCATTTTGGCCATAACTGAAATCCAATATGTTACATCTTAACTACTTAGAAAATCATATTCAACATCAAATGAAAGTAACTTCTGGTAGTAATAAGTTACTTCGATAACAACATTTCAATTTCCTTTTCAAGTTCTTCGGGTGCAACCGTTGGGGAGAATCGCTGAATTACATTCCCGTGGCGATCTACAAGAAATTTAGTAAAATTCCACTTAATGCTTTCTCCCTGAACAACTTGCAGTAGATCATGCAAAATCCTTTTGAATTTTCCGGTTTGCTCATTCTCTACGTCCTGAGGTTTTTCCTTTTTTAAGTATTTGTAGAGAGGATGGGCTGTTTCTCCGTTTACATCAATCTTTCCAAATATCGTGAAGGTGACACCATAGTTCAGCTTGCAAAACTCTGCAATTTCTTCGTTAGTTCCGGGTGCTTGTGCTAAAAATTGATTGCAAGGAAAATCTAAAATTTCAAAACCACGATCTTTAAACTTTTTGTACAACTTTTCCAGTCCTTCATACTGTGGTGTAAAGCCACACTTTGTTGCGGTATTCACAATCAATAAAACTTTTCCTTGATATTCCTTTAATGATACATCATTTCCAGCACGATCTTTTACAGTAAAATCATATATGCTCATCACTACCTCCAAAAAACA
>DAIMET010000119.1:0-2808 GCA_036725105.1 Calditrichota bacterium
AATATTTTTCCAGAATTTGATTTTATTATTACAATCGTTGTAGCAAATGTTATTTATAGTCAAATCATCGGACCTTTACTTGCTAAATATGCACTATTTCAAGTAGGGGAAGCAGTTTTAGAAAAAAAATAAACCTTGAATAACAATGACCTAGGAGGAAACATGAACAATCAAATCGGTTTTGTTGGATATGGTAATCTAGGAAAAGCTATGATTCAAAGATTGTCTGAAAAAGATATCTCCCTTTTGCTTTGGAACCGATCAAAAGATGTATTTCAAGATGTATCTTTACCAATAGCACAAACTTTATCATCCCTTGGAAAAGAATGCACAACAATCTTTCTGAATGTATATGACAGTAAAGCAGTTCGAGAAATTCTCATTGAACTTCTCCCACATTGCAAATCAGGTCACATCATCATTGACACAACAACGAACCACTTCGAAGAAGTTCTTAATTTCTATTCGATGTGCAAAGAACGAAAAGTTGAGTATGTTGAAGCACCCGTACTAGGAAGTGTTATTCCCGCTTCAAAAGGAGCATTGACAACTCTTGTTAGTGGCCAAGAAGAAACGTATGAGAAGATTCGTCCATTACTGTCGGTTTTATCAAGACATATTTATTTTCTGTCTAAACCTGGTTTAGCTTCCAAAATGAAACTAATCAACAATCTATGCCTGGGATCTTTTATGACAACATTAGCAGAAGCTCTTCATCTTGGAGAATCAGTTGGCATAGATAAGTCGAAGGTATTGGAAATCTTAAGTAATGGTGGTGGTGATTCTCTGGTACTACGAGCAAAAAAACCTTCCTTAGAACAAGAGGATTTTACTGCACAGTTTAGTAATTCGTGCATGAAAAAAGACTTGAATCTGGTTACAGAATTATCACAAAAACTCAATCATACACTTTTTACAGCAGATGCTGCGAAAAACCTGTATACAGCTCTATGCAATAACAACATGGAGGAAGAGGATTTTTCGTCCATATACCGCTATATTAAAAAAATGAATCCGATTGAATAAACGGCAAGTTATTCTGGTAATACCTCTGTAAAACGCATCTTCTCACATAGTAAGGAAGGAGTTACTACTCCTCCATAAAAGGAACCATGGAATCGAGAATCGTTCCCTACTGCCATAATATGGGATAGAACCTTGTATAAATTGTCGGAGTATCGAAGATTCTTGATTGGTTTTTCAATTCCATCTTCAACAAGAAAAGTGCCATCTCTTGTTAATGCAGTTACTTCTCCATCAATTGGACTTACGGGATTGGCATACCAAAACCGAGTAACACAAATTCCTTTTTTCATTTGCGATCGCATTTCTTCTGGATTTATGGTGTTTTTAGATTCCATAACCAAATTCATTGGTATTGGACCGGTTTGAGTAGAAATGGCATTTCCAGTATTTTCAGCCTGAAATTTGGTTGCATATTTATTGTCATATACCATCTCTCTGAAACAACCATCTTGAATCATATGTACCGGTTTTACATGAGGATACCCCTGATTATCGAGATATGGTGAAATCTGTAACAGATGAACAGGATTTTCGGTGATTTGTAAACAAGCATCTACAACTTGCTGATTCATCTTCCCCGACAAGTAGGATCTTTTTTCATCAATTGCTTTTGTGCTCATAGACATAAAGGCTAGCATTCGAAGGATATCGGCTACGGCTTCTGGTTTCAGAAAAACCGGGTATACACCAGGCTCAATCATGGCTGGCGAAAAACCTTTGGAACACGTTTCAATGGATTCTTCGACTACTCTGTCAATATCAATTTCTTTCAATGTCTTTGCTGTAGATTGTGCATAACCAGAAACTCTATCCTTCATTATTTGAGACTGAAACTGCACAGAGGAAGATTTGGACTCATTTTGAAGACCACGTGAGTTGAAAAAAGCTACACGTGCATTGGTAAAGGAAAAACTACCAAAGGCTTCAAAGGATGCTTTTTTTACTTTTTGAAAATACGGTGGAAAAAAGGACAATCCCATTTCATAAAAGTCATCCAGTTCAATTTCTGGATTTTCCTGAATTGGATTAATCTGGATAGGTGGTGATGGATACCCTGAAAATTCTTTGTTCTCCGCAATCGTTTCGCAAATCGATTGCAAAGACTTTATCGATGACACAACATCTTCAAAATTTTCTGCATTGAGAGTCGTTTTTGCAACCTGTAACCCTTTTGCTAATTCAATTTCAATAGAATTCTGAATGGAACGATTATTCTGGTGAATGTTCGATTTGGCAAAACGCAGCATGGTAGATTCCGTCTGATGAAAAGAAACCTGATATTCCCATCCAGAAAAATGCTCTTTAAGATATTGAATCGTATTTTGTGCTAAGTTTGTATTGAGAATACTCATTGTATAACCCCCACTTTTCGATTTCGAAATCGTGCTGGAGATGCTCCGTGTGAGAGTTTCATTAATTGCCCTGGTTCTCCTTTTCCGCAATTGGGAACTCCATAAATATGATACTGCGACTCATCTCCTATGGCATCGCAAGAATTCCAAAATGAAGGAGACTCCCCGACATAAGTAGGATTCTTGACTACTTCTTGTAACTGACCCTTTCGAATAACTCTTCCATATTGAGTTCCAAATTGGAAATTCAATCGTCGGTCGTCAATTGACCAGCTTTTTATTCCATCAAAAAGAATCCCATCATCAATATCGCGCACCATCTCTTCAAGAGATTGATTTCCAGGTAAAAGATTGATAGAAGTCATTCGGATTAAGGGATAATTCCAGTATCCATCTGCCCTCATAGCACCCATCGGTGTATCTCCAGTTA
>DAIMET010000120.1:0-2778 GCA_036725105.1 Calditrichota bacterium
TTTCACTGGTTGATCTCTCGCAATTTGGGGAGAAAAATGCATAATGGTTGGGTGTGCAGTGGTGCACTGCACAGTGGAAAATGAAAATCAACATGTGTAAAGCTGGAGAACGAATGATGACGGATAACAAAAAAGAACAGGAACGCGCAGAACTACATCGCACCATTTGGAGCATTGCTAACGATTTACGCGGAAGCGTTGATGGATGGGACTTTAAACAATATGTTCTGGGCATGCTGTTCTATCGATATATCTCAGAAAATCTTTCCAACTATATCAATTCTTCGGAATGGGAAACTGGTGATAAAACTTTCAATTATGCCACAATATCTGACGAGCAGGCAGAGGAAGTTCGTGATGACCTTGTCAATACAAGAGGATTTTTCATTTTGCCAAGTGAACTTTTCGAGAATGTACGCCAGCATGCCTCTGAAGATGAAAATCTAAATGAAACCCTGGAGCATGTATTCAAAAACATTGAAGCCTCGGCGCAAGGTTCTACCAGTGAAAGTGACTTCAAGGGATTGTTCGATGACATTGATGTGAATAGCAGCAAACTTGGTAGTTCGGTAGCAAGGCGCAATGAAAGACTTGTGAAACTGATGAATGGTGTGGGCGAAATGAAATTGGGAGACTACAAAGACAACACCATTGATGCTTTTGGTGATGCTTATGAATATTTAATGGGCATGTACGCTTCCAATGCTGGTAAAAGTGGTGGCGAATATTTCACCCCGCAAGAAGTATCCGAACTTCTAACACGTCTTGCACTGGTGGGAAAAAAAGAAGTCAACAAAGTGTACGATCCCGCTTGTGGTTCTGGTTCTTTGCTTTTAAAATCAGCAAAAATATTAGGCAAAGATCGCATTCGACAAGGCTTCTTTGGACAAGAAATCAATATTACTACTTACAACCTTTGCCGCATCAATATGTTTCTCCACGATATCGACTATGATAAATTTGATATCGGTCACGGGGATACATTGACCGATCCCTTGCATTGGGATAACGAACCATTTGAGGTGATTGTTTCCAATCCACCCTATTCCATCAAATGGGAAGGAGATTCCAATTCCCTTCTCATTAACGATCCCAGATTTTCCCCTGCGGGTGTTCTTGCCCCGAAATCCAAAGCAGACCTTGCTTTCATTATGCACAGCCTTGCTTGGCTTGCTACGAATGGCACTGCTGCTATTGTTTGCTTCCCGGGAATTTTGTACCGAGGTGGTGCAGAACAAAAAATTCGTAAGTATTTGATTGACAACAATTTTGTAGATTGCGTGATTCAGCTTCCAAACAATTTGTTTTTCGGTACCAGCATTGCAACCTGCATTATGGTACTTAAAAAATCCAAAAGCGAAAATAAAACTTTGTTTATTGATGCATCCCGCGAATTCATCAAAGTAACCAATAGCAACAAACTAACCGAAGAAAGCATTAAAAAGGTTGTGGATGCTTTTACTGAAAGAACTCCTATTGAATATTTCTCAGTGCTTGTCAGTAACAAGGATATAGCTGCCCAAAACTACAACCTTTCAGTTTCTACTTATGTGGAACAAGAGGACACCCGAGAAGTAATTGACATCAAAAAACTCAACGCCCAAATTGCAGAGATTGTTGCCCATGAAGATGTCTTGCGAAAAGAAATAGACAAGATTATTGCGGAGATAGAAAATGATGAAAATAAGTAAGGAATTGATACCCATTTCCAATTTCGTAATATTCAAAACGAATAGTGGAAAAGTAAATGTTCCAGTATTCTTTTGTGATAATACACTATGGCTTACCCAAAAGACGATTGCAGAACTATTTGAAAAAAGTAGAAGCACTATAACGGAGCATTTAAAGAATATTTTTGCAGAAGGTGAGTTGAATGAAAAAGTGGTATGTCGGGAATTCCGACACACCACTCCACACGGTGCAATTCAGGATAAAGAACAGGTGCAGAATGTGAAGTATTACAACTTACGTGCTATAACGGCAGTTGGGTACAGAGTTTTTTCACAACGAGCAACTGAATTTCGAAAATGGGCAACGGAAGTATTGCATGAATATATTGTCAAAGGTTTTGTCATGGATGATGAACGTCTAAAGCAAGGAATGCACTTTGGGCAAGATTATTTCAACGAGTTACTCGAGCGAATTCGAGAAATACGCCTAAGTGAACGTCGTTTCTATCAGAAAATTACAGATATTTATACCTTATCGGCAGATTACGACAGAAATAGCGAAACTACTCGAGAATTCTTTTCCTGTGTACAAAATAAACTTCACTGGGCAATTTCTGGAAAAACAGCTGCTGAAATCATTTATAGTGAAGCAGATGCATCAAAACTGAATATGGGACTTAAAACCTGGAAAAATGCTCCAGATGGAATAATTCTGAAATCCGATGTTGCGGTTGCCAAAAACTATCTTAATGAAGAGCATATTAAAGAGTTGGAAAGAGTTGTTTCAGCATATCTAGATCTGGCAGAGAATAGAGCGAAAAGAAACATTGTGATGAATATGAAGGACTGGGCAGAGTACTTGGATCGTTTTTTAGAGTTATCTGATTACCCGATATTACTTGATAAAGGCAAAGTATCAGCTTTGGAAGCAAAATTAAAAGCGGAAACTGAATATGATAAATACAGAGTTTTGCAAGATAGAAATTATATGTCGGATTTTGATGAGTTTTCAAAGAAATTGCTTGAGAAAGAGATTGAGCCACAGAAGCAGAGCAAAAATGAGTAGACTTAACAGGTTAATTGCAGAACTTTGTCCGGATGGGGTGGA
>DAIMET010000121.1:0-2727 GCA_036725105.1 Calditrichota bacterium
TTTCATGAAGAAGGGCATCTCGAAGGCAAAGCTGGTTATTTTCAATCGATATATAAGGCACGTTAAAACTTTGATTCTCAGCAATTTGGTTGATTAGGAAAGGTTCGTTGGAAACACTTGTGCAACTAACCATACAAAAAAATACCATCACTACAAAAAGGCATACAATGCTCTTAAGATTCGCAATCTCTTTCCAAGTTTTTTCATTGTGCAAACCAAGACGATTCTTCATTTCTACTCCAATCATTTGTCCAAAAAAATCCTTTTCACTACATATTAACGAATACCAAGATTATACAACTAGATTCACAATTATTGAATAGAAAGATAAAAATATCCTTGTATGTCCAATGTATAAAGGGCTTGCATGTGATATACGTAAAAATACATAGAGGGATGGAGTTCCACCCCTCTACTCTTGTAAGACTTAATCAAGTTTGATGTGCTTGGTCCAAGGGAAGATGGAGAATATCTTGTTAAATCCCATTGCCACATAAAAGGGTTGAGCAGATTCAACAATCACTCGTTCCATTCCACGTTTCTTGCATTCATGAATGCAAGCAAGAACAGCTGCTTGTCCTAGTCCCATCCGACGATAATCTGGATCAGTAGCAACAGGTTCAATGTAAGCGCTTTTTTTGGTAGGTACTAGCCATACACCACTATAACTAACAAATTCGCCCTTGGGATTTTCAACGACAAAATTCAGGGACAAATCGTAATTTGGTGTAGATTGCATTAGCTTCCGATCATTCAATCCATCCAGGGGTGGTTCTCCCGGGTGATTAAAGCCTCTCCATAGCACTCGATCAATTTTCTGTAAATCATTATCCACTTGTAAGGATTTCAACCGATAACCAGAAGGTAGATCAATAGATGGGATCTCACATCGAGTATCCCATTGCGTGACACCCCGATACTCCAAAAAAGTACAATCTTTTTTAAAGTTATTCTCCTTCAATATTGCTTCCAATTCATTGTCACAATCGGAGCAAAAAATCCGAAGGTACCCGTCACCATTTTTTTGCTTTTTATGCAAGTGCTGCTGTGCATATTGGACCATTTCATTCCGTAGGTTCCGATGAGTTGGTAGAGTAGCTAAATAGGCATCGCCAAGATTATCCTCATATGTGGCTACACCCACAATGCGATCATCCTCGGTCCATATTCCAATTTTGGATAACTCAGACCGATTTAAATTGGGGTGGTAGTGCATATATTCCCATCTTGGAGGCATCCACTGAACATAAGCTCCCGTCATTGGGAATGCTTCTGTCAGCATTTGGTATACGTCATTGTAATGTTTTTTTTCATCATACGATGTTTGTTTAGTTTTCATCATTTCTCCTTGAAAAGTAAAGGAATAGTAGTGCAGCAATAATGGGAAATGAAGAAGAGCAAAAAAACAATACGTTCATTCAATTCATCTATTATTGCTGCAAGGTAAGCAATTTTAGTCACGAATTGAAAAAACCATTGTTATACGCTCCTTGTTGAAATTTCTAGCAGAATTAGAATAGTGAAAACTCAAAAAAAGTCAAATTTACGAAAATACTATAGCGAAGGAGATAGTCTTTGATATCGAGCACGAATAGATATATTTTCATCAGACGATTCAGTAGAATACACTGCCTTGAATATCTCTTCTACGTAGTGAAGGTCAAACAAAATTCTTCCATTTTGAATGCAACTTTGTACTGCATGGTAAGGAGTACTCTCTTTTGAACTACGATTTTGAACAACAAGGTTGGGTAGTTCAGTACCTTTTCGATTGGGCCAAAAAGAAGCAAAATTGTTGAAATATTCGATGGTTGCAACTTCTTTTTTGGCATCCCATCTCACAGTTGCGCCAAACGCATCACCCAAAAAACGCATAGGAACGAGATACACGCCACTTTCAAAAACAGGATAACAGTCCATTTCTATTTGTATGGGTTCTATTGCATTGGAGGGATGTACAAAAGCAAAAGGATACCCTAGCTCTAAGGTGACATCAACAAGAATCAGTTCTTCAGGAATTGACGAAACCTTCAACACAAATCCATCTTGCAAACCTTGAAAAGCGCATTGATGTCCAGGTGTGGGATTTCCAATTGGAAATTCTTTGTCAGGTGTAGATTCGGTATTGCCAGCTAAAAAGATATTACCATCTGCATCTTGTGCAATACAATAGCTCCATTCTGGGCCAGTTCCACCAATATAGGTGCTGTATAAAACTTCATTCCCATCCGAAGTAAGTTCCATGAGAAACACATCAAAATGACCCTTTTCTTCTGTATCATTTCCCGGAATAATATAATTGCCAATTTGCCGGATGGGAAATCCATGTTCAAAGGTTGAATTGGTCCATCCTGTGATCAAGGCAGTTCCGCTTTTGGTGATGCAAATATCAGTAACAACGTCCGTGAAATACTGTCCACCAATGTAAGTGCTGTATGCTATGTCGGTACCAGTAGGAGTAAGCTTGATGACAAATCCATCGTTGTCACCATCCATTTGTTTGTCAAACCCATTGTGTTGTTTATCAATCGGAAAGCCATTTTCAGAAGATGAACAAGTTTTCCCGACAATATACGCACATCCCACATCGTCAACTGCAATCGAGTAGATCTCTTCTTCCTGCAAGCCTCCAATATACGTGTTATACAATATCTTGTTTTGTGGTATAGAAAGACATAGAGCAAATCCATCGCTTCCTTTTTCATATTTCTTTTTAAAACCTGGTAA
>DAIMET010000122.1:0-2697 GCA_036725105.1 Calditrichota bacterium
ATGATGATTTGCACTGCAATACATTCCTAGGCAGAAAAGCCTAGCTTGCATTAACAGTACAAACTGATCAGGCTGTGAGAATTCATGAAGCCGGGCTACCTTGGTGGCAGCAGATCAAACAAGCTCATCTGCGGGACAGTTGTATGTTTCGTAGATGTATCACTTTCCTCGAAACATACAAAGTACAGTAAGGTATTGTGCAATTAAATTTGTCACTATCTTGGAGGCACTTTGTTATGACACAAAAAATTACTTCGTCGCTGTTATTGATGGGTTTAAGCTCAGATGAAGCAAAAAAACGACAGTTGCAATATGGGAAAAACGTGTTGGTTCCCGAAAAGAAGAGGAATGTTCTATTCCAAATTTTCCATATCGTACAAGAACCTATGTTTTTGCTTCTTCTGGTTGCAGGTACCATCTATTTCATGTTGGGTGAACCCCGCGATGGTTTGATTATGATCATTTTTGTCGTTGCCATTATCGGTATTGATGTGTATCAAGATTGGAAAAGCTCAAAAGCATTAAAATCGTTACGTGACCTCTCTATTCCACAAGTTACTGTAGTTCGGGACAATCGAGAAATTTCTATAAGCAGTGTTGATCTTGTTCCAGAGGATATCATTTCAATATGTGAGGGTATGAAAATTCCTGCAGATGGTGAGATTTTTATGTGTAACGATTTGTGTATCGATGAATCAATACTAACAGGTGAATCTGCTGTAGTTTGGAAAGAAACCGCAAAAGCAAGACATACTTGCGAATTCTGGCGAACCGATTACGTATATGCAGGTACAATGGTAGTTGGAGGATCTGCTGTTGTGAAAGTAAAACAGATAGGGCAGTCGACGGAATTTGGTAAAATTGGAAAGTCGCTTTCTTCACAAAAAAATAGTCAAACACCTTTGCAAAAACAGATTCGTAGACTTGTTACTATCTGTGCCTATATTGCTTTATTGTCATTCGTTATTGTCGCTGCTATTACATATTGGAACCTTAATCTTTTCCCATTTAAGCAAAGAATTATTGAAAGTATTCTCTCTGGCATAACCTTGGCTATGGCAACCATCCCGGAAGAACTCCCGGTTGTTTTCACTATATTTCTTTCCATGGGTGCATGGAGATTGGCAAAAAAGAATTCTCTTATTCGTAAATTATCGTCTGTAGAAACTCTTGGTGCTGTTTCTCATCTTTGCGTTGATAAAACGGGAACGATCACTATGAATCAAATGACTATTCAAGAAATTTGGAGTCTGGAAGACTACCAAAGCATATTCCTTGAAACAATGGGTTTGTCTTGTGAAACAGAACCATACGATCCAATGGAAAAAGCAATCTTACAATATTGCGAAAATCAAGGAATTGAGAAAAAAGAGCTATTTCGCAAAACTTTAGTAAGAGAATACTCTTTTACCAATACATTAAAAATGATGGGACATGTTTGGAAAATGAATGAGAATTCAATCGTAGTTGCCGCCAAAGGGTCTCCAGAAAGCATTCTGTCGATATGTAGGAATTCGAATATTGAGAAAGAGACTATTCAAGATAAGATTCATGAAATGTCCTCAAAAGGATTTCGAGTCTTAGCAGTGGGATTTCAATCCATTAAGAAAAACGACAATATACCAGAAGATTTGGAACACTGTACACTAGATTGCTGTGGATTGATTGCATTTGAAGACCCACCAAGAAAGACTGTGAAGGAAGATATTGCAAAATGTGTAAAAGCAGGAATCCGAGTCATTATGATTACTGGTGATAACAGTGTTACTGCAAGTGCAATTGGAAAAAAAGTTGGATTAATGAATGCAGATAAAGTTATCAATGGCAAAGACTTAGAGAAAATGTCTGATCTGGAGTTGTACGAAAAATCGAAAGACATCGGTATTTTTGCCCGAGTAACACCTGAGTATAAAATGAGAATCATCCAGCTCTTTAAAAAAGAAAATGGTGTTGTCGCCATGACAGGTGACGGTGTGAATGACGTTCCTGCACTCCAATTTGCAGATATTGGAATTGCGATGGGTAAAAGAGGAAGCGAAGTTGCTCGAGAAGCTTCTGATCTTATACTTCTTGATGACAATTTTTCTACCATTGTCTCAACAATTCAAGATGGCCGAAGAATATACAACAATATCCGCAAAGCACTACTGTACGTTTTTTCTATTCATATTCCTATCATACTAGCGAGTTTGGCTTCTCCTCTTCTTGGTATAGAACCATCAAAATTATTCCTGCTCCCAATCCATATCGTACTCCTTGAGCTCATCATTGATCCTACTTGTTCGATCATATTCGAAAGATTGCCATCTGAAAAGGATGTAATGGACAAACCACCTAGAAGTCGAAATGCAACATTACTATCGTGGAGGGAAGTTACAAAAAGCATCCTGCAAGGAGTGGTGATCTTCTGTGCTGTTTATAGTGTGTATCTACTTACATTGAAACAAACCGGTAATGAAAATACTTCAAGAACCTACGGTTTAGTCATTTTAATTTTCTCAAGTCTTTTCCTTGTATTCTATCATGCTGCAAAAAAGGGGAATAGAAAATCTCAATATGTGAACTTTTTTAAAGATCGAGTGATTCAAATCTCCATGGGTTCAATCCTAATCGGCACTTTATTACTTATATACAGCCCTATTCATACTGTTTTCAAACTTGCACCATTATCATTGATGCAGTTTATTTCAGCGATTG
>DAIMET010000123.1:0-2651 GCA_036725105.1 Calditrichota bacterium
CGCAAGGAACCAGGAGATGATTCCTATAACAAATCGATTGTACCTTCCAGTGTGCTGACGATTTACCCTCATGTGAATGTGGTGGGGGATGTGTCTTCTTTTGATCAGAAAACTGAGCTTCATGTGTCGGTTTACCCCATGTATGTGCTGGATGGGAAAGTATATTTGGCGACCAAAATAACAGTGGAAATTGGACTATTGGATGGAAAAAACCCGCCAAATGTGGACGAAAAACAGAATTCATCGATCATTTTAGCACCTGATGAATTCAAAGATGTTGCGGAAGAACTAGCGACTATACAACAGAAAGCTGGATTTGAAACCGAAGTAGTGCTGCTCTCGTTTGTGGAGAACTTTCAGGAAGCTCCCTACCCCAAAGGTCTTTGCTGGGGATATTCAGAAGAGTATGCCTTTGGATTTTTGAAGCGATATAACTATTCTCTTGCTGCGAAAATACGTAGCTTTCTGGAACTGCGATTAAAAAAGGACAAGGTGGATTATCTGACCATATTGGGGGATGCAACTTGGATTCCTCCTTCGTTTTATTTCTTTGCCAATGAACGATACTCTTGGGTGGATGAATGTGTTCCATCCGATTTTTATTATATGGCACCGTTTGCAGCATATGAGACCATGAATTTTGAAATTAGTGTGGGCAGAATTCCTGTTCAAACGATGGAAGATGCAATAAATGCTGTGCAGAAAATTGAATCTTACCGAGAGACTGTGGAAACTTCTGAAGAAGATTGGATGACCACTTTTTCGATGTTTAGCGGAGATCCGTTTCAGGGAGATTATTTTGGAGAATTGAATCAATGCGAAGTGATTAATGCTGGTTTGGTGAATGGCTTGAAAATTAAGAAGTATTTCCAAACTGATGATCGTTTTACAGCTGAACATTGCCTAGGCGAACTGTATAGCGATGAAAATCGCATTTTGTGGATTTCCGGGCATGGTTCGGGGGATGAAATCTATTTTCGAGATGATTCTTTTGGTGCACAAGAAGTACTGCAGGCACCGAAGCATACAAAACTACCCATTATTATCAGCGAAAGCTGTTTAAATGGCACGTGGGATTCCAGGATGATTGATGGCGATGAAAAAACCCCTTTGCTGAGTTTTGCTGAATCCTTCTTCCGTTCGGAAGGTGCTGGCATTGCATATATTGGCGGTGCGCGCAGCAATTATTCGTATGTGGATGTTCAATACGATCATGGAAGACCAACGCTGAACCATCGGACATTTTCGGATTCCATGATTGATTACACCCTTGATTCTATGATTCACAATCCAGAAAAAACGCTAGGAGATTCCATCAAAAAAGCACTCTACCAGTACTATATCAAAGACATAGAAAAGGATCGAAAGGGAAAATTCTATACC
Organism: Calditrichota bacterium; assembly: GCA_036725105.1. Classification (GTDB taxonomy): domain Bacteria; phylum Caldisericota; class Caldisericia; order UBA6126; family UBA6126; genus JAGLCW01. The sequence continues at coordinate 1,384 of DAIMET010000123.1, forward strand.
CCAGATGTGAAAGCGTTGTTTGGTTACTGTCTTTTGGGCGATCCTACCTTGCCTTGTATAGACAGGGATGCGAAGAGTGAATGCAAAATACCCAGTATTGAAGTACCGCAGGGGATCTTTGAATCACCCGATTTCCTTCCCATTGTATCGATTGATAGCGGTGTTACAATGCACGTTGAATCAGATTCTCCAGAACTGGAATATCGGTATTGCTCGTATGAGGATACTTCAGATCAGTTGATTTCAGAAGGAATGATGGAGAAAGTGCAAGGGAATGAATTTTCTAAGGCCTTTGCGGATTTGGTGAAAACCAAGGGGTGTTTGCGGTTTGAAACAGAGGATGATAAAGAGGTAAGGATAGTTTGTCATGGGAAGCACCAACGTGACCTTCGGATTGAAAAAACATCTGGCATTCAGGTTCTGCGCATTGGGGAAAATGTCAGGCACACGATCCAGATTTTCAACGATGGGATTGAAGAAACGGGTAACTTTTCCATACGCGTGCTGAAAAATGGGGAAGAAGTTCAAGAAAAAACCTTTCGAAGTCTACCTTTTGATTGTTTTATGTCCTATGATTTCTTTATTGAATCGGACCATGCGGAAGTTTTCCAAATTGAAGTTGCCAGCCAGCTTCTGACGAAAAAAGAAGTAAACCTGACCGATAACCAATTGCTATACGATTTTTCCGTGAAGAAGGAACCGTTTTGCCGCATTGGCATGCTCACTAGTCCGTATTTTCGAACCGATATTGGGGATAACTATTTGCATTTTACCCAGCTTCAGGAGTTTTTTAGAGAAGAAGGGAACAATGTGGAGCTTCACACTGTTTCATATTACTTTGATGAAAATGATAAAGTATCCTTCAACCTTCTGGGCTTTGATGCACTTCTGCTGTTTGATGGGATATGGTGGGATTACAATCCTGGGATTATAAAAAGAGAGCTAAATGCTTTTGTCCAGCAAGGCGGAAAAGTGCTGGGCGTATGTGCTGTGGACGAGAATGTCGTTGAAGACTGGTGGTGGATTGAGCAAGTACAACCATTTTTTGGAATCAAGCCCGATGTAAGGATTCATACAAAAACATCCAAAGAAGAACAAACCGAATTTCGTCTGCTCGAAAAATCGTCTTCTTTTTCCAAAGATGTGTATGCTGTGCACAATTTCTACAATTTGTGTCCCCATAAAGATCAAAAATGGGAAGACTGGAATGAAGATCATTTACTGCCCAATGCAAAATTCATTGGAACTTCCGAGCAGGAGGGCCTTCG
>DAIMET010000124.1:0-1329 GCA_036725105.1 Calditrichota bacterium
CGAAATTATCGCAGTCATCATTGAGATTGTGTCCAGTGGATTTGCTGGCTTCTATGTAACAGCCCTTTTGCTTTCAGCATCTTCCATCATCATAGCCCTACTTCTATGGTTCCTTCTCTTTCCTTCCTTACGAAGATATTTCAATCAAATCTAGTTTTTCCATCATTGTATCAAGTTTTCTCGTAAAATCATTAACAGTGGCGTTGTTGGTAATCACTGCATCTGCCAGTTCTGATGATGTAGTATATTTTTCCTGCACCTCTAAAACGCTCTGCATTTTGCTAGTGGACAATCCTCTTGTTGTTAAACGTTCTTGGATATTTTGCGGAGTGCTTTCAATGTACAAGGTAAAGTCACATTTTGTATAGAGCGGCGATTGAAACAGTCCAAGTGCTTCAATCACACATCGGGGGTAAACATCCATTTCTTTGTAAATGCTCTGCAATATAGCTGTCCAGGTGATATCCTGTAGGATTTCTAACTTCTGTGGATGCAGAAAAACAATATCTGAAAGGATTTTACGGTCAATGCTATGGTTGAAAGTATGAAGCGATTCCGGGAAATGTGTAGAGATGGCCTGTATCACCTCAGGCTCTTCCATTATCTGATGTCCCACTTTATCAGCATCAATCAAATGGAAATGGTAATGGGTCGCAATATAGTGGGAAGCTAGAGATTTTCCTGAAGCAATTTTACCGGTAATTCCAATGCGATAAGGTTTCATGACTTTAATGCAGCTAGTGTTTTTCCTTGGTGCAGCTGAATATGAAGAGGAACATTCAAAGAGGTGGTTGTAGTCATGATTTTCTGAATCCATTCCTCGACTTCTTTTTGCTCGGAAGCTGGTCCTTCAGTGATAATTTCATCATGAATCTGCAAAATCATTTGGGTTTGAAACGATTTTCGTAATGTAGTATCAATAGAAATCATAGCTTTTTTAATGATATCGGCTGATGTTCCCTGGATAACAGTATTGACGGCCAATCTTTCCCCAAAGGATCGTACGATATGATTACTGCTATGAAGTTCAGGTATTGGCCTTCGCCTGCCTAAAAGGGTAATCGCATAGCCGGTATCCTTGGCAGATTGCACTGCTTTTGTAGTGAAATCCTGGATTCCAGGAAACGTACGAAAATACATATCGATGAATTGCTTGGCTTCTCTGGTTGAAATATGTAAAGCTTGTGATAATCCGTGAGGAGTCATCCCGTAGATGACACCAAAATTAACAGTCTTGGCGATGTTTCGATATTCTCGAGATACTTCTCGATCTTTGTCGATCCCAAAAATCTGGCGTGCGGTCCAGGAATGAATATCCTTTCCTTCTCG
>DAIMET010000124.1:1429-2619 GCA_036725105.1 Calditrichota bacterium
GTTTTTTGGAGTCCAATCATATAGGTACTGACCATTTTGGAGCATTCTCGATAAGACAAGATTTTTTCAACAATTGGAGAAGCACTCTTTAAATTTTCCAGTACTTCAGCATCGGTTGAATATCCAGTTTTTGTTTTTCGGCCTGATGGAAGTCCCATCTTTTCAAATAAAACGAAACCAAGCTGTTTAGGGGAAGCAATGTTAAATTCTTCTCCCGCTATCTCGTAAATTTCTTGTTGAAGAGTAGCAATTTTTTGCTCTACTTCTTTTTGAATTTTTTCAATATATGTAGAGCTTATTTTTACGCCCTTTTTTTCCATTTTATACAGCACTTTCGATAGTGGGTTCTCTGTTTCTGTATAAAGCTCTAATTCATCCCATTTTTTAACATCAGTCAAAAACTGGGGTGCATTGTGCAAAACAGTTTGAGCTGGATTTGCACCAGAATACTCTTCCGTTTCAGATTGAAAATCTTTCATCGTATATTGTTTGGCATTGGGTTTAACAAGGAAGTAAAGGAGCTGAACATCGTCTGTATTCTGAAACTCATCCAGAGTATCTACATCCAAAATATGTCCCATCTTTTTTACATCAAATACCCACTTGTGAATGGATGCATCACCTAGCCATTGGATCAAAGAATTTTTTTTCTCACTAGACTGCAGAAGTGCTGCAGTGGTGTCGCTATAAACACTGCTGGAAGTGGCAATCGAAACATTTTCTTCATCGAGCACGATGGCACATTCTTGAGTTGGTTGAATTTTGGAAGTGATTTCTTCTGTGTTTTCTTCAAGCCAGAGCAATGATTGCAGTTCTGTAGATGCAACATACGGTTGTGATTCAGGAAACAATGGAGAGTGAGTATCTTGAAATGGATATCCTTTGGTGGATATGATTTCTTTGAGAATACTTCGGAAAGAATAGGTTATGGAAACGTCCATCCATTTTTCTCTGAAAAAGGATGTGAACTCTAGAGTATCATCATCATAAGAAATAGGAGCATCTTTCTGAAGCTGAATGATGGTTTGATTTGTTTTCAGCACTTCCGACCAGGGAGCGATTTGTTCTTTTTCTTTGGAATTGCTTTGAAGGATATCTTCAATCGAAGGATATTTTTGAAGGAGCTTAGCAGCTGTTTTTAGGCCTATTTTAGGAACGCCTTTGATGTTGTCCGATGGATCCCCTACTAA
>DAIMET010000125.1:0-2601 GCA_036725105.1 Calditrichota bacterium
TCCTCCTTTATTGCCTGTGTGAAAGAGGGAGGATGGATGGAAAGTTACTTTTTTTTACTTATGAATTGGTAAAAAAGTGGACACTCAAAGATGGATCTTTCTTTGGTTGTTGAGTATTGAAAGGAATATGAAATGCAAACATTAGATATCAAAAAGTTGATTTCTTATCTTTGTGGGTTTCTGATTGCACTACAACAATCCAACATAACGATCTTATCCATATCCTTCAATTGAAATCCAACCAAATCTTTTCTATTAAAGCGAATAAAGGATTTTCAGCAGATGGATTTAATGCAACGAATGATCAAAAAGATTCGTACTACCTGCATACGATAGTTGATACAGCTGGTGTAGGTAGTGTTCGTGTTCTATTGGATGTACTCACTCTCTCTAAAAAAACGTTCTCATGCTAATGGCAGCTTTTTGGAGATTGTATCTGTAACCTCAGAAAAGTTTTCCGGTGTACATTCAATGATCATGAACTCAATAAACTTGTTGTAGACAGTGATACGATTCTTTTTTGGATAGAGTTTGTATTTTCTACATTGAGACCATCTTAGAAACACCGATTGATGAGATTGAGCCAATAAGCCAGAACCTGCGACACCTGGTTTGCCAGCCAATCCACCTGCAATTATTGTAGCTATATTAACAAGCTTATTCTTTTTTTGGCTTGAGGGTGCAAAACCCATGTATATCCCATCGTCATTGATTTCATAGTGCATACGGAATCGATTTCGATATACTACAAATATAAATAGAGCTGTTAATGCCAGCCATAGTCCGATCAAAAAGAGAGCATATTGCCACCCATCAAAACTGACAGTATAACCTTTTCGTGTATCTGAAATATACTGTATCAATAAAAAAATGAAAATCAGCCCAAAAGGAATACCAAACGCAAGTCCCAATTGTTTTAGAACAACCTTGTTGTAAATCGTTACATCCTGATCCCATGTAATTGAGTCGATTTTTTTATTCATCATACCGTCCTAACTTACAAGCTGTAATGTAATGAATTAACACTATACTATCTAGTAACAATTAAATCTGTTTTGATTCTTTTTGCAATTTACGGAAAGAGGTAATTATGGTAGTTTTTGGTCCCGTACCTTCTAGACGACTTGGAAAAAGCATAGGGATAAACCATATTCCCCACAAGATTTGCACGTATTCTTGTGCCTATTGTCAGATAGGACATTCTTTGAAAATGAGTATAGAACGAACTTCTTTTTATAACCCTACAGAGATCATTTCTGAATTACGAGAGAAATTGAAAGTTCTGAAAGCCAATGGTGAAAAGATTGATTACATCACTTTTGTTCCCGATGGAGAACCAACATTGGACAAAAACCTTGGAGAACTTATCCGCAAGACAAAAGAATTTGAAATCCCCGTAGCTGTGATTACAAATTCCAGCTTGCTTTCTATGGAAGAAGTACGAAACCATCTTTTTGAAGCAGATTGGGTTTCGGTAAAGGTAGATTCGGTGATAGAGGAATCGTGGAGGAAAATTGATCATCCTCATCGAGACTTATCTCTTGAAAGGATACTTGAGGGTATTCTTATGTTTGCCCAAATGTATGAAGGGATACTAGTTTCTGAAACCATGGTAGTAAAAGAATTGAACGACGATCAAGAAAATGCAGAAGCAACTTCTTCTTATTTACAAAAATTGCAGCCTGCGTATTGCTATATCAGCATTCCTACTCGACCACCTGCAGAATCATGGGTTCAACCACCAGATGAAGATGCAATAAATACCATCTATCAGATTTTCTCCAGTGCAGGTCTTAGAACAGAATTATTGATTGGATACGAAGGCAATGAATTTGCTCATAGTGGTAATGTTGCTGACGATATTTTGAGCATCACAGCGGTTCACCCAATGCGAGAAGATGCTGTTCTTGAGTATTTGCAAAATGTTGGTGAATCATATTCTGTCATAGAGAATCTTTTACGCAATAATCAGTTAAAAGTATCTGAATATAATGGAAGAAAATTCTATAATCGTACATTTGGAAAATAGCAAAATGAAATAATTGAACCATTTGTTCATTAGAAAGTATTATTGTTGTAGTCCTCAAAGAAAGTTAGCACTCTATTTTGCGAAAACTAAATAGAGTGCTTTTTTTTGCACTTTATAATTCTTACCGTTAATAACGATCATTCATTTTTAAAAGTTGCTAAAATATGGTTTTAAAATGGATCGTTGTTTTTCCCAATTTTTGGAACTGAATTCTATGTCCGTAAAGAATGAATAACGGACATAGTAATTTTTCTCAAGGTCGTTTGTTCCTGTTATAAACGACGTTTAAAGATTTTGTATTGAACTCGTTTTTGATATTACTGGTAGAAGATTAAATAGCCTAGGAATTTTTAGAAAGTTTCTCTAAGCTTGACTAAGACATTATTTAAACATGATTTCAAAATATTTTTCCGAGTACTGAATTGCCATCTGGCAATTATTTTGTTATTTGTGATTCTGAAATTTTCTGTACAATAAAAAGAAATTTCGCTGGTAAGTAATTATTTTGATAGGAGTACTTGTTAATGATCGAGATACCCGAAAATGAAGTACAAGTTTCTTTTTCTCGTTCT
>DAIMET010000126.1:0-2598 GCA_036725105.1 Calditrichota bacterium
CCCTTTTTCTGATTTTCCTGCATGATTTTTTCATCATATACAATACTTCCATCTGAATCAATAATTTCTTGTAAGACAACTTCCCCTTTGTATGACAATTGCATACATTTGTGTCCATTGGGGTGGCTACTAGGTATCATCTTTTCATCAAGAAATACTTCAGTTTGGTCTGGAAGCTTCATTTTGTACTTTCCACCTTCACAAATCGCTGGAACTCTTTTGAGATAGGAAGGAACACCCGTGTGAATATTAAAATCTAGAAAAACCGTTTGTCCTCCTCTGGCAAAAGCGTTTTGCGATCCATTGAAGATTAATTCTTGGGCTCTTTGATAGAGGACTTCATCCGATAAATCCCGCAAAAGAGGTGCGTACATAATATTGATATAGGCAACACCTAAAGCACCAGCATAATAGGCCTGCATGGAAGCAATAAATGTATTGAGATGACCCGTTAATACTTGTGCTGATTTGGCTGGTTTAGATTCACTATTTAGGTTTACCAATCCTGTTAAGCCATATTTTTTGATATATTCAATGGAATGAGAAGAGCAATAGACACGATCTGGGAAACCTAGATCGTGAATATGAATACGTCCAGTCGAATGGGCTCGTGAAAGACCAGGACCATAGACATAACGGAGAGCATATTGTTTCAATATATACTCACCAATGGTCTGGGTAACCGCTTCAGGATTATTACTTTTAATGTTGCTGTTTTCTTCGGATTTCTCAAACATAATATTTTCTAAAGTAGACTTGGCAACTGAGAATTGGGCTAAATCTTTTAATTGGGCAAGATATCCGCGGTCTTCTAATTCGTTGTTTACCATTTCACGAATCAAGGTTGTGCCAATCTCGGAATCTCTCCACGCAAAAGCTTTATTTTCTACAGCCTTTGCAACACTATGCGCTTCGTTGTAAGATAAAGAAGTTTCCTTCATTAAGGAGTGGATAATTCTCGATTTGTCCCAGGGGTGTACAATGTTTTCTGAGGAGGATTCAACCAACAAGAGTGCGTCAGTAGAATCGCGAGAATCTTGACTTGTTTTTGTTCGGATTTTTAATTGTCTACGAATTGTTTCCCTGCGTTTTCGGTATTCTTTGTAGACAACCATAGCTTCTGGATATCCCTCTTGGCTAAGAGTTATTTCGACTAAATCTTGGATATCTTCGATGTTCGCAATACGTTTTCCTTCAACTTCGCGTACAAAATAGATGGAAGTAGGATTGTTTAGCTCTGATAATACTTTTTGTGCAATAAAGTCAGCATCTGGTAGTGGAGCTCCAGGTATATTCTTTCGTTGAACATGATCAGATGCTTTTTGAACTGCATTTGTAATTTTATCAATCTGAAAGGGCACTGTGCTGCCATCACGCTTTCGAAAACCATCTAGTACGAAAGAATACAGTGTGGCCGTATTGGACATGGATGCAACGTCTAAATCATCATTGTTGGAAATTTCAAATAATTCCATCATCAGAACTCCCTCCTTTGTTCTGTAAACCATGAATTTCATTCACAAATTCATCGATATCACGAAAATCCTTATACACAGAAGCAAAACGAATGTATGCAACTGGATCAATACTTTTTAATTCTCTCATGATCAATTTGCCGATCTCCAGACTGGGAACTTCTTTTTCAAACTCTTTTCGAATTGTCGATTCTATTGAATCTAGCATTGTTTCGATCTGTTGACTGGTTACAGGTCTTTTTTCAGTTGACTTCAAAATTCCTGTTTTAATCTTATCCCTGTCGAATGGTTGTCTGGATAGATCTCGTTTTACGACCATGATGTTACCCAAATCAATTCTTTCAAAGGTTGTAAAACGCCTTCCACACGAAAGACACTCGCGTCTTCTTCGAATGGAATTACCTAATTTCGTTTCACGTTTGTCCAAAACTTTATGTAAAGTAGAATTACAAAATGGGCATTTCATATCGTACTCCTTGCATTTAAAAATACCATGCAAAATTAAAAAAGCAATAGTCAAAAACACAATATGTTGTGTTACATAAAAATGCAACATCAATATATTGTTTCTCTACACTTCTTGAACACATAGGGTTTTTGTTTGTTAATTGCAGTCTTCCATTTCTATTCCAATTTCCATCCTTTTGCGGTATTATACTGATTGTATATATTTATTAAGGAGCTGACTATGCGATTGCATTTTTTTGGAAAAAATATCTGGTGGTACATAGGGTTTCTTCTTTTTTTGCTTGTGTCTCTTTTCTTTATCACGATGTCATTAGATTTTATAGATTTCTTGGGCTTGATTATGCAGAATATCCCAAGCATTTTTCTGATTCTTGTGTTGATACTCTCCTTTCAGTTTCCTAAAGTAGCATCAATTGTAGGTTTTCTAACTAGTATAGGATTAACTTTTCTGTTTGGGTTTCAAGACATCGTCCCGTTGTTATTAACAGTGTTACCTGTTTTAGTTGGTAGTTTTTGTTTATGGTTATCTACCCTTCAACCCGCCTAATTTAACCATCATGAAACATTCTACACTTAAACATGCCCTTCAATCAATGCCACAGATGTTTCATTCTATGCAAAAGGGTCAAACACTACTGGAATATGCCTTTATTTT
>DAIMET010000127.1:0-2573 GCA_036725105.1 Calditrichota bacterium
AATCATAACACGGTGTAGACCAATTGAGATAGACAGAGTCAGTACAATCATTGTTAGATTCCGAGCGATTGAAAGGAAAAAACATATGACTGATGCTGAGCGAAGTAAGTTCATGGAATTCCGAAAAGATGGAGTACGCCATATACCCATTTTTGTGGCTGAGGTGGATGAGCAATACATTTTTGCAGCATATCAGGGGAAAATCAGCGAGTTTGACATACTGATTAAATACCGACAAAAAAATGCTAATGGAAAATGGAGCCGTAAAAGAACGCCAAAGCATATTCACTGGGCAGTAGATATTATGATAAAAATGCACCATGATAAAGATGCGACGCGTGAATTTATTGATAAGCTAATAGCTCTTTGGGAGAGTACAAGCCCACTTAAGACTACTTGGGAAAGGAAGAGAATGCTTTCATTGGAGCTCTTACTAACCAACTGTCAAGCCGAGTATGAGCAGTATAAGAATCTGGGGGAACATGGTGAATATAGTCTTAACTTCCTCATTCTCTTGGCAAAGCTGCTTATGCTTCAAGAAAAAACGAATCTTGAGACAGCGTTCATGTTCAAGGATCTTCTAGAAGCCTTGAAAAGTGGAGAGGATCTCTTTAGGATAGTTTCCATAGCCACTCATAGATAAGAAAAGGAATCCTCGTTTTGAAATCCTATTTTGAGACTGAAAACACCAAGCTCTATCATGGAGATGTTATACAAACACTATCTTCATTGCCAGAATCCAGTGTTGATATGATTTTTGCAGATCCACCTTACAATCTTTCCAATGACGGATTTACATGCCATTCAGGAAAACGAGTCAGTGTAAACAAGGGTAATTGGGATGTTAGTAATGGAGTTGAAGATGATTTCAAATTTCATTACGACTGGATAGCATCCTGCAGGAGAGTTCTAAAACCAAATGGTACATTATGGATATCAGGTACATATCATTCTATCTATATTTGTGGATATGCTATTCAAAAGCAGGGATGGCATTTAATAAACGATATATGCTGGTTCAAGCCAAATGCAGCACCTAATCTCTCATGCAGAATGTTTACTGCGAGTCACGAGACTTTGCTATGGGTTAGAAAGGATAAGAAGGCTAAGCACTGTTTCAATTATGACTTGGTCAAGGGGGGTGAATGGAATGGAGATTTCCTGAAAAAACCAAACAAGCAAATGAGAAGTGTATGGGCCGTGACAACACCGAAGAAGAGCGAAAAGATCTATGGTAAGCACCCAACCCAAAAACCAGAGGCAATCCTTGAACGTATTGTAATTGCTAGCTCTCTCAAAGGAGACATCGTTTTAGATCCATTCTGTGGTAGTGCAACAACAGGAGTCGCTGCGCTTAAGCACGGCAGAAGATTTATCGGGATTGATTCATCAAAACAGTATCTGGATGAGCTTGCAATACCTCGGCTCAAAGCAGTGGCTAGTCAAAACGATTTGTTCAGCTTGGAGAAAGATTCTGAGAGCGATGAGGATTCAAACTTAGCAGAGTTTAGAGTGTTTCCATAGCCAAGAAAGCAATCATGCAGAAAATCTGCAAAATATCAGGAAAAGAACCCGATGAGTTTTTCTCTTATTTTAGGAAAACACTAAAAGGTAAGATAACTAGATGGGACTATTTTGTAAATTGGAAAAAGGTTATAACAAATGTCGATTCTATTGAAATGGAGTTAAATTTACTTAACTCAATTATTGGAAAAAAGGACATAGCTGGAGCGGCTGAATCATTGTTTCTTGAATATCCATCATGCGTCAAAGCTATACCATCCCTGCTTGCAATACGCGATCGCTCTGTTCAGGTTCTTGTGGATGTGAGTAACTTTGTCTATAAAAACTTTGATTTCTCGTACAAGAAGCCCTCGGAAGAAGATGCAAGGATGTTTGCCTCGTTCCTAATGAATAGCGGTATAGGGGAGTTGTTGGCAGATCGCCGCATAAAAAATCTTGTTGATTATGTGATAGGTGTAGAAGTCGGATTGGATACTAATGCAAGGAAGAATAGAGGTGGTTCCCTTATGGAATCAATTGTTGAAACCTTCGTTGCAAAGGATTGTCTTAATAATAACGCAGTATATTTACCTCAAGCTACCGCGTCCAAGGTCCGTACTGAATGGAAGATCGACATTGAGGTTGATAAATCCCAAAGGCAGATTGATTTTGCAATTAAAAAAGATGGCAAATTGTACTTCATTGAGACAAACTTCTATGGCGGTGGTGGCTCAAAGCTAAAAGCGACAGCAACAGAGTATACAAGCATGAATTCTTACTGGAATTCTCAGGGTATTGAATTTATCTGGATTACGGATGGCGCTGGGTGGTTTTCAACCCTGAGACCTTTAAGAGAGTATTTCGATAAAACCGACTATCTGATTAATTTAGAGATGCTAAAACAAGGCTACCTATCAGCCATATTGCAGCAGTAAGATATTAAATCTAACAACTGAATGAACCTGTCACAGCCGTTAGGGTACAGGTCTCGGTGATGCCTGTGCAGGTTATTCAGAGCGTTAGGAAGGCTTCCCACACGCCAGACTGAATCATTATCGGAAAACACTCAA
>DAIMET010000128.1:0-2569 GCA_036725105.1 Calditrichota bacterium
TTCGAAGCGGATAGGAAGAAATAGTTTTTTGATCGATTCCGATCATCGTAACGCTATGATCACTGGTGATGACAGGATCAGTGAAAAACAAATCCATCAAAACCTTACTCGCTGTTGGTACCTGTAGCGATAAATCTTGATCATGAATGGTAGTGTCAGCCGGTTGATCTGTTACGTTGGTACAACTCAATTGACAACAAAAAATAAGGGCGAGAACACAAGAAACAAAAATAGATCGAAACGCATGTTTTGACATTTCATTCTTCCTGCACAATATCTAAGCAGCAATTTCTCCAGAGTACCTTGTTCCCCGAAGGGAGTACAGATAAACAGCTGGACTCTTTAATAATACTCAAACTTTATCTGTACTAAATTAGACTTAGGTCGCTTAACCACATCATTTAATGTATTCTATCTAGGTAACTAGATAAATCTACATTGAGAGGATGGAATCGGGTAACTTATATTCTAGCATAGTAGCTTTGTAAAAATCTCTACTAAGTTTTGAAGACGAATGATCACCATTTGACGGGTCTACGTTTTCATCGTAGTTTTCATGAGTATTTTCTCCAGTAATCGGAATAGTCAACATAGATTTTATTCTTTGGACACCTTCTGCAGAATTAATACTCTGAAATATTTGAAGAGAATCGCACTGAGGTATTATATTCATAGGATATTCATGGATCACAGAAGGATGTAATGGTGATATCACGTACAAAGAATATCCCCCTTGTTGATTAGCAATAAAGGTAAAATTCTGGTGTTGATCAACATACAATCCTTGATTCTTATAGTAAACTACAGGTAGCAAATACTCTTGCATTGAAATGATAGAGTCGCTGCATTTGATCAAAAGTATCTTGTTCCACGAATCATTCTCATCTTGACTAGGTAGTATCCATGCACCATTTTGAAAAGAATTGATTGAATAAGCAGAATATGAATCAGTAAGTAAATGGGACCGATCAGGGAAAGATAGATCTTGTCCGTAAAGGGTATTTTCAAACTGATCATACCATAGAACAAAACTGCTTAATGAATGCGCATAGCACACCGAAGCATCTGTGGGAGAAGAAATGTTATGGATTGTGCCATTGTTTACATTAAGGTAATAATAGTGACGAGAATGTGTTGAAACAATATAGTTGGTGTTGCTTTGATATCTTTGAAATTCTCTGTTTTCATAGAGAGAGACAATGGGAATATTTTCTGTTGCTGTTTCTATCACATATCCATGTTCCACTGAATGCACGGCAATTACATTTTCATTATCCATTGGAAGCGGATAAAGTGATTGAGTTTCTAATTGTAAAAACCATAAAGAAGAAGAATCAATCGTATTATTTACAGTCTGGTTTTGTTGTAGGATTATCCATGGTTCTTCTGGTTTGCAATACATCACATGGTAAGAAGAAAAATCAAAGGAATCATTTTCGGGTTTCAAAGGTAATTCTTCACCATTAGGAGAAAGCAATAAAAGCGTATTATCTTCTTTTGTGAAAACAAAACAATTATTGTAAGTATCATATTGGTAAGAATTTAAGAAATTTGTGTAAAGAGAAGAATCATACCCAACAAAATAGATGTTTCCATCAGCGGTTTGATAGATTGGTTCATGTGATGGATACAAATCGATTATTCTTTGCCATTTATGAATCATTTGAGGATCTGCTACCTGTAAATAGAAGTTTTTCTGGAGAACAAGTGAATCATGATATAAATCTCGTAAATCCTCCTTGTGTAGGGATGTAAAATCTTGTAAACGTAAGAAAAGAGAGTTAGGCTCAACTTGTCTAGAAGTATAAATGGTTGTGCTTCTGGAAATAAATGGTAAAGGAGAAACTTCTTTGAATTGAATAGAATCTTCTGTAACAAGTTCCACTTTTGTCATTGGGTAATAGATTATTTTTTGGGAAGAACAAGAAATAGTAACTAAACTAATTCCAAACAATATCGTAATAGATAGAGCCTTGTACAATAGTAAATATCTGTGTTTTCGCATTTTGAACTCCTTTTTATATTTGAAAATGTCAGGAGAAAGTTCTTTACATAGATGGAATAGCACCTATATCATAACATCCACAGTTATCGGGAACGTCGACTAAATCCAATATTTCAAAATCCTTATTGATTATATCTTCGCATTCTTTACCTATGCTGATATGGCTTTCTTTAATATTGTGATTAACTCGTCCAACATAGTAGCAAAAACATACTTTAACTTGTCCTGCTGGACAATCTCCATATCCACACGCATTGGCACCCTTCTTCCAGCTAAAAAATGAAGCTACTAATAAACTTGGATCAGTAAAAATGGGATTATTAGGGTCATAGATGATTCTATCCCAATCATGCTTTTTTACGGGTGGCCACGGTATAACAATAGGATCCAATCCAATGGCTATTCGCCCAATGGTGGAGTTTCCGGTATGGAGGGGCACAATATAATCATCTCCAATGATACTCTGGTTCATGCCTAAGGGAAGGGAGAAAGCTCCGGTTTCTCCTTTCTGGTAAAGAAGGTTGGTGAGGTTGTAAGGGTTCCATTGGTTTGTGATTTTGCCAT
>DAIMET010000129.1:0-2563 GCA_036725105.1 Calditrichota bacterium
GTATTGTTCCATTTTCAGGTGGCCGAGATAGTTGTTACGGTCTTCATCTGATAGTTAATGAGCTGAAGATGAAACCAGTTGCATATACTTACGATTGGGGAATGGTAACTGATCTAGGACGTAGAAATATCAGTCGAATGTGTGCACAATTGGGTGTCGAAAATATCATAGTAGCAGCAGACATTTCAAAGAAAAGAAAGAATATCAAGATGAATTTGGAGGCGTGGTTAAAGTCACCACATCTTGGAATGATGGCAATGCTTACTGCAGGAGATAAACATTTCTTCAGATATGTTGAAGATATCAAAAAACAAACTGGCATTAACCTGAATCTTTGGGGAACTAATCCTTTGGAAGTTACTTTTTTCAAGTCTGGTTTTCTGGGAATTAAACCCGATTTTGAAGAGAAAACAGTGTATAGTAATGGAGCAATGAAACAACTATGGTATCATTCTATGAGATTTATGGCAATGATGCAAAGTCCAGGTTACTTCAATAGTTCTCTTTGGGATACGCTTTCCGGAGAATACTACCGAAGCGTGAAAAAGAAAGAAGACTATTATCATATTTATGATTACTGGAGATGGGAAGAAGATTTGATAAATGATATTTTGCTGAATAAGTATGGTTGGGAGAAGGCCGTGGATACCAAAACAACATGGAGAATTGGTGATGGTACTGCAGCATTCTACAATTATGTATATTATACAGTTGCAGGATTTACAGAACACGACACGTTCAGAAGCAATCAAATAAGAGAAGGGCAAATATGCAGAGAGGAGGCATTAAAACTGGTTGAAGATGAAAACAGACCGCGTTACCAGAATATAAAGTGGTATCTTGATACCTTAGGTATAGACTTTGAACGAGTAATCAAAATTGTCAATAACATCCCAAAACTTTATAATATCTAATGTTGAATATTTGGTTTATTTCGAAATATGGTGCTTGTCCACCAAAGTATACTAAAGGCGGGCGTTCAAGGTTATTTTACCTGGCTCAGGAGATGAGGAAAATTGGTAATCAAGTTATATTAATAACATCTGACTCAAACCACTTTTCCAATTTTCCAAAAACAAAAAAAACATACAATAATGACACGGAAGATGATGTACCCTTTAAATGGATAAGGACAATTAAGTACAAAAAAACAGTTTCAATTCTAAGGGTGCTATCATGGCTAGACTTCGAATTAAAATTGTTTTTAATGCCATTAAAATCTATGGTAAAACCAGATGTTGTTATTATATCATCACTATCAATTTTTAGTATTGTATATGGTAATTATTTAAAGAAAAAATTTAATTGTTTTCTGGTTTTTGAAATTCGTGACATTTGGCCATTAGCTATGACTGAAGAAGGTGGTTTCTCAAAGAATCATCCTTTAGTAAGATTTATTGGAATGATAGAAAAGTTCGGTTATAAGAAAGCGGATTTGATAGTAGGGACATTCCCAAAACTTGATATGCATGTAAAAAACATATTAGGATATGACAGACCTTTTTTTTGTTCTCCACAGGGTTTTGATCCTGAAAAATATAACACCGACGAAGAG
This sequence comes from Calditrichota bacterium, assembly GCA_036725105.1. Lineage (GTDB taxonomy): Bacteria > Caldisericota > Caldisericia > UBA6126 > UBA6126 > JAGLCW01. The sequence continues at coordinate 1,556 of DAIMET010000129.1, forward strand.
ATAGATACTAGTATGTTTCAAAATTATGTCCACAAAGATAGAGTTATAATTGGTTATGCAGGAAGCATAGGAATTTCTAATTCTCTTCAACTATTTATTGATACCATAAAATTGATGAAGGATGATTCTGATATTTACTTTTTAATAGTAGGAAGCGGCGATCTAAAACATAAGTATGAAGAAGAGTTAGCAGGTTATCATAATGTTGTTTTTTTGCACAGGATTGAGCAGGATAAAGTAAAGTGCTTTTTAAGCATATGTGATATTGTCTATTTATCTACTAATGATTCAAAGTTTTGGAAGTTTGGTCAATCATTGAATAAAATAGTTGAATATATGTTAGCCGGCAAGCCAATTATTGCTACTTATACAGGATATCCATCTATGATTAACGAAGCAAATTGCGGAGTTTTTGTGCCAAGTAAAAATCCGGAAGACTTAAGAGACGTATTTATTTCCTACGCACACTTTTCAAAAAAAGAAAGAGAAAATATAGGGAAGAAGGGTAGAGATTGGATATATCAACATAGGACTTACGAGATGCTAGCAAAAGACTATCTACAGAAAATTAATAGTATGATTGTTAAAAACTAAATGACTTATAAGGTATTTACACCTATCTTTTTGTTTAGAAGACTTGATTTTTTAGAGACAAAACCACCCTATGTACAAATCCTTCTTCAAGCGTTTCTTTGATATTGTCCTCTCGCTATTGGGGTTGATCGTTATTAGCCCTGTTTTTTTATTGGCATGGCTATGCCTGGTTATCGCCAACAAAGGAGCGGGGGCTTTTTTCATTCAAGAGCGGCCGGGGAAAAATGCACGGATATTCAAAGTGGTCAAGTTTAAGACAATGACCGATGAAAAAGATGCCACGGGGGATCTTCTGCCCGATGCACAACGATTGACTAAAGTCGGGAAGTTTGTGCGATCCACTTCGCTAGACGAGATTCCTCAACTTTTAAACGTGATTAAAGGGGATATGTCTTTGATTGGGCCGAGGCCTTT
>DAIMET010000130.1:0-2500 GCA_036725105.1 Calditrichota bacterium
CGAATCAAACCTCGTGTTTCTTTTCCTGCTGCACCTGCTTCTCTACGGAAACAAGATGTGGCAGCGGTTACTTTTAAGGGCAAAGCAGTTCCTTCAATAATCTCATTAGCCATCATGTTGACAAGTGGAATCTCTCCAGTCGAAATCAAAAACGACTCTTCTTTTTCAATTTTGTATAAATCTTCTTCAAATTTTGGTAATTGTCCTGAACCAAAGAGGATTTCTCGCCTTGCCATATAGGGGGGGAGAATTTCCATATAACCCCTGGCAATAGCTGATTCTAACATCAGTGATTGAAGTTTGCGGGATAATGTTGCACCAATTCCCATTAATAAAGTAAATTTATTCCCAGCTAATTTCACTCCTTTGTCAAAATCGATCCATCCATTTTTTTCACCCAATTCAACATGAGACAGTGGGTCAAAATCAAAATCACGAGGTTCTCCCCAGGTTTTTACAATCACATTGTCATCGGCAGATTCTCCCAGTGGAACACTTTCATGAGGAATATTGGGGAGTACAGACATTTCTTGCACAAGGAGTTCTTGCACTCCTTTTACCTTTTCAGAACCTTCTGTTATCCGCTGAGATAACAGATTCATTTTTTCTCGCAGCGGAGATATATCCACACCCTGTTTTGCAAGCTTGCCGATTTCAGCAGACTGTATATTTTTTTCATGCTGTAAAGACTCCACTTCTTGTAAAAGATCTCTCCTTTGCTGATCCAAATCTAAAATGGTATCAATTACAGATGTATCAACAGATCGTTTTTGCAATGCCAGTTTGTATTCTCCAGGATTCTCTCGCATACGCTTAATATCTAGCATGGGTGGTTCTCCTAACTACAAATTTTGAGCTATTTTCTTCTTAATCATAGCAATTTTATCACGCAGTTTTGCAGCATCTTCGAATTCCAGAAGTTCTGCTTTTTGGTGCATTTCTTCTTCAAGTCCTCGTATAAACAACTGGACATCACGCTGTTTCTTAATCTCTTTTTGAAGGCCATCCAGCTCTTTTTCTTCTTCAATCTCAATTAAATCTTTGACCATTTTCTGAATGCCTTGAGGCTCAATGTTGTTTTGAATATTATACTCTTTTTGGTTTTCTCTGCGTCGGTTGGTTTCATCAATTGCAAATTTCATAGAGGGAGTAATATGGTCAGCATACATCACTACTCTGCCTTGCAAATTACGAGCTACCCTGCCAATCATTTGGATAAGGGAAGTGTTGGATCGCAAGAAGCCTTCTTTGTCTGCGTCCATAATTGCCAGAAGAGATACTTCGGGCAAATCGAGTCCTTCTCTGAGCAAATTGATTCCTACAACACAATCATATTTTCCCATTCGCAAATCTTTTAGTATTTTGATTCGTTCAATGGTATCCAAACTTGAATGAAGATATTTTGCTTTAATCCCTTTTTCCAAAAGAAAGAAGGAGACTTCCTCTGAAAGCTTTTTTGTCAAGGTTAAGACTAGAACTCTTTGATTGCTACTGGTAGCTTCTCGAATTTCTCTCATCAAGTCTTTCATTTGTCCTTCGGTGGAACGCACTTGAATTTCAGGATCTAGCAAGCCTGTTGGCCGGACAATTTGCTGTACAACCTGGGAACTTATCTCTGTTTCGAACTCTCTGGGAGTAGCAGATACAAAAATCGCTTGATGAATTTTCTTTTCGAATTCCTCCCACAACAGGGGTCGATTGTCCAATGCAGACGGCAGGCGAAAGCCATACTGAACAAGCGTTTGTTTTCTGCTTTGATCTCCTCGATACATCGCTTTTACCTGGGGTATGGTCAAATGAGATTCATCCATAAACAAAAGGAAGGGCGGTTTGAAAAAATCAATGATTGTGGAGGGGGTTGAACCAGCAGTTCGATTGGCCAGGTGTCTGGAATAGTTTTCGATTCCTTTACACACACCAAGAGTTTCCAATTGTTCAAGATCGTACGTAGTTCTTTCTTCGATTCGCTGTGCTTCGATCAGTTTTCCTTGGGCACGAAAGTGTTGTATTTGATCGCGGAGTTCATCGCGAATTACGGGCAAGGCTTTGTTAAGTCGCTCTTTGGTTGTGACAAACTGCTTGGCTTGGAAAAAAGTAAATTGATCAATTCTTTCTAAGATAGTTCCCTCAAGGGGGTGGATTACTTTCATGGAATCAATTTCATCCCCAAAAAACTCAATACGGATTGCATTATCTTCTTGTTCTGCAGGATACACATCAACTACATCGCCATTTACACGCAAGTGACCTGGTGAGAAATCATATTGGTTACGCTCATATTGAATTGTAATCAATTTTCGTATAAACTGATTGCGTGGAATGGTTTGGCCAACTTCAATGGAAACAATGTTTTTTTGATAATCTTCTGGTTCTTGCCAGCCATAAATGCATGATACAGATGCTACAACAATAACGTCTCGTCTTTCCAGCAATGCCCTGACGGTAGATTGTCGAAGTCTTTCAATTTCTTGATTAATATCAGCATCTTTTTCAATGTACA
>DAIMET010000131.1:0-2495 GCA_036725105.1 Calditrichota bacterium
ACAATTGCTTTAAACGCTTACCAATTGGACCGGTATTGACTGCATCAATCTCAAGCATATCTTTGAGTTTTGAGTTAAGAATCGCATTTGTCCAAGTGGCAATCCCTCCACCAGGACCCCCTTTTATAGGGACTGCTGTGAGGTACAATACTCTTATTTTTCTGTTCTGCACACAGTTCTTTGTATTATTCATGCTCATTTCCATCATATTCAATAATCATCATTTTTCCGTCGATTTTCTTCAGCCCAACACCTTGGCAGATTAAGTCAGCTGGGTTGCTTTGTATCGATGGAAATATTACTGTACCAAATTGACATAACCCCATTGGAAGAATGTCCTTTTCAAAGATAGCAATTCTTTTAAATCCTTCTTGTAGATTTCCCATAACAATTTCACTATTCCAGCTTTTTATTCCTTTTCCTCTTCTATATGAAATAAGATCGAGCTTACTCTTTCCTTCAGAAGCCGGCTCAACGGCTGTAGAGAAGAAATAGCTTTCTCCTACAGCACAAGAATAAATGCAAGAACCTTCAAGATCATATAATTTCTCACTTTCAAAAATCGATCCAACCTTGCGCAAAAACCTGATTGAATTCGCTTCCAATTGAGTGTCTGTAGCATAGAGAATACCTTTGGGAAGAGCAAAGGCTGCACAACTCCTATATTCTTGTTTTCCAATAACAGCAGGTTCGACACTTCGAAAATCGTCAGTTGCAATCCAAAAACCAGCTGCCTTATCAAAGTCACCTGTTAAAATCCAAACGCAATCCCTATATTTGTCAACCAGCAATGTGTGTATGTGATTTATTGTTCCATTCTCAAATGTATGAGCGACCTCCCATTTACTGTTATCAACCTTTTTCCTTCTCCAGATTCTGACTTCTTTTCGATCAGGGTTATTGAAGTACTCGCCAAAATAAACGCCATCGGTAAAACCATAGACATTCTCAATTTTGACTGCTGAGAGATAAGTTCTCATTTCCGGTCTGAACTTATGTTGTATTGTTAGTGAACCTGAGTCCAAATTAAAAGAATAGAGAGCACCCTTTATAGGTATTAGTATTTCTTTGTCTGAAACATATATTGAAAACCCTGGTTCTAGACGAAGAATTCTCTCAATAATCCTTGAACGTGACAGTATGTTTCTGAGAAATCCTCTGTCAATCTTGCCTATTTCATCATGTTTGAAAGTGCGAAGATCCATCATAAAGAACTTATTCTTCGAATAAAAGAACAAACTATCACCGTTTAAGCATAAAGGTTTGCTTCTTTTTCTTTTATAGACAATCTTCATGATACTTTTCTCCCAAAATAATAAGGATACCCATTTGCGTTCTTCGAATTCAAGTAGTCAATGAGTTCTTTGCTATCATTAATGTACTCTATTTGAAGCTCACCAACAGAGACTATTCTTAAAATGCCCTCTTTTATCAGATCTTTTCTGAAGCATCTTTCTGCTAGATTAATCGTCCACTTAGGTTTTCTCTCAGCTACTGTAAGTATTTGTTCATCAATGCCATCGATTATTTTGAAAGTCCTTTTTCGATACCATTCTCTTATTGGCCAATTGGGATTACTATCTTCGGCAACATGCATCATCGTAAGTGAGTGAACTAGGTCCACCCCGAGCCCAAGTATTTTTGCTTTTCTGTCGGCACAAAATTTCCACGAAGAATTCGGACCACAGGCAAGAGGTAACTCTCCTTCGATGTTCTTTCGCATCATTTCCGAGGCTAGTGGACCTAAGGCAGCCAAAGTATTTATGGGATGTTTACTCCTTATAACTCCCGGCATTCTCAAGAAAACATTTGGCAAGAAGCCTGTCCAAGCAAGGGTTTTCCTTACATCGTAGGTCAAGATTTCATTAATATCATCATTGTATTTGATAGTTTGCTTAGAGACCTTTTCCTTAGAATATAAAGGATGAGTTGGAAAGGCTAGGGTACCCGTATCTCCAATTAGTTCTGCCAATATTCCTATGAGTTTATTTGGCTCTATTATGTCTGCACAACTCTTCTGAAAACTCTCGTAACTACTGTGAACGATTAAAATATCGCCTTCTCTAATTCCTAGCGAAGATAGTGCACTCACAATTGTTGACAAACCAACCTTCACTGAAGGTTCCACAACTCTATTCTTTTTTTCATTGTATCTTTTGATTAAGTAGTCGTTATTCCAATAGAGTTTCCTTGATAATACCTCAATTGAAGGGTGCATACTTACTAATAAATCATAGAATCCTTTTAATTTCATCTCCTACCTCATTTTCAAGAGACAAACATTAGTCTCTAATTGCAAAACATTTAAGGCACAGGATTCTCTAAGTCTGAACAAAGAACAGGTACTAATAGCAAAACTCCTCAAAACGATACCACCTTCACCTTTGTTGTTATAGTCATTCCCAGTTTCTTCAGCACATCGCCGTGACCAATTTCATATACCTTGCTTATTCCAAGGTCTTTGAAAGCCATGAAGGATTCAAGCCATCTTACTT
>DAIMET010000132.1:0-2494 GCA_036725105.1 Calditrichota bacterium
GTGATAATAAGGCATATGCACCTGATAAGTGGTTATACATTGCTTTGGGAGAAGAGCACAAAAACAGCTTAGGTAAATCTCAAGAAGTGTTTCTTCCGCAAAGCCTGGAAATCAATGATCTTAAAGTAAGTGTGGATTCGATTAATAAATATGTTACTGGTATTCTCAGAGAAAAGGAAACCATCCCAGATTATGTTATTGAAGATATGTTGAATCCATGACATGAATCTTTGGATTCTTTCATTCTCTCATATATAATTGCTTCGGAGGAAGTTTCTTGGTTCAGTCAACAGCCATTATAATCTTAATATGTATATTCACATTATGGCTTGATATACTGTGTATGTGATGTTTTTGGAGGTATCATGAATCTTAATAACCTAGATACAATTATACATAAAATAAACGATGAGGACAAAAACACTATATTCCAGATTGCGTCGTCCGAGGAGATTGATAAACTCATAAATGAATATCCCCATGTAAAACAAGTGATTTGCACGGGAGAAAACTCATATACCTTATTTGCATATAAAAACTCACGGGTATTTGCCTTCATGTCGGTTTTCCGAAGAGAAATTGAGGTTCCAATAAAAGGTCTGGTCGAAGATTTTATAAATGTTATTGATATAATTGATGTGTCACAAAAAAGACAAGGTTATGGTAGCAAATTAATTGGCATAGCAAAATCATTTGCACAGCAAGATGGAATATTTCAAATACGGGCGTATTGCGAGGTCTCAAATACTGCATCTTTAGCCTTGTGGAATAGTAATGGATTTTCATTGAATCCTATTAAAGTTATTAACGGGATAGTAGTTGGCTGTTTTGCTGCATATCGTTTCTAGCAGCAATTATGGAATAGGTTCATCTTGAGTTTCCGTAAAAATTTCTGAGGTTATCCACAATTAGAAAAAATGTTGTTGACAAGCACTAAAAAGGTCCTAAAACAAAGAAAAAGCACCTTCTGTTTGGTATAATTTAGTTGTCGAAAAAAAACGATACTAAACAAATAAAGGAGCTCTTTCATGAACAATTATACAGCAGATCTTTACGAAATAAAACGGGAAATCAACACATATTCATCAAAATTGACGAACGGTTTGGGAAAACCCGAAACAAAGCTTGTGAAACAGATGATATATGGCATCAATAAGTCAGGAAGCTGCGTCCTGAGTGATGTCTCTGACACATTGATGGAAGACATAAAGAAGGTAAATACAGTAGAACGCCTTAGCCGAAGACTGAAAGCAAATCTTCCCGGTGAGTTGGAAAGGAATTATCTCAAGCTGGCAAGCAGAAGCCTTCCCGATAATCCGGTGATACTGGTTGATGACACTGATATAATCAAGCCATATGGTGAAAAGTTCGAGAGTCTTGGAATTGTAAGGGATGGGTCATCAGCAAACAAAGTTTATGAAAAGGGATACATGGTAACCGAGATTGTTGCTCTGACAGCAAAGGAGAAGCATCCCGTGAGTCTCTTTTCCCATATACACTCATCAACAGAGAAAGACTACAAATCAACCAATACCGTCCTTTATTCAGGTCTGGACAGGGTGATTGAGCATGTAAAAGGAAAACCCTGTTTCGTATTCGATCGGGGATTTGATATGAACGCCCTTTACAATCGTTTGAACAAGAAGAACGCCGATTTCATAGTACGGATAAAAGAAAACAGAAAGATATTCCATAAGGGGAAATGGTTCAAGGCAACAGTGCTGCGGGATTCCAGGAAAGGCAAGATAAAGACCCAGGTTTGGTTCAATGGTAAAAAGACAGACTGCTATGTAAGTCATCTTAATGTAAGGCTCACTTCATCAAAACAATCAGTGAGGTTGCTTCTTGTATATGGCATAGGTGAAACTCCCATGATGCTTGTCACGAGTAAAACAGTAAATTCGAAGGAAGAGGCAGTCAATATACTCCGGACATATATGTCCAGATGGAGAATTGAGGAATATTTCCGTTTCAAGAAAGAAGAATACGGCTTTGAGAACATCAGGGTTCGCAGCCTTCAGGCCATGAACAATATCAATAGGTTTCTATCATATGCAATAACCTTCTCAGGACTATTGATAGAAGGAATGGATCGGAAACTACTGGCAATCAAAGCCCTGCTTCACTCAAAGGCAATAAAGAAGAAGATTCGTTTCTTGTACTATCAGATGACAAAGGGGATAAGGGAGATACTCAAGCATGCCAAGCGTGGAATCCGGGATTATCTGAATATAGAGGTCCGCTGCAAGCACAAACAGCTCTCATTGTTCAAATGCTGACAGACACACAACTGAATACTGAAACGAATGCTTTCTTTAGTGTGCCCAGAAATGCTGAAAATGGGATTGTATTGTATTTTTTAACAAGCTTGAAGTTAATTTCCCTCGGGTTTGTTAGTTTCAGTGAGGACCGGGGGTATTTTACGGAAACTCAAGTAGGTTCATTTATTGACTGAAATGTTTGTTGTATAATATAAATACCCGGAAGGGGGTGC
>DAIMET010000133.1:0-2484 GCA_036725105.1 Calditrichota bacterium
TATAAAATCAGACAGCTTGATAAACCCGATCTTTCCAGCGCCATAGATCTTATCTGGCGGGTTTTTTCTGAATTTGAAGCTCCTGACTATTCCAACGAAGGAATTAACGAATTCAAGAAATTCATTCAGCTCGAGAACATATCGAATGCAATCGAGAAATCTGAAATAAAATTGTGGGGCTGCTTTGACTGCCAAAACATTGTAGGAATTATTGCCATACGGAAACCCTGTCATATTTCCCTTCTTTTTGTAGACAAGAATTATCACAGAAAAGGGATTGCCCGTTCTCTTTTGCATACCCTTATAGAAGACGGAAGCGTCACAAAAGACCACCTGGAGATAACCGTTAACTCTTCCCCGTACGCAGTAAAAATATATCGACAATTAGGATTCCTTCCTACCAAAGCTGAGCAACTTGTGAACGGTATCCGTTTCGTTCCAATGATTCGTAAATGCAGCCACCCATAAAAATGATGCATCCTGAACAAGTATAATGCTCTTGCAATAGACGACAGAAGGAGCATTTATGTTCTGCAATTGCCAATAAAACCTCAGTATGGTGTAGATGCAAAAAAGATAGCTGGAAGATGGAATAATAGTATGCCATATTTCATGAAATACAAAATCCTATTGCTTACTAACCGTATGGAATGTTATACTTGTTATTGTCTTTCTGACGTATGAATGAGAGAAATGATGTTTCATGGTGGTATAAAAACTTTTGGAGGAGCAAATGAAAAGAACGTTGTGTTTGATTTTTGAATGGCTTCGCTGGATTGTGGTCATAGTTGCCCTGCAGATTGGATATATCAATTTTCAATCTATTCGTGACGTTTTCCCATTGGTGTCCTTTTTGACTGTGTTTGCTATTGCAGGATTATCAGGGACTGAGTCTCTCTTCTTATCGGAAGAAGCCCAAAAGTTAACAGGATACAAGCCAAGTGGTTACCAAAGACAGTGTGGATTATTCTTTTATGCTCTGGCTGTCACGGCATTGCTTGTCTTTACTTTTCAATGGGGTGTTGAATCCAGCTTAACTGTTTTGATTTTAACCCTTCTTTTCCTATTGTTTTCCTCCATCAACCATCTGTATTCTGCCAAAAAAGAAGGAACTGGAAAATTTAGAAACATCTATTTACGCTTTGGTGGAACCATGCTTCTGCTAGGGGCATACCTACCCATCCTTGTTAAAGTACTTATTTAACAGCTTCTTGCAGTAAGCTCTAAGTGCCCGAAGCTCTCATTTACAAGGGCTATATGGTAACAATGTAAATTCAGTGCCAACCCCGATATCACGCCTTATTATCTCAATCAAAACGGGAGATTGTACGTTAGCAAAACAGATCCAAAAAGCTTCATATCATCTCTCTCCTATATCGAAAACAACGAACTAGTAGAAGTTGCCAAGAATCAAATTAGCCTATATAACAATCAGTATTCTATCATCCAGGAAGGTTTTGAGTACCAGTTGACAAGCTTGAATACAAATTGGAACATCACCTTTCAAGCAGATTCTCAAATGTTTTCCATCCAACCACTGCAGGATGGTTTCCTATATTCTGCTATGGATGAAGAGAAATACACGGCATTTTTTGAAGCAGCCCAAGAAGATGAAGAATTGATGGAACCTCTATTCAATTTAAATGATTATATTTTTTCTGCCACAGCCTTGTTTATGAGCTACAAATTGTATGATTCAGATATGACAAATTCAGTTGTTATAGAATCACCCATGGAGTATAGCGTGGATGACATTATCGAAATCATCAAGCTCCAGCATTCCAAAGAAGAGGACGATCCATTACCCAGTATCTTATTTCCTTTGGAAATGCCTATAACAGTTGATGAATCCAATGTGGTTCTTTGGGTAGATCCCCATGCAAATAAACTTCACATTCAAGATTTTTCACAATTTGCAGACAATCAAGAAGAACCAAAAACCACCACTCTCCAAATGGATTGTAGTCAAATAGATAAGATCAAAACCAATATTCGCGCAGATGGATCTGTAAAATGGTACTTGGAAAAATCAACTCCAGATAACCACCTGATTGAAGTTACCTATGCCAATAATACGGCTGAAATTCACCAATACAATCTTCCTGATTCTATTAGTTCACCTCAATTTCTTTCCTACGATACAAACGGTCATCTAATGCTTATCTTTTGGAATATCGATCAACAAGTGTATCAATTTAGCATGATCAAAGACAATTCAAACGAAATGTTTGTCAGTACCATTCAACTTCCCCCATCTATTGAAAATAGTCAGGGGTACTCCTTCGATTTTATGGGCAACACCAAAGCTATTGATGAAGATCAAGAAAATGTATACTGGTTTCAACTGCACAACCCGCAAATAGATCGATCCTCTACCTCAAAAAGCACTCATATTGTCCGCTGCTTCATACCACTCCCCTCCCTTTTCTTCTCTCCTTCATAAACCAATTCCCAACTGCTTTAGTATTTCCTGCTACCATACTT
>DAIMET010000134.1:0-2404 GCA_036725105.1 Calditrichota bacterium
TTTACAACGCCTTCAACCAAATCATCAATTTCTTCGTTAGTCATTATAGAAATTCCCCCCCTTACTTACAGTACAAGATCAATCTACTTTTCTATATGTTCCTGTTGTATCCTCGGTTATTGTGAATAAAGGTACAGTTGTTTTAGGTGAAAGGCTAGGGATAACGCAATTCCCGATATATAGCGCACCGTATATGTCAACAACATCTCCTTCTGCAAATTTTTCGAAGTCTGCGTTTTTCGGAACTCTAAAAAGAATCATGTTATGACCGTATGGATAATCTTGATGGTAATCAGAATACTTAGTGGATATTGTATAAAGGTCATATTCTGGGTCTTCTTGCCGCCATCTATGTACCTTCCCACTAAAATCCCATATCACTTGCTCCACTTCGTCCGGGCGTCTTGTCATGTTTCTGTATAGCAAGCCTTCGAAACCAAAGACCGTAACCGCAATCAAAACAATAACTGTTATCATTGAAATTGTCTTCATATCTTTCACCTCCTTAAAAAAACTTCTCTTGAACTCTTCTGCACCTATAGTTATCCAACAGTTCAAAGAATGCTTTGGATTTTATTACAAGCATCGTTTCATAATGGCTTGGTATAAGTTTTTATCTACTTCCAGAAGACTTTTATTGCCGTCTTTGAATTGAATCGCAATATGATAGATGTTTTTTGTTTTCGCTGTAAGACCCGCTAGCAATCCAACTGGGCCTATCAAGAAATTCCCCACCAAACCTCTGGCAATACCACTTGCTGCACTTTTATAATGCTCTTCTCCCGCTAATTCAACAGCTTGAACATTATTTTTATTAAGTGAAACGGTTCCAAAAAACTTTTGTATCAGCGGTTTGCCTAATATACTTAATTTCACAAGAGCTCCTGCATATTCACCTGCAATAACAGCATTTTTTGCTCTCATGTTTTCACCCTCTCTTTAATCACCAAGATTTTGAATCTACAAGTTTTCCGGAAGCATCAAATAACCTTACTCCATCACCTTTATTGTTATGAATATATTTTTTAGTCCATATGTGCCCAAATGCATTAGGACCAGAATATATTCTTAAGGTCTGACCTACTCCTAACGTTCCTGATAAAAAATGTTTTTGATCGCCCTTCACGCTTACAAGCTTCCAACCTGAAAGGTTTACAGAGGAACTACTCATGTTCTTTAATTCAATATACTCTGGGTTTGAAGAATAATCTATATCTGATATAACAATATTAACCCCTGAGTTGGTTGTTTGAGTTTGGGGAGTTGTTTGTATCGTGTTGGTAGTTTCTGTTTTTTCAGGAAAGGAAGATCCCTGCCATAAGCCTAACCCTTTGTTTCTTGCATGGGTTTCAGCACTTCTGAAAAAAGTCATGTATTCTTGTTTGAATGAATAAGTTGTATAAGCATTTCCATAACCGTTGGCTATGATATTTAGGTTTTGCATAACATAAGTGCTGCCAACTCTAAACCAAACGTACGCTAATAAACGGTTATACTTATCTCTTGGGTTCCAATCATAAGTTAGATATACTGTAGAACCTACCGGGCACATCGCTTTAGTGAAGTCACTCGCTTCTTTGCCAAATTCTTCTACAGGCTTGCTTGGATGAACCGTTTCAGGTGTATCTACACCTATCAGCCTGACATTTTCTTCCTTACCTTTAATGCTTACTTTTATCGTATCTCCATCTATGTTTTTAACAACAACAGCTTCTTCATAATTGATTGGCCTTAAATAGTTATAATCCCAAGAAAAGCTTATACCGTTTTTGTTGAGATTTGCAGCAAAAACCACTACAACCACAAAAATCAACAAAAATACACATAGCGTTTTTTTCATTTCTTAACCCCCTTTGAATTTTTTTAAGTTAAGTTCTTTTCAGATTTATTTGTCCTTGTAGTAATCATAAAAGTACTGGATATTTTCATAGTCTTTGTCGGTAGTATGAAACAAGAAGTCGGTATTTGCATTTAAACCATCCGTATAAAAATTGGTTTGTGCTAAAGCAACCCATAACGACATATGATATTTCCTTGAATCCGGGAAAGTTTTGTAATCATAAATTCTTACAATTACATGAGCTTCGATTGATTTGAATTTTTCGATTTCTCTTTCAAGAATAGCCTGAAGTTGTTCTTGACTCATTCTTTCAACGATTTTAATATCCACACTGACATTAAGTTTGTTTCGAAGGACTTGCACTTCATTAATATTGATATATTCATAGTTCAACTTCTGTGAATTAAACGAAATACTTAAATTTGCAAATAGAGAAAAAACTGTTATTAAAAGTATAATCATCAAGAGTGTTCTTTTCATATGTATTACCCCCTTTAGGTATATTTCTTTAGAATTGAATAAGTGTTCTGTTTATATTGTACCAAATATCTGACAATATTCCGG
>DAIMET010000135.1:0-2362 GCA_036725105.1 Calditrichota bacterium
ACACGGCTCCACCGAAACGAATCATAAATATCCGGATCTTGCCCCAACCATTCTTTTTTATACGGAATCGTATCCACTTTCTTAAAATCCTCGTACACATGAATCCCCGAAGGAGTAGCTAAAAACAAACCTTTGTCGGTATTTTTGAAATCAAAAATCGTTAAATTCAGTTGGTTTTCATACGAAAATATATCGGAATGCTCTTCTGGTGAATCGAGTTCATTGTTCTGTAGAAGAATTCTAGATCGGACTGCCGTTAAATGAATAGCTCCCGTTGAAGCATCATATTCAACCTCGGATTCAAATATTTCTGCCAAAAACCGTATCGGTACCACCGTGCGGCCATTAATGATCATAGGCGGACATTCCAACGTGATTTCTGTTTGTTTACCGTCCACTTCAACAATCGCGACCGGGTTTCCAATTTGCATCCACACCTTTTTTTTCAAATATTGAATTTGTACCGATTGGTTCCCCGAATCCCATGCAATGGAAGCCCGAAAGCCCAGTGCAATAAAGGAAAGTGGAACCATGGTCCGACCCTTGATCACAGAAGCACTTTGACTCATCACCAAAGGACTCCCATTAATAAAGGCTTTTGTATTTCCTATTTGGAAATAAATCTGGCAGGGCTCCATCCAGTGTACCTTCACTACAGAAGACTCTCCAGTAATCTCCTCCCAATAAGGAACCAGCTCTATAGTCTCCATTTCTTTTTCTGGAGTGAGTACAGTAGAAAAGGTTCCATCCTGGTTAACTGCAATTTTGGTACTATTTTTTTGCCCCTGCACTTGAATAAAAGTACCCGGGAAGGCTTTTCCTTTCAATACAAAAGAGTCTTCCAGTGGAGTATATTCGCTTTTTTCTGGCGTAACAAATAGCTCTTCTTTAGTAACAAAAGGTTCGATGGCACGACAAGCAAAAACAAAGGTATTGTCTGAAGCCAAAACATCGTCAGAAGAAGAAATCGTAAATCGATACTCATTTTCCCCTGGCACCTGGGGAACAATAGTAAACGGTACCGTGATCGTACTTCTTCCGCTGAAATCGTGAATTGTAGTGAGTTCACGTCCATTGCAGGCAAGAACTGCATTCGAAATCGTCATGTTACCGCGGTTTGCAACTGTAATTTGAACCGATGTGCTGCCCTGGGTGTAAAGGACTCGATCGTCTGTCCTTTTTACGTCTTCAATTCCAATGCTGCTGGTAGGTTCAAACATGGATAGTAGCATTTCCTTGAACAAAAGGTACGTATCAGGGCATTCTTCAAAGGAATAGGAGATAAACATCCCAGTGTACAGAAAAATATTGGGTCCATATTGAATATAGCGAAGGCCAACTTGCTCAGAACTACCAATGTATTTCGCATCGGGCAGCAAATGATCTTGGTTCCAGTCTTCCCATTGTTGCTCTTTGTATGGACACAAATTGTAGAAATTGTGGACCGAATATACATCCTTGGAAAAAGGAGGAGATTTCTCCAGTAAACGAAACTCCGTTCGTTCTTCTTTGGATGCTTTCGTATGGATCGTTACATCGGGCTTGATTCCAAAAAATGGTTGTACCTGCTCAATCCACCACCAATCCTCAACGACATCTTCATCCATGGCGCACACACCCAAAATTTTCCCGCCTTGCTGCACAAACACATTCAACTCTCTTTTCAGGGGGGTGGGATCATGGTACCATATCCCATCAAATAAAAGGAGTGCATCAAAGCCTAGTAGATTGTAAGACACTTTTCCCTCTTCATCAAAATAGTACGAAACGGTTTGCAGCTCCACATGGTTTCCATCTTCCCTAAAAAACTCCTGGAGCTCCTTAAAATATAGATAGTTGTCACCGATATCGGTTCGAAAATACGGACTGGTGAGCATTCCAATGCGGCAAAACGGTTCCTTCTTTACGGAAAAATCGTACAGCAATTTGTTGTCTGCCAGGTTTTCTTCTTCTTTCATCAAAAGTTGAATGGCAATTTCAATCTGAAAATCTTCGGCCTGGTCCGATGTGATATAGAAATCGTACGATAGGAAGGAATCAAAAGGTATGCTCCGAAAGCTTTTTTCTTTAATTTCTTCACCATCTTTCAGCACACGTATCTTAAAACTGCCTGTTTCAAAAATCCCATCGTTAAAAACTTGAACAGTATGCTGAACATTTTCTCCAATGCGAAGGACCTGAATGCCTGCTGTTTTTTCAATGCGAAGATCGCGATGGTATTTTGCATGACAAACAATTCTCCACTCTTTACCATCCTCCGTTTCAAACCGCAAACAACCTTTGGTTTTCACCAAATCGGTAAACACCTTTGAAAATTCATCCCCTTGGGTTTTCTCCAGTAGCCCTGTTGAAAGCAATTGAT
>DAIMET010000136.1:0-2356 GCA_036725105.1 Calditrichota bacterium
ACTCTATTAACATTCCCACGGTGTTTCGAGCAAATGTAAACAAAGATTATTTTATCGAACCAATTGGTTTGCACTGCTTAGAAAAAGATCTTTGGACTGAAATCCCCATTATCGTTCATCCTCAAAATGGATTCGAGGGGAAAGTAACCTTTTCAGCTAACACTGCACCAGAACAAATTCATATCCAATTTGATCCTCCCAGCTTGAATGTGCCAGATGAAACAACTGTTACTATGAGGGTATCATCCAGTGAATTGTACAGTGAAAACTCACAAATACCAATTCAAATCGATTCAAGCGGACCGAACGATAAAGTTCATTCTACCACAATTTCTTTACCATTTCGTAATCCCCCAGATCATATCCCAACCACAACTACCGGTGAATTGTTTACCGCAACGTGGTGTTTGGGTTGTGTGTACTCACATATGGCTATGAGTAGGATAGAAAATTTAATTGGACCAGATTATGTATCATTTTTATCTTACTTTGTGGAGTCTACTAAGGATCATCCTACCCCACGACTATCCTGGATTGAAAGTGAAGATAGAATGAAATGCTACATGCAAGATAAAGGTCTTCCCACTATCTTTTTTGGAGGTACCGATTATTTAAAAGGTGTTTCAACCGACAACAATACTCCTGAAGCGAAAAAAGATCGTATGTTCGAAGACTATTTCAAAAAAACTTTACAAAAATGCTTTCTATATTCACCAATCCGTATTCAATCGAAGCATGTATTTGACGAGGATACGAATGCTGGAAAGATTCATGTTGCAGTTGAATCCTTTGAGAACCTTCCCCAAAAAGATCTGCATCTTTTGATTGCCTTGGTCGAAAACAATATTGAATACTCCGCTGTCAATGGTAACGACTACCACCATTTTGTTTTACGTGATTTTTTAACTCCCGCCAATGACAATGAAAATGATTACCTTGGTACCCCCATGCTACTAAACTCTGATAAGAACTTTGGAAGTATCGGGGATCGTTTTAATCTGGATGTCGATTTTTCGATACCCGATTTTTTTAATCCGGATCACCTCTCCATTGTTGTTTTTGTACAAGACAACGTGACTAAAAAAGTTTTACAATCCCTTAATTACCCAATGAAAAATCAAGAGTTTCTTTCTTTTCATGTTGTTTCTGATGGATCCTTGTACCAGAAAAACATCAAAGGAAGTAGCAGCAGCATAGAATTTGATATCATTAATAGCGGTAATGTAAGCGATCAATACAAGCTTACAACCTTGAATTCATCAGAGAATCCATGGAACTATAGTGTTACGATTGATGGGGAAAATATGACTGATCAAGCCATATCCATAGACCCTTATGAAAAAGTAACTGTCAAGATTCAGTATGATGTGCCAGATCAAGAGGGAAGTGATGAAAAACAAGAATTCACATTTCTCATAGAATCGTTAAAAACAAATCAAAAAAAGGAACTCAAGAGTGTTATTCACGCTATCGAAAATAGTCCTCCTGATTTCAATATTGAAATACAACAATCTACTGATCTTGACGTCATGGCTGGAGAGAAGAAATCTTTAGAAATCTTTATCACTCCCAATCCATATATTGACGATCCTGTTGAGCTAACCCTTTTAAATCCTCCTGCTGATCTTGCATCTTATATATTTTCTCCTCCCATTGGGAATGCACCGCTTCAATCCACTTTTACGTTTTCTTTTCATGAGATCACGCTTGAGAAAGATGTAAAACTATCGGTTCAAGCAAAGGCAGGCACTATTTCAAAAACAGTACTCCTGCCTATCCATGTTCTTCGAAATCCCGATGCACATCCACCAGAGCTTCGAATTATATCGCCTTCAGAAAATCTACTTACGAATAAATCCGATCTAACAATTACCGGAACCACTGATTCAACTGCAACACTAACAATATGCGGAGAATCTGTTCAGGTTTCCAGACAAGGTTTTTTTGAATATGTAATGATCTTAAAGGAGGGAAGCAATTCAATTGACTTCATTGCTACAAACCGTAGAGGATTAACCACACAAAAGACAATGACCGTCGAACTGGACATCACACCGCCCATTCTCTCTATTGATACGGAAATTCCAAAAGAAACAATAGATCGAGAAATTGCTGTTACCGGAAAAACCGAACCTGGCTGTATCCTTACGATAGAAGAACAATCAGTTTCACTAGACGAAAATGGAAGTTTCTCTGTTACAATCCCACTTACGCATGGATGGAATACTATTGTCATTGAATCAACAGATCAAGCTTCCAACAAAACTTTCTTGGACTACGGCATTACTGTCATCAACAAGATTGTGTTGCAAATTGGTAATCGCACTGCGACAGTCAACGGTAAAGAAGTTGAATT
>DAIMET010000137.1:0-2344 GCA_036725105.1 Calditrichota bacterium
TTCGAAGTTTAATGTAGGTTATGTAGGTTTAGTTCTGTTTTTCGCTATTTTACTTGATATCCCCCCGTTTTCCGGCTGCCCTTTCTCTCTATTAGGCCTAATTTCTCCAACTTCAGGGCCTCCCCACGGACATTTTGGTACTGACTCTCTGTATATTCCGCCCCATAAACTTTCTCTGAAATTCTCCGTGCGTTGATCTGTGGGTTATTCGCTATAGTTTCATACACCTTTCTCTTAACCCCCTCCAAATCCACGGCTTCCCCTGTATAATTTAGCTTTATCCGGTCATCTGTTATTAGAAATTCCGCATTTATCTCTCTAACGCTTCCTTCCCTTAACTCGAATTGAATCTGGTAGTCCTCTCTATTCTTCCTTAACAAAATAAGTCCAGAATATCCGCCCAGCTCCTTCATATGCCCCTGAATCGTCAGGGATTTCTTCACATAGTCTTTTTGGATTTTTGCCGTGTGCCGTAAGGCTAATATCAGAATATTGTTCTTCCTTGCAAAGTTGTTGAGCTCATTCACCACACGCATTTTTTCAGAACCGCTCAAATTGTCTATATTCAGATAGTCGTCAATCATATCGAATACGATTAATCTTGTATTTGGATTCTCTTTGATGAAACCTTCCAATTTATCAAAATTCTCGTCCAGCGATTGAATTATCGGAAGGGTTGTTGAATCCCCATTTATCTTGTACGTATCAATCATGAAATTCTTCAGATTCTCTGGCGGTATTTTTGGGTAAAATCCCTTCACTTTGTTATGGAGAAATTCCTCATCTCCTTGCTTTAAACAGAATAGAACCTTCCCCGGATTTACACTGAAGTGATTCAGGAAGTGCCCTCCTGTGGCCACACTTAAAGCCAGGTCAAGGGCAAGGGTCGTTTTCCCTTCACGAATTGCCGCTCCAAGTAAAATGGCTCCCTTTGCCGGTATTAACCCACAAGCTTTTTTCTCGTTAAGCTCGTACACCAGATAATCCTTTTTCGGGAACTTCTTACCGTACACAGAATACCCGTCTGTGAAATTGTCCTTTTCTATCTTTTTTTCGCTCTTCTTCTTTTTTCGTGGCCTTGGATTGACGGTCTTAACTAACTCTCTTATCTCCTCAATACTTACACTTTCAATGAAGGTATTGCTATTTAAATTATATCTTTCCATAAGAAGCTCTTTCCCAGACATCAAGTAAGTGTTTTCTGGGTATATTTTTTCTGCTTTTACAAGTCCTATAAAGGCCTCTTTATCCGTTGCTATTTCTTGTAAGTCCTGACCATCCTCATCTTCTTCAGAGAATAAATCTCTCATTTTATCAGCCGTGTTTCCAGCGTTTTTAAATAGTGCTTTCAGGTTATTCTGGAAGTTATCATTTGCCATTCAAACCACACTTTTTTGCAATCCATTTGGTCAATTCTCTGAACTGCTTGTATGAACGAGCTTTTTTATCTGCTTCAAAGATCGTTTTTCCGCTTGCAATTGCTCTGGATAATGCAGCATTTGTGCTAATAGCTAGTTTCTCTAAAACATACTCTTTAAAAGGAGAATTCTTAAGAGCCTCCAAAGTCTCATTATGTTCCCGGATCTTTCGATTGTATTTATTAGGCAGAATACCTAAAATTTGAAGTTCTGGATTTTTCTCTTTTGCAAAATTATATGTTCTCCATAAATCTGTTATCCCTCTAATACTCAAAAGCTCCAAATCAGTCGGTACCAATAAATAATCTGCTGCAAAAAGTCCATTTAATACAAAAGTTCCCAAATCTGGTGGTGTATCTATAACAACCACATCATAAACATTTTCTATCAATTTCAAAAAGCTTTTCACCCGTGTTCTTTTTTTTGCTATCGCAGAATCTTGTTGCGCTCGAAATAACGTAATGTTTGAAGGCACAATGTCGATGTTTTGATTACGTGTTCGATGAACAATATCAGTTTCTTGATAAGGGTCCCTTTGGAACAAACGATAGACCGATTTGTCAGAGTCAAGGTCTTCAGGAAAAAGTTCGTTAGGGTCCTTGTGAAGGATATATGTCGTGTGCCCTTGCGGATCAAGATCGATAGCTAACTTCTTTTTTTCTGGGAAATGGTAGTCAAACCCCCCGATCAGATTTGTGGCAACAGAAGTCTTCCCTACCCCTCCCTTTTGGTTGCATACAACGATGGTTACCATGTATAG
Organism: Calditrichota bacterium; assembly: GCA_036725105.1. Lineage (GTDB taxonomy): Bacteria > Caldisericota > Caldisericia > UBA6126 > UBA6126 > JAGLCW01. Next base: position 2,179 of record DAIMET010000137.1, read on the forward strand.
TTCAAGCCTCCCTCCAAAATGCTATAATAATGCGCCTTGTATATTCTACCATATAACGGGTCAAGTTGAACAGTCATTTCTGTGTTGGGAATATTGAGCAGAATATAGATAGGGGGGGTATCCTGCCTACATAACCTACATTAAACCGTGTACTTAACTTATAATG
>DAIMET010000138.1:0-2333 GCA_036725105.1 Calditrichota bacterium
ATTTGTGAAGTAATCTTAATGTTATGACGACTAGGAAAAGTTTGTTTTCAAAGTATTTGTGTACATGTAAATGTACAAAATTAATGGAGGTTTTTTTATGAAATGTGTTAGTTCGCCTTTGCCAAGAGCGAGAGAGAGTATTTACAATTCTTGTATTTCCTTACTAACGATTGTAACCATGGCATTGGCAGCTATCGGACTATCCCCCAAACCACAAGTCCAAGCCAATAATTATGATGTTGTAATTGAAGCGACCATAGGACAAGAAGACTACAAAGTACTAGAAATTAACAACACAACCGGCGATGTGAACTTCTATGAATTCACTGTCGATGGCGACCCTGTTCTAGATGGCAACAACGAACAGACTACCTTTGTTCCCGGTGACAATGATTTTGAAGATCGACTCACCTACCTGAATGATGTCATCATTTTTTCTTCTTTAACCATTGCTTCTTCAAACGAATTTGCCCTTCCTATTTTTGTAGGAGACGGCTACTACGGAGATACCATTACACAAGTTTGTTATGATGGAGATTCTTCTACGGATTATCGAGTTGTTCAACACAATGAACTGGATGATCCTTTTATACCAGCTTCTCTTATTGGCACCTTTGCCTATATGGAAGTAGGCGAAACAACCTATACAGGTTGTTGCTATACTCCCAATTCCCCCCTAGGTCAATGGGATCAAGCTGCCATCAATGGAGCAAACTCCAATTCAACTTCATCTAGGCATTTTAAAATGCGATTACAAAGCCCTATTAGCTACACTATCATTGGCACTACTTCTTCTGGGAAAACTGTCAAAATCGAAGACACAGGCGATGGATCTGGTACTCATGTGTATGAATGGGTGGATAAAAATGGTGACGGAGAAATTCAGGAAGACGAATGGGAAGAAGTAGAGAATAAAGATTTGAATAATGATGGAGTGATCGATGAGAATGATGATCGATCATTGGATGAATTAATGGATGAAATTGCTGATGATCTTGAAAATGGTACTGGTTCTTATGAAGTTGTTAAAGCTGAAGATGGAGATGGAAATCCTGTGGATATTATCATCTGGTTCAAAAAATCTGATGGATCGTTTATCGGCATTAAAATGGATTATACAGGAGATGGACAAAACGACTCCTGGTCAATAACGGGTAGAAACGATGTATCCGAGGATTGTAGAATCTATTTGGGGTATACTCCTGCTTCAGGGGATTCAAATCCGACGGGTTCTTGGTCAATTGGTTCAAAAAAAGCTGGATCAAATGACGATTATGGCTGGCAAAACTATGCACGATTCACAGGTTTGGATGTTGATCCCAATGGAGAACAAAAACAATACTGTTTTAATGGTGGAACTACACCTTTACCATTTCAACTGCACAGTGGATATTTTTATGCAATAATTAAATTACCTCATGGTGCTTGGCCTCCGGAACCATGTCCTCCGGTATAACAATATGGAGAATCTTAAAAGAATGGAGAAAGATGTAAAATGAAGAAAGCTTTAAGAGTAATTATTTCATTCTGTCTGTTATTTATAATTTTCTTCGCTAACACTCAAACCCAAGCAGAAGAGAAAGAACATCCAACCAGTTACCAATACACCTTCACTGTTGGATCAGCTGATTTTCATGGTGTGGTGGATGGAGTAGAAGGAACAGGAACTTTACTGTATCCCCTATACATTGATGAAACATGTGGAAGGGCTGGAATTGATTTTTGGTTTCCTTGTCCTGCACAGTTTGAAAAATCTCTATTTGTTGATTACAATTACTGTTCTGATGATGGCAAACCAAAAGCAGAAATGACTTTTGCATACCAGGCTAATACATTATTATTGATATATCCGAACCAAACCGCATTTATTAATGAAGAAGAAATTCCTTTTGATTTTTTCATGCAAAGCGTTGATGGAGTAAACAGAGGAGCTATGTGGAATGGAGAAAAATATGGACCATGGGCTCCTGTTGATGCGAATGTTACTCCTTCTACTTACCTAATTCCTATTCGTTTTTTGTTCGAAAATACCGGTCACAAAGTAGATTGGAACCCCGATACACAGGAGATCACAGTAACCTACCCTGCACCAGAAACGGAACAGTAGAACAGTAAGTAACATGATGTTATAAACACCAAGTGCTTCTGAGAAAAATACCAGAGGCACTTGGAGATAACTTGATGATGAAACTAATTAAGAATCTTGCGAATCTTTTTTTAAAGGAGGGTTGTTAACATGAAAAGAATTGTCTTTTTGCTGGTGAGTTTTTGTTTATTATGTAGCTCTTTATTCATGGGTTTTTCTCTTCGTGCCGTCGAAAAACCACTGTACG
>DAIMET010000139.1:0-2229 GCA_036725105.1 Calditrichota bacterium
AGCGATGGCTTTATGTACAGAGAGACAAAGGGTTGCGACTCAGGAATGTATGCCTCGACATATATGGATCCTTTTACTGGTGAGATGTGCACAAACCAGTTTCTTGATGAAATGTTACAGCAATATGATGCAGCGTACCTGTATTGTTTTGGTCTTAAGCATCGCGAAATCATCTATGATGGGATCAAAGTTTTACACTCCTATGATCCTGTTCCACCCATTCTTGAATCCCCATTTCCAGATGGCCGCAAAAAATATCAAAGACTATATTGGTTTTTCCATGTATTTGAAGAGTATGAAATGGAAATAACAATTCCCCCCGGTGAATCATAGGGTGGTTGGGTATTTACTCAGTCTGTTTTATGGTCAGATTGGTCCGAAATTGTGATACGTTAGTCTGAAATAGCTACTTTGCAACTTAATAGAAAGGAACCATTATGAAACTCGTTGCAACAAATACAGGATGGAATACCATTACAGCGTATGCTTTGGATAGTAAAAAGAAAGTAGTGTGGCGTGGAAGACAAGAAATTTTCGATGAACTGGTCGAAGGAGAGATTTTTGACGTTGACGTTACAAAAGAATGGGTATTTGGACGGACTACCTTTGTGTCCGGGAACATTGTGCATCACGAAGTTAATATTCCTGCATTGGGCTTGAAACCTTTGCCAGTGAACAGAATTTCCCAAAGAAATAAAGAATACGAAATGGAACAAGTTATTCCTGGAACCACGAAAGATTCTCTCTATGATCCCATTTGCGAAGCGATGGATAGGAAAGCTGAAGGAGATAGCGGTGCTGCCTACGAAATCCTTTTGAAAGTTCTAGCAGCTGATTTGCGCTGCATTGATGCACACGTTCACTTGGGACACTTGCGGTTTCAAATTTTAAAAGATCCAACGATGATACATTTAGCTTTGAAAAACTATCAGGTTGGAGTGGCAATGGGAGAATTCTTCTTAGGAGATCATTTCCATGGACTTTTGCCCTGGGGATGGGTGGACAATCGTCCTTATTTACGAGCCTTGCAAGGCGAGTGTTTAGCTCTATGGGCATTGGATCGATTTGAAGAATCAGAGACAGTAGCCAACAAATTGTTAACCTTGTGTCCAGACGACAACCTTGGTATACGTTTTGTACGCTCCAATGTGCGATCAAGGGATAAATACATCGACCATTTCTACGATTAGAGCCACCCTCAACTTGCCCGTCATTGTATGAGTCATTTATTGATTTACACAAGTTTCTTTCTTTGTTCCCAACGATTCAGCCCAGCTTTTGTTCGAATCCTTCAATGATTTACGCAAGTTCCTTACTTTTTCTAGTGATTTCGTCTACATATTGTACGAGTCATTATAAAGACAGTCATTTATAAGCCTTTCATAAATAATCTTTTCCATTTACGAAAATACAAATGAAAAAATTATTAACATTTTACTTGCGCAGATAAGAACTATTCGTAGAATTTTTTTTGTTGGTGTTTGTACTATTTTGGGTGTTTCGGCCCCTCATTAGGCAAACTCCTGTTATATTGAAGGAAACTACCGAATCAGTGAAATTGGAAACCGATGGCGCAAAATGGAAAAGCCCCATCACCACAACTTCAACCGACCCGGCAGACGCGGGAGGTATGCCCTTGTTGCTTCTCCTGTTCTAATGTTTCTTGGCATTGAAGATTCGCAATACTTTTTTAAAAAAAGGTGAAAGTATCACAATAAAAGTTATTTTACCAACGTATCACAGAAATATTATTTAGTATCTGTGGAAAGATGGTTCATAGAGATTGTCGTTTTTGTCACGCTATAAAATTATATCTATTAGAAGGTGGTGTCATATGGCACGTAAATGCTTTTCTTTGTATTTATCAGTTTGTTTGATTGCAACATTGTTTGCTTTTTCAAGTTTTCCTGTATCTGCAAAAGAGAGTTTGTCTCCAAACAATGACTCTCCTGTAACTCTTGAACAGGCAAATCAAGTTTTACAGTCTTCCAGTAACTTTTTTACTGAAAACAAAGGACAGTGGGATCCCGAAATTTTATTTGTTGGTCAAACTGATTTTGGAAAAGTTGCCTTTACTCAAGATGCTGTATATTATCAACTTGTAAAAACTACCCACACTACAAAGGATTGCTTGGATCCAAATGAAATTGTGAATCATCACGGATCTAAATTCAAAGAACTAACTCAAGGGATTACAAAGCCCTGGTCAGATAACGATAGACTTGATGA
>DAIMET010000140.1:0-2225 GCA_036725105.1 Calditrichota bacterium
GCTAGAGGAGAATACGTTATATTCTTCGACTCAGATGATCTAATGTCAAAAGACTGCCTAAGTAGCATATACAGAAAGGCCCGTGAGACGCAGGCAGATATTTTGGCTTTTGGATATGACGTTGTTGACTTTAATGGCCAGACGATCCGGAGATTCGAAGACAAATACCAATATTTATGTGAACCTACAGATGGAAGAACAGTCCTTCTTCTTATGATGAAGAACAAGACGTGGTTGTGGACAGGAAGTGTCTTGTACAACAAATCATTTTTGCGAAAACACATGCATAAGTACCAACCCGGAGCCACAAACGGCGAAGACGTGGAGTTCACTATGAAAGCGCTCTATGTTGCAGAAAAAGTGGCATTTGAAGAACAATCTCTTGCAAAGTCAGTGGTTAGGATTCGCTCAGCATCAAGGATAAACGGTTACAGACACTTCCACACAGTGGGGTCTCTCAGAAGGTTGAGGAGGTTTCTGGAAGCACATGGTGCACAAAGGGAGATCATGGAGATGATGGATAGTAACCTGATTCCGAGAGCATATGTTGGTGCAATCGCGAGTCTTGCTCTTGGTGGATTCCCAAGTAGGAAACTTATTAATCTCATGAATGTCCAGATTATTGGTGAGCAGATACGCAGATACGAAGGACAATCAATGAAAGATAAGCTCGTAAAAGTCCTCTTGATGCACTTTCCGAACCTCTACTTCAGCTATTTGAGGTATAAAGGGAAGAGACTGTGAGAGTTTAGTATACTGGCAGACACTTTGAGAATTGATGTTTGTGCAATTCTTTGGTATCTCCCAAAACTTGGCTCTTGGCAAATGAGGTATCTGAATGAAATCCTTTAGTCTCTTTTGCTGAATCAACGTATTTCTAGGTTGCCGTTACTTGACAGACTTTGTGCTGTGGTCAATCATGATAATGTTTTCATGAAAGTATGTGGTGAAACGAGCTGAAACTTACAAAGAGAGTTTAGAACCCAACAGATCGCTTTTTTACAATTTAACAAATATCCTTTGAATCCAGCTTTATGAAGTCAGTGCGCTGAAATCAAGTGAAGATTGAAGACTTCTAAGTGACATTCTTAGGCATAGAAGGGCAAATGACTTTGGTTGTTTGGACTCTTAAGTTATTCAAGATCTCAAAAGAAGCAAGACAATGTTTTAAATGTAAGAGTTTCTTGTCTGAGTGATTTTTCTTTCATCAGGAACCGGGTGGTGTGATTATGCGTGTAGTTTGGTTTGGCGGAGGACTGGGTAATCAGATGTTTCAATATGGTCTCTACTGTTTTCTTAAAAAGAACAATCAGGAAGTGAAAGCTGACTGCACTCAGTACTCGACAACACCAATGAATAATGGATTTGAGCTTGAAAGACTGTTTAATTTGGATATTGCTCATGCTAATCTTGACGTCATTTCAAAGTTGACAGGTGGGAATCGACTTAGCCCCAGGAAAGTCATTTGGAAGCTATTCAGAAAACCAAAAGTGTACTTTGAAGAAAAGGTCCCATTTTCTTTTGACCCCGATGTTTTGAAAGGAAACAATCGTTACTTAAAGGGCTACTGGCAGAATATGAATTATCTTGAGCCCTGTGCAAAAGAATTAAGAGATGTCTTCACTTTCCCTGCTTTCAGTTCTGACAATAATAAACGATTAGCCGACGAAATCGCTAAGGTAGAAGCCGTAGGCGTGCACTTTAGGAGAGGAGACTTTCTTAAAAGCAGCAATTTGGGATTGTTCGGTGGCATATGTAGTGATCAATACTATCTTCGAGCAATTCAAACTATGGAGAATACGGTTGTAGAACCAGTCTTTTATGTTTTTTGTGATGACCCTCAGTGGGCCAAAAATAGCTTCTCTGATGCTCGTTTCACAGTAATTGACTGGAACATAGGCTCGAATAGTTACAGAGATATGCAGCTTATGAGCCTCTGCAAACATAATATCATAGCAAATAGTACTTTCAGCTGGTGGGCAGCATGGCTCAACAGAAACCCTAACAGAACTGTAATTGCACCTGAAAGAATGGTGAACAGAGATCTGGATTTTTCTGGGATCTTTCCTAATGATTGGATCAGATTACAAGGGTGAGATGAGAACTTACTCATTACTCTTAATTTGATTGAAGTCAGCAACGATGCAATTAATAAAGTATGTGCAGGATATGATCAAGCGAAGTTCTGGGCGCTTTCAGAACTCTTTTTTGTGAGTAAAACAATC
>DAIMET010000141.1:0-2199 GCA_036725105.1 Calditrichota bacterium
AGATCTGAAAGTAATCGCCAAAGGAATTGAAGCTATGTTCACTGTTTATGGTTTTGGAGCAAAGACCTCAAGCGGATATGGTATAGCCAGCAACAATGTAAGAAACGGAAAAGTTTATACTGACATGTCTGTAAATCTAGAGCGAGAAAACGAGGCAATGAAACTACCTGAGAATTTCCGGAAATATCTCAACGAAAACGGAACTGTGAAAGGTGAACTGGTTGACAATGCAACAGGAACCCTACTCAGCAATAAAAAGTTTCAGAAGCAGAAGACAGAGCACGGTTTTCTGAGTGGTGATGAATTCTCAAAATTCAAACGCTGGTATGAGGAAAATGGAAAATCTTATATGGACTCACTGCGTGTCAAGGACTCTTCACAAAATGCGGGAGAATTTTCGAGCTTTGCTGAGCTTATCGACCTAACAAAGGCAATAGCCGATATGAACGCTCAACCAGATACAGCGGGAGGTAATCCTGATGAATAAGGATTTGACTGTTCTTGCAGAAAACAGAGACGTTTTGCTTACTGCTGAAATTGCATGCTGGTTGCACATGATAGGGAAGTATCACGAAGAGTTCATAAGCGGAAAAAACAGCAAGCTAGATGCTGTGGTTCCCTCCGAAATCATTGAGAATCCCATGATGAGTAAGCTTTTCGTCAAGGATCTCACTGACGGAGTCTCAGAAAAGTTGACTGATAAATGGGGAATTGAAACATCGTTTGTCAAGAAGATAATAATCGGGGAATTCGTTGAGACCCATAAGAAAAGCAACCTCACAAATCCTTATCTGAGCTTGAATCGAGATGCACACGGAAGGGGTTCAGGAACCGAGAAAGGAATTCTTGATGATAAGGCATATGAAGACCAAAAAAATAGGGCTATTGCAATCATATACCCATCTACCGCATTTGGTCATGAAAATAGCTTCTTGGACATTGACGAAATAGCTTCCGAAAGACATATTCTGTACAACTTTATAAAACAAAAGCTAGATGTAATTCGAAAACTGGCTGGGCAGAATAGTGCAGAGAACCTAAGAATGTGGAACGGACTTAGAAAGGAGTTTATCAGCACACTTCAGAGGCATTTTAGTAGAGCAATAGGAGATACTAGAAGACCTATAAATGACGTTACTCTTTGGGACCAGACAATATCTTCGGTAGCTTTTTTCAAAGCAGAGCTTGCAGAATCCTTAATCAATGGATATAAAGATCCTTTCGATAAAGACAACAGATACACTTTCAGATATCTTCACGTGACTTTTGACGGTGAAAGCTATGTGGCAAAAGGAGCTGGTATTGGAGACATTATAAGTCGAAGAAAGCTTATCGATGAAGCATTAGATAGAGCAAAATCATTAATCGAGGTGGAGTATCCTCTTGGTTTAGAAATATACAGAGACACAAACGGGATAACTTTTCTAATTCCAGAGCTAAGCGAAAAACTGGCGATTGATGATTTGGTCGTGAAGAAAGGGTTCAGTCTAAAGCAAACAATCTCCGAAGAGATTACAACTTCAACTAACTGGGAAGTTACTCCGTTCTTTCATATAACCGAACGGCCTTCAAGAAACCTCTATAATTTGGGTTCTGTTGTATCAAAGAAGCCTGATGGCAATATTCCTTGTCTGAAACTCAAAGAACTCTGGACCGAAACAGCAGAGTTATGCCCTTCTTGTAACATAAGATCTATTGATGCTAACTCTCGAAAACGAGGGATTAAGTTTTGTGAAGAATGTTCTAGGAGAATTACTGGTCGTGGAAAGCAGTGGGCGGCAAACAGGAAAAATCATACCGTATGGATCGATGAAATTGCAGACTCAAAGGGAAAGATAGCACTGCTTAGCTTCAGTTTCAATTTGGATAATTGGGTAGGTAATACAGACAATCTTTCAACACTTAGAAGTCCAAAAAAAGACATTGGCTTCTCATTCAAGGAACTTACGGGAGAGCTTTCAACATCAGATGAACTAAATTGTATCCCAAGTCTGAAAAGTGTTGGGAAAAAATACGTCTTGACTGATCTCAAAACAGTTGATGGCCTTTATAACTTTATGGTAGGTTCTGAAGATCTCGAAGAAAACAAAGCACTCGAAAAAAATGAAAAGCTGGCACTCGCAATTTGGCGGAAACCTCCTTCTTTTGCAAGGGTTCGTAGAGTGTGGGAGACGACAAGTAAATTCTGGGATGAGGCTC
>DAIMET010000142.1:0-2154 GCA_036725105.1 Calditrichota bacterium
ACTCTACACTGACAGGCTGTACTTTTCCTATTAGGTATACCCCGCTACCAATATGTGAGGCTACCATCATTCCGTTAACAAAACCAATCGATGACAATCCGGTATAGGAAGAAGCTGGTTTTGCTGCTTTTGGCATTTTTATGGCTTTTACTAAAGTTCCTCGAAAAGCATCCAAAATAATGATGTTCCCACTCACGGTAGAACATACTACATAGGAAGCTGAATCCATATCTATAACAACAGGTTTTTCAACAATATAATCATCGGCAAGTTGAAATCGCCATCGAATCATTCCGGTGTGGATATCCACACAAACTACGCGGGTATAATCGGACCAGTAAGAAAAGGCAATGCTACCTTTTTGCAGTATAGAAGGGCTTGTAGAACGATAACAATGTTTTTTGCACCATAACTTTCGAACCTTCCAAACAATATCCCCGTTTGAAGGATTCTTGCAGATCATATCATCCTCAAACGATTGCATCCAAAGCATTGTACCGTCCACCGAAACAACTGTAGAATCTGAATGTGGATAACCAAAGGTGGAAAGAGTTTCCCCGGTAAGAGCATGCAAAATAAAGCTACCACAAAAAATTACTGGTTTTTGATTCATATACTGCATGCAAAAAGTATCTGCATCAACTTTTTTCTTGAAGCGTAAATGACCATCTTGCTGATCTAAAGCAACGATATAACCCGTGTCTGTGATGAACAAAAATAGTCGATGCTCCTGATATAAAAATGAAAGCAGGGAAGAACCAGTTGATTGCATGTCTGGTGCATCCCATATGGTTTCATATCGATTCTGTTCGGGAAAAAACTTAATGTATGCTGCTTTTTTACTGGATACAACAAAGATGTTCCAGTTTCCTTTTTGGTCTATTTGAACAATAGGTTGTGTATAGCAATACCCTAACGAAAGAGGAAGGCTGTACACTCGCTCTTTTTTAGTGTTTAGAAACTCTACATTTCCAGCCGTATCAGTAAGAACAAGAAACCATTGATTTTGATAGGGATCCCAAAAACAATTTGGTATTGGAATGGGTTTGGTTTCTTCTTTCAAATGCAAATCTCTAGGTACAAACTCAATACTACTCCCTGGTGGTAGTTGATCTACATTTTGGTAACAACTATCACCACATTGATATGCAGAGCTTGTATTTTGATAGGCAGTTGTTAAATAGTTTTGCATTGAGAGAGACAAATTATTCAGAGCTGGAGATGGATTGCCAAAGCGAACAATTCCCTCGCCGGGTACAATGGTCCATAGCATTCCTTCTGTTAAAGCAAAACAAACTCCTAGTGGAGTTTCAGCAACTGGATTTTGAAGCATGGAAAGGGGTAGTGGATAGGAATCAGCTATTTTTGTTTCTCCAGAAGATATGGTAAAGAATTGCCTTTGGTCGTTTAAAAAAAGAAATTTGTTCATGTTGCCGCTTCGATACGCACAAAATCCGAGAATCTGTTTTCCGGGTATTTCTGCAGCTTTTTGAGCAGCTTTTTCTCCAAGCTGCCCCGAGACAAATACAATATTGTCTGCTTGCGGAGAATGTTGCGTAACCAAAAAATATTGCAGATATTGGGGAAGAAATATCACACTGGATTTTGGTTCTCCCGGTAGTTCGGTGGAAAATAAAACTCTTCCGTGGAGTGGATGAAAGATGATCATTTTTTTCTTACTAGTGGCAAGGCTTACATACGGAGTTCCGTTCCAGGCTACAGAGGTTATGTTGTGCTGGATCTGACCTTCAAACTGCGTATTCCATTGCTGGCCAGTGGTTACATTGTACCCAACAATAGTACCATTCTGGAAAGGAAACAATACAACAAAATCTTTGTTTGCCATAAGAGATATTGGGCTAAGAGTCGATACAGCATGATGTGTGTTTTTCCATATGACTTGATGCGAAAAAATATCTTGAATCAACATAGAATTTTCTGTACAAAAAGAAATATAAGGTTTCGTTTCCCATATAAAAACATGAAAGGGAGTGGTAATAAGAGCGTCGATTTGCTTGGAGTTCAGTAGTTTTCCATTTTCAGCAGCAAACAGAAGTATCCTTTTTTGCGAGGTGGCTGCAACAATATATAGTTCTTCTTTATACCGAAAGGATGCCATCCCAGGTACAACATATTCACCTGCAGATAAAAGGA
>DAIMET010000143.1:0-2123 GCA_036725105.1 Calditrichota bacterium
AAACAGTATCGTATGGTTCAGGGCATACGATATTCGCATAAACAAGAAACCAATACGACACCGTCGCGTATATAAACAACATGAATATGCCCAAGAAAAAAGCAGGAATCATAAGTTTAAAATGATTTTTCTTCAGTACCTGCATACTAAAACGAAATGCATTGAACCACATCAGATTGTCTCCTTAATAAAAAACTGAAAGCTTCTCCTCTTATCCCACAGTTTCTGTTTTGGAGAATTGCATTAGAAGTGAAGGAAACCGGAATAAAAGAAGACTTGTACGCTGTCGAAAAACTTGCCATTTCTCTTGGATTGAAGGAGTGGTACATCATTACTCGCAATTACGTTGATTACCCTGGTTTTATCCCTGCGTATATGGTGTAATACTGCACTTTACTTGAGTGCAAAATAGAGAGATTGAATATCATATTCGTGAATTCGCAACGACAAAACCGTGTTAAATTCAATATTTTCTGCAAGAGCGTTATTGAGGTGATTCTTTAATTTTTCGATTTGTTCAGGATCCAAGATTCCTATAGTATCGTTGTTCACTGTGGAGTATTCAAGCAAGAACCAATTTTGATCAATTGGCATCGAGTATGGGATATTGTTGATTTGGAGAGTATCACCTTTTACTTGGTTGATACTTTCTAAGAAAAAAGGCCCAAGTGTATTGTTATCATCGGATTCATCTATTTTTTCAGAATGAATAATAGTGTTGTTATTGTGTATGCTTTTTTTCCACCTGCAATCCTGAAAATGACCATCGGGATCTAACCAAAGGTAACCATTTTCATCAATTACCATGTAATAACTGTAAAACATATCTGTGCGGCCTTTGATTTCTTGAAATCTAGTAGGCATGAATCCGTAATATATCGGTTGTATGGAATTCTGTACATCAGTAACTTGTTGGGGAAGTCCTTCTGAATCAACTGCTGTAAGTATATTTGGCATCCAACTGCCCTCTCTTCCCCAAACTTCTGGCTCTTCCCATACTGTCCGGAAAGGTTCTATTTCCCAAGAAAACAGCATCGACGATGATAGTTTATCACCGTCCCAATCAAATCCAACTTTTTCAAAATGAGTCACAGTTACTAAATTTAGTTTGGTTTCCACAAGGCGGGCATTAAAGAAAAAGTATTGAATAGAAATGAAGAGTAATAGTAGGACAACGACACTCGACAAAACAACGACAAGTTTGTTATTCTTAAACATATTATGCCTCCTGCACAATATACTTCACATGTATGGTTGGGTGGAACTTATCATGTGTTTGATTCTGTATTTGAATGGCTGGGTTGAATTTTTCTGAGTTCAAAATGACCGCTGGTCATATCAACAGAATATTGGCGAGTAGATGTGGATTTGTAGATGTATATATCTTCTTGATCCGGGTTGACTAGGAAGTCAAAATCACTTTGGAATTTTCCTGATGTTTTGTCGAGTTTTAATTGAAACCCATCATTGTCGGGAATTGTTAATGCCATGTCTCCACTTGTCATATCTACATATACATTGTCGGGAAATGTGTTGGTTGCGACGGAAACGTTTCCGCTGGTAAGATTGGAAGTAATGTTCTGAAACCGTCCATCTAAAGATACTCTGCCTGATGTAATGGAGATATATAGATGTTCTGCTGCTATTTCTTGTCCAGTGCAGCTTCCGCTGGTGAGAGAGAGTTGAAAGGTTTCCAGGTACACAGGAGGGACTTCAATGGTTAAGTTGGATGAACGAACATGAGAAAATGGAAAAACATGAAAACCTGAATCTACTTGATGGATTTCAAGAATATCTCCTTGGATGGAAGACTGAAACGGTTCCACTTGATAGTGGGAAGATTGGGTGATCGTAATTTCTTGACCTTTTGCAGGTAATAGATGAATCTGTCCGGCATCCCAATCGATGTCCAGGGAATGAATATCGCTACTATCCAATGATTTCTTTTCAATAACTGTTTCGGTGTCGAAGCGTTCAGGACGAAACGTAAATCTGGAAGAACCACCAACAAGCAAATAGATAAAAATTCCACTAAAAAGTATGGCTACAATGGACCAGACTATGATGGCTGAGAGAGCTATAGATTTATGATTCATTGTGATCCTCTATGTTTCTTTCATTTG
>DAIMET010000144.1:0-2114 GCA_036725105.1 Calditrichota bacterium
AGTGTTTAGGTGCTATATACTTGAAACATGAAAAAATATAACTTTACACGCAACACTGAACCTAGTATTATTTTGCTACGTCTCGTTATGCTACTGACGGAACTGGACCACAAAGTACGTAACTATGGCACAGATACACCATTGCATTTAGCAGAAATCCATATGATTAAAGCCATCAAAGAACATCCTGATATCCACGTTACAGCCTTAGCTGATATTTTAAATATTACTAAAGGAGCAGTATCCCAAATGTTGCGAAAACTAGAGAAAAAAGACATGGTTTCAAAGACATTTGATCCTGCTAACCAGTCTCGTGTACTGTTAACATTGACTCCAAAAGGCGAAACTGCCTACTATTATCATGAAAAACTACATGGTGATTTTCATACCCTTGTAATGAATTCAATACATGAGTTTTCAACCGAGAATGCATCTATTATTCAAACATTTTTAACAAAGTTGGAATCAAGACTTCTTCAATATGCTGAAGAAGAAGAAAAACAAACAGAAAGGAACATGAAATGAAAAAGCATCGTTTTTTTTGGCTTTTGTGTTTAGCTACTATACTCTTATGGAAAGGAAGAACGAAAAATGCTTAATACTTCAAAGAAAATTCAATTAATGCAACGAGCTCCTGTTCGTAAAGCTTTATTTTCACTAGGTTTACCCACTATGATCGGTATGCTCGTAGGAGCTCTTTACAATGTAGTAGATGCATTCTATGTAGGTCGACTCGGTCCTAGTCAAATGGCTTCAGTAGCAGTAGTCTTTCCAATTATTCAGACTATCATTGGCATAGGAATGACATTTGGGAGTGGAGCTGGTTCTTACATCTCTAGCTTATTGGGGGAAAATAACAGCAAAAAGGCAAACATAGTTGCATCCACTGGTCTTTTTTCAAGTCTTGGTTTTGGAATTTGCTTCATTGTTGTAGCACTCATTTTTCTAGATCCGCTATTGAAATCTTTAGGAGCAACCAGTACTATACTTCCCTATGCAAAAATATATGCAACAATATACATTGCAGGAGCAATCTTCAATATTTTTAACGTAACTATGAACAATATTGTTGTATCCGAAGGAGCTACAAAGCTCACAATGATGGCAATGTTGATCAGTGCTTTATTGAATATCATATTAGATCCAATTTTTATTTACACATTCAATCTTGGTGTTTCGGGAGCTGCAATCGCGACGATCATAGCACAATCAGTCAGTTCAATAATGTATTTGTTATATATAGTTCTTAAAAAGGGTGTACTTCGGTTTTCTTTTCTTAGTTTTCGTCCTGACAAGCTTGTCTATGTCGAAATTCTAAAAATCGGAATCCCTACTTTAGTTTTTCAATTGTTAGTTAGTATTTCGATGGGACTGACCAACAATGTGGCTAGTCAATATGGAGATGCTGTAGTTGCAGCATATGGGATTGTTATTCGCATCATAACAATAGGAATGTACATTGTATACGGATATATGAAGGGTTTTCAGCCCTTTGCTGGATACAATTATGGTGCAAAACAATATACACGGTTACAAGAAGGGATCAAACAATCTATCACTTGGTCTGGTTGGTTCTGTGGAATCATTTCTCTTCTCCTCATACTTTTTGCAAATCCCATTATTGGAGCTTTTTGTAATTTCAATCCAGCCGTTTTATCTGTGGGTGTTGTTTTCCTACGAACCAATGCGATTACTTTTAGTTTCTTTGGTTACATCAGTCTTTATACAGTTTTGTTTTTAGCACTTGGAATGGAAAAGAAAGGAAGTATTCTAAGTATAAGTAGACAAGGTTTATTCTATATTCCCATCCTTCTTGTTTTACCTCAATGGTTTGGTTTAAACGGAATATATTATGCCCAACCCTTTGCAGATTTTGCTACACTTCTTCTATCCTGGTTGTTTGTTCGTCAATTGAAAAAAAGTATTCTTCCTTTAGAGAAAAAGAACAACGAACAAGTTTTCTACTATACCCCAGACACTCTGAACAAACTGTGCAAATAAAATTGATGAATGATGTTTTAAAATGAAAAGATTTAATCCTACAGTTCAAAAGTAAGTCTTAAACACTTTACCTTTCCATCTTTGGATGGTATATAAATAGAAATTCTTTACAA
>DAIMET010000145.1:0-2088 GCA_036725105.1 Calditrichota bacterium
CTTTGTACCACTCGAACGAATGAACTCCGTAGCAATCGGTATAGTAGGCAACATCAAAGGCTTCAGCAAAGCCATCCACTTCGTTTATGCGCACGCTCTTAAAGTCGAAAACTTCTTTTTCGATATCAACCGGGAAGAAACCGAAGTAATCGGCTTTATTTGAATAACTTTTAGTATTGGGAAGTACAAACCGGTAATGGTTTAGCAGCCATGTAAAAGCTTTATGCTCGTGCCTGTCGTACTGGGTTACTGTTTTATCGAGGATGTAAACGTTGAGTTTTTTCTTATCTGTAAACGACCAAATTGTACGTAATGTTAAAAAGGCAAGGAGTAGAATACCCAAAAAAACCATTAAATACTTGACTAGCTTTTTCATTGGTAAATTATTTTGTTTTGCATATTAAACCGAAATTTACAAAAAAAAAGTAAGGTTACAAGTTTTCGTGAAGCTAATATTTAAATGCCTCAACGAAACAGATTTTTTTAAGAATGTAGGATTTATTCTTCACCGGCACGATTAGAATCGTTTCTTTTCTTTCCAAATTTCTCAAGCACCAATGCCAACAAAAAAATAAAAACTTCGCCCGAAATAAACCACAACCTGGCAGCGATGGAAATGGTGGTAGCAAGTTCCAGCGGAATTCCAAAAGATGTAAGTCCAACTACAATTAACCCTTCACGAATGCCAAATCCTCCGGGGACAATTACAGCAATTAATCCTAGCGAAATGGAAAGAGGAAAGATAAACGAAACAATAAAATGAACATCAGAAAAAGTTGACCGAATAAACAACCAGAAAGCAATATCCCAAAGCAACCAGTAGAAAGTAATAATGCCAATAACGCTTAAAACCTCCTTTGTTTTAACAACAGGTATTTCCAACTCTTTCTTAAATATCCTTATATAGAAAAATGATATAATTTTGCGGAACCAACCCGAGAAGTTGAAGAGTGTTAAACCAACTATGAGCAATACAACTAAAAGGAGTAATTCAACCTGAGAGTTTATTACAAGTAAGTAGCAAAGAGCCTGAAGAAATCCCAGCCAGAGATAGATTAGTTGCTCCTTTAGCGAAGCGAACGAAGTGGTTTTCAGAGAATATCCTCCTAGTGAAATTTTCGATGCACGTCCTAGAATAACCCAAACCTTTCCGGGAATATACTTTGCAAATACCGACAAACCATGCGACTTAATGGCATCTTCAACGCTTGACGGAACTCCATGAACATTCAGTATTCTTTTCCATCCAAAAGTAGAAGCAAAGAATCCTCCCCAAAGAAAAACAACTGACAGAACTAAATAAACTGGATCAAACGAAAGCCCTTTAATATCAATGTAATTGTACTTGAACAAGTAGTATACAAGAAATGCAATAGAAATATAAATAAGAATGTTGAAGAATAACTTTCGTGTCATTTACTTTAGATGCTTGTTGCTATCCATATCGAACCACATTGCAAAAAGAATAAACTGAATGCTCATGATAACTGAGAACATCCAGGCAAGAAAATTCACCTTTGGAATATGGTCGTAAACAATCCAAAAATAGATGTACCTTATAAGCAAAGGGAAGCTTAGAAGGAATAACGTAAATCCAGACAGATAGAAGAAAACCAGAGGATGAAAATCGCGGATAATGTACTTTTCCTTCAGCCTGTAGAAGAACCGTTTGAAAAGCAACCATGAAATAGTGAAGACAACCTTCCAAACTTTCATTTTGCTTTTCTCACCAACGTTGTAAACGGGCTTAGTAATAATATCGCGAACCTTGAAGTTGAAAATATTTAACCTTACAAGCAGATCGTTTGGCTGACCGTAACGCTTGTACATTTTATCCCAGTCGATTGTGTGTAAGGCGTCTTTTCCTATTGCGGTATAACCGCTCTGTGAATCGGCAATGTGCCAGTAACCCGATGCAACTTTTGTAAGAAGCGAAAGAACAGAGTTTCCAAAGTACCGAACTTTTGGAATTTGCTTAAAAGCATCACCGTAGAACAGGCGATTAGTTTTTGTGTAATCAACTTCTCCCGAAGCAACCGGATCGAGTAGTTTTGGGAGTTCAGCCGGATCCATTTGGCCGTCGCCGGC
>DAIMET010000146.1:0-2077 GCA_036725105.1 Calditrichota bacterium
CCAGAAAAATCATTGATTTCTTCAAAGCGGTATAAATAGCATATTCTAGTTCCTATGGTAACGGAAAAACGGAACTAGAATCCACTATATTTCCACCACTTCATCATAAAGGATAGGAAAAGCTGAAGGTTTAATGCGAAATTTCGTTCCATGATTATGATTTGTTCTTGCATCAAAGTCAACGTAGATATTTCCACGTTCTATTCCTTCCAGGAATCCTTCCAAATCGAATTTCTTGAGCATAAGGATCTTATTATAAGCAAAATAGAGCTTCCCGCCTTCTCTTTTTGTGTTTGCAAGGATATAGAAGCAGTTATGAAGTTTTGTCCCAGCTTTATGAAAAATGTCATCAAAACCCCAATATGGTTGCGGGTGTAGTTCTGCTAAAGTGCCTGTGCGTTTAAAAACTGATGATTTCCAATCAGTATGGCGAGGATCAATATAGTCACTATCAAACGATATAAGAATCTTTCTGGCTTCTCTGTCCACTACAACTTTGAAACCTCGATCGCTTCTCATCGTTCCGGTAATTGTCTGGCGAAAACTTTTTTCGTTGAGGGTTGCATGAGGCCATCCGTATTTCTTTAGAAAGATTGTTGGAACCCACTTCAATGCTCTTGGTGATGGCTCCATGTGAAAAAGAGTGAGTAGTGAGGTAGTTTCAGCCCGTTGGCATTTTAGCTCCCATTCAGCAGCATTAGGTATTGGGAGGTTGTTTTCTTCAATCCCTAGAAGATCCTCAAGAGTATTGCCTACTCCTCCAACATTGTTAGTTCTTCTGTTCTCAATCCAGCCGGCTTCTCTAATCTCTTTTAGTCGGGCAATCAAAGAATCTTTCGTGTAGATTTCCAACTTAGTCCTCCGTTGTCTCAGGTCTCCAGAAATCAAGAAGATATTCGAATGTTACACCCATTGTAATGTAGTTAGAAGGCCATCCAAAGATGCCTATCCCATTGACAATATTGGTTCTGTCCCAGATGATTATGTTTCTTAGTTCGTAACCTCTTTTGCGTAATTCTTCCACAATGCTAATATGTATAGTTATTCGTTTGTTTTCCCACCACATGTCAGGCACGTTAATCACGCAATGTCCCTTGGGTTTCAAAACAGGCAGTAAGGCCTCAAAAATATTACCTATTTGTTTTGTATACTCTTCAATCGACAGTATACCAAGATCTCTGGTGTCTTGTGAATATTGTTCTACTTTATCGAGTTGACCATTATTTCTGTCACGCCGTGATTTGTTCTTGCGCTTACGATTAAGCAAATTTGCATAAGGAGGAGATGTCCATATTAGACTTGCTGAAGCTGGCTTGAAGTAACCAGAGATATTTCTTGCATCATCAACTATTGCAATTTGCTTACTTGACG
This sequence comes from Calditrichota bacterium, assembly GCA_036725105.1. GTDB lineage: Bacteria > Caldisericota > Caldisericia > UBA6126 > UBA6126 > JAGLCW01. The sequence goes on from DAIMET010000146.1 coordinate 1,372, forward strand.
AAAATAGGTTTGATGTCCCTATTCTCTTTCTACATAGCTGTATGTATTCTTCTTGAAGATCGAACCCCACAGCATTTCTATCTAAATCTTGTGCCGCAACAAGTGTTGTTCCACTACCAACAAAAGGGTCTATTACCAGCTCGCCTTTGTGGGTGAATAATGAAATCACTTTCCTTGCTAGTTGTATGGGAAACGTTGCAGGATGGAGTTTCTTATCTCTTATATCTTTCCCCTCATATGAAACCTGCCAAACACCAATTTGGTGTTTGATCCATTCTTTAGCTTCTAGGCAGTTTATGTTTGTTGGCTTGCATTCACATGTTCTTTCATAACCAATGTCAATAAAGCCCTCACTGTCAAGAAATGTCGCTTTTTCTTGATCCACGAAATCTCCTCCAATGTATATATGAATCGCACAGAATTCGCATCAACAAACCCTGCTGTATGAATCTTAAAAAATAAACTCGATGCTAGAATAACATAGATTTCACAGAGAATCTTGAATAACACCTCAGATCTCCCCAAGAAAGACAGACAACAGTATCTTCTTAAGACTTCTTGAAATTTAGTTTTGGAAACCTGGATCAAAGAGTTGTGTATTTATCAATGGATCGAAATTCTATTTACATAATAGATATTATGTAAATAGGTGAAAATGAGCATAATCCTTTATATAAAGGAGATACAGAAATAAATGATAGTTGGT
>DAIMET010000147.1:0-2073 GCA_036725105.1 Calditrichota bacterium
TCTTCGTTGGTAAAGTGAATCAGACAGAGGTGGATTTTATTGCCATTGGAGATACTGGCACAGAGTATTATCAGGTGGCATACTCGGCACTGAATTCCGAAGGAATGTCTTTGCAACGAGAACTTTCTCCACTTGAAACCATCAAAGACCATAACCCCAAATACTTGTTAACGATGGACTTTACTCCTTTTACTTCACATAAAGGCATTAAGCAGTTCAATGCTTTGGAATGGTTACTCGGAAAAGTATGAAACAACGGTTCATCCATTTTGTGACATAAAATATCCCACTGTATGCTTTGTGAAGGTGGAAACATAACCTTCAGATATATCGTAAGGTATTTGGTTAAACCTTCACATATATTTGACGGTTGAGAGTTTCATCGTATACTTTACTCATGAAAACTACTATATTTGATACATTGATACAAACTTGGAATCCTCATTTTTCAAATTCGGATGATGAAAAATGGGAACATTCAATACCTCGAAAACACTATATGTCACTGCTAAAAACATATTTGGATCTACGCCATGTGCTTATTTTAACAGGCATCCGAAGAGCTGGTAAATCCACCTTGATGCATCAATTGATGCAGTATTTGCTTCAAGAAAAGAACATTCCTCCTTACAATGTTTTGTATTTGTTTTTGGAGGATGTTTCCATTCTCCCTTATATGCAAAACGGGATACAATTCCTTGATGAACTTTTTTCCTTTTATCTGGAAACGTACAATCCAAAGGGAATGCTTTATGTGTTTTTGGATGAAATCCAAAGTGTACCAGACTTTAATCGTTGGGTAGCTACAATGTATGAAAAACACCCAAGGGTGAAATTTATATTGTCAGGTTCTCGATACTCCTTGGTACAATCAGACACAGCTTCATTGTTAACAGGACGCAATATTCTTCTTCAGATTGAACCCTTCTCCTTTGCTGAATACTTGGCAGTTCATAAAGTTTCTTGCAGAGAAGGAGAAGATGCTTCTTCCGTGTGGCGACTGAATGTAGCCAATCAGTCTGTTTTTCTTCATTATTTATCAGCCTATATGAAGGAAGGTGGATTTCCTGAAATTGTTCTTGCCAATAACGACGTTCAGAAAAGAGTATTGGCTTCGAATTACTTCCGTGATTGTATTACAAGAGATATTCTTCTTCCAAATCATGTACGCAATGAGCACTTGATTGAGTTACTCGCGTTTCATCTATTGCAAGAATTTACGAAAACCCATACGTATTCAAGCTTGGGAAAACCTTACAAATTGTCTGCAGAAACCGTCAAGAATTATCTGATGTATTTTGAAAAAGCTTTTTTGTTTTATCAGAATCAGTCCTTTTCATACAAAACCAAAGAAACGCAAGATATACAGAAACCTAAAAAGATCTATGCTGCCGATAACGGATTGCGTAACTTGAACATTCCCTATATCCGTCCTGATTTGGGGCAGTGTGCAGAGAATATTTGTTCCCTGGAGTTTCGAAGACAAATGCTTCAGCAGTACTACTGGAAACGTAAACACGAAGTGGATTTTGTTGTGTTTCGTCCTTCTATATCTTTGTACAATGTTTCCTATACCGATGTGATTCATCCAAGAGAAATAGACAGTCTTGTAGAAGCAATGGAACATTTCTCATTGGAGGAGTCTACACTATTGACTAAAAGCCTCCACGGAACAGAAACAGTGCAAGGTAAAAAGATTCATTGCATACCTGTGTGGGCGTGGCTTTTAGCTCACCAGTAATCAATGGGCAAATTTCCATTTTATCAGAATGATTCTCTGAAGATCAAATTGACAATTCTGGTGAATATCGTTAGAAATGGTTTGATTACCAAAAACAGCGATTCATTGCATATGTTAAAAAGCAGATTAACGATTACTACCTTGCTTTGGAGTTAAAAACTGGTTCATCCATTTTGTGACACAATTCTGTCATATTGCAACAATCGTACAACCCGATACACCAGATATGCTGTGATGGTGGGAAGGCATGCAAAGTTCAAAGGGTATATCTGCACACAAAAATAAGAATATGTGCAGATAATGACTCCTCTATCTTGATTATCTGCATATTA
>DAIMET010000148.1:0-2070 GCA_036725105.1 Calditrichota bacterium
TGTTTTTAGTAAACTAAAAATGGATCACTTTTTGTAAAAAAACAATTGAAAAATGGGCCAAAAGTACTACAACCTTCTCCAAAAGAGTCTATTCAACCTTTTGGAGGTGAGAGGAGTGATTACACTGATGGACAAATATACATTTGTACGACTGAAGTTGCAAGGTCTTTCCAATCGTCAAATTGCAAAAGAGTTGCATATCAATCGTAAAACTGTGAACAAGTACTGGCGGCAATACAAAAACGAAGTCGAGGAGATGCAGAATTCCTCTATTTCTGTAGAAGATGCACAAGAGAAGATTGTCTCTCCTCCTGTGTACAATAGTTCCAACAGAAAACCCTACAAATACACCGATGAGATCGATCAAGCATTGAATGCACTTCTTCAATTGGAAGAAGAGAAACATCAAAAGCTTGGACCCAATAAACAGCACTTAACCTACACACAGATTCATCACAATCTTTGCTCGCAAGGATACGATATCAGTCTTTCGACCATTTCTACCAAAATTAAAGAAAAGCGAAATTACCAGAAAGAATGCTTCATCAAACAAGAGTACAATTTGGGAGATCGAGTGGAATTTGATTTTGGAGATGTGAAATTGGAAATCCACAACACCCTTGTAAACGCTTACATGGCTGTCTTTTCTTCCCCTGCTTCCAATTTGCGATGGGCGTATCTGTATACCAATCAAAAGAAAGCTGTCTTTTTAGAGTCGCATGTTTCCTTTTTTGAAATGATGGGAGGTGTATATCGAGAAGTTGTCTATGACAATATGAAAAATGTTGTGACCAAGTTCCTGGGACGCAATGAGAAAGAATTGAATCCTGACCTGATCAAAATGGGATTGTACTATGGCTATGTCATCAATGTCACTGGCTGTTATAGCCCCGAGCAAAAAGGGCACGTGGAAAGCAGTGTCAAGATCCTTCGCAATGAAATTTTTGCCAAGCGGTATCAATTTGATTCCTGGGACGAAGCAGAACAGTATTTACAAGAGCAGTGCAAGAAGCACAATGAGAACAGTCTATGGGAACAAGAGAAACAAGCTCTTCTACCCTACAAGCCCAAATTGGAATTGGCAGAAATTCGACAAGTGAAGATCAATACCTACAGTTTTGCACGGATCGACAATCACTTCTACTCTGTTCCAGATTACCTGGTAGGCAAAACAGTGACAGCAAAAATCTATGCCCAGCGATTTGATTTCTATGCAAACAATCATTTTGTGTGTACCCACAAACGATCGGATCAAGAGAAATACCACGTACAGATTCAACACTACTTGCCTACTCTGCGAAAGAAACCAGGGGCAATTCGGAATTCCATGGCGTTGAAGAGCAATCCAGCATTAAAATCAGTCTTTGAAGTCTACTATGTAGGTCAGCCTCGTGTGTTTATTGATTTGCTTCTCCAATACCAAGACAAACCAATGGATGAAATTATTCCACTTCTGCAGCAAAAAGGAAAAGAACAGCCTGTAATAGAAGAACAGAAAAACCATGTGGTACGCATGACTCTCAAACAGCTCCAGCAATACAGTCACCTCAGTGTACCGGAGGAACCCGTATGAACCATTCTTCGATTTACACAACCGCTATGATTCTAAAACTGCCCTATTTGAAAAACCATCATATGGAACTTCTGGAAGAAGCCAGGCACACCAATATGAGTCACGAAGAACTGCTGGAAACCTTTTTACAGCGAGAGCATGAACAACGAAAAAACAATGGCATTCACAATCGGATGCGACAAGCCAAATTTCCAGTGAAGAAATATTTGGAAGATTTTGATCGCAGTAAGTACCCCAAAGAATATGGATCGCACTTTGATGAATTGGAAACCTTGGATTTCATTGCCAAGAAAGAGAATGTCATATTGATTGGCTCTCCAGGCTCAGGTAAAAGTCACTATGTTGTTGGGCTGGCTATCAAAGCAATTATGGAAGGAAAGTCGGTATTGTTTGTTTCTGTTCCCAATATGATTATTGAATTGAAAGAAGCCATGAACCAACGACAATTGACGTGGTACAAGAAGAAATTTGAAAAGTATGACGCTGTTGTAATGGAC
>DAIMET010000149.1:0-2037 GCA_036725105.1 Calditrichota bacterium
AATGTTCTTTGCTTCGGAGATAAACTTCAATGTATGCAAAGATTCAATTTCTGCTTTGGACAAAAAGGATGCTCGTTGAAATCGAAATTGATCCAGTGTTTTAATATGGGGTACTTTGGCTTGTTTAAGAAGTCGTTGATATCGACTATTTTTGCGATGAAGAACTTCCGCTTCCAACAAATGCCATAAGAATTCTTCGTAGCTCCACTTTTGTTGTCTGGCTTCTTCTCCAATGGTAGTAAGTTCTTTAGCTACTCCCGCTAATTTACAACGCTTGGCATGGCCTATGAGTTTCTTTACAAGATCCTCTGGGGACAGAGGAGAAGACAATGAATTCATGACTTGCTCTCCTTCCCTGTGAATTGTGCATACGGTTCTAAGGAAGACTTTCCCCATCGATATGCTTCGAGTCCATTCTGTGCAAGGATAGCATCCGGCAATGGAGATACATGACGTTTGGCTTCGGTCCATACACGTAGCGTACTCACAACCTCTTGAAAACTAAAGTGATAGTCTTTCTCCAGCACATGCAGTATTTTGGCTATTTTTGCTACTCCATAGGTTTCTGTTAATCGCAGAATGGCAATAAATTCTCGAGTACCTTTGGATTTGGACATGACGCGTGCTTGTATTCCTTTGTGAAAGCGTTCGTAAATGGGAGGCAAATGCCACTCATGAATAACCTTTGCTTCTTCATAGGCACGTGTTTTCTTTTCCAGCAATGCAAGATAGTGATACGGATCCAAATGTTCCTCGTCTTTTCGAAAAAAACGATCATGGCGTGCAATCTCTTTGTGATTGCTAAGAATAACCACCTGAAAAGGAAACAGTTTGACCAATACGCGTTGACCTACATAGGACGTGGGAACGGAGTATCGGTTTCGTTCCACATGTACCAATTGATACGTATCCACTTTGGCTTCCACAATGCGAGCACATTCATAGGGATCTCGCAAGGGTAGAAATTGTGGTTGTTCTTCGATCAATCGCTGCTCCCAGGTTTTTCCTTCCAAGGTTTGTTGTTGCATTCGGCGTATACATTGGTTTTCCAATGCTTCGTTCATGGATGCAAAACCAGTAAACGGAGGCTTGGGTTTGAAGTAATTGTTTTTGATATATCCAACCAAGTGCTCCACGCGACCTTTTTGATTCCCTTTTCCTCCCGCACAAAATCGAGCTTCGAAGCAGTGGTAGGATTGAAAACGAAGAAAACTGTCTTGCAGGATACGGTCTTCTCCTGGTAGGATTTTTTTCACTGCCGGTGTAAGGTTGTCAAAAAGAATACAACGAGGGATGCCTCCATAAAAGATAAAGGACTTCACCAATCCGTCCAAAAAGAATTCTGTCGAACAGCGTGGATACAACTGTACATATTCCACTTTACTCCAGCAAAGCTTTGAACATAGAAAGAACATCGTTCGAAGCTGGTTATTCTCTAGGAGTTGAATTTCACCAAAATCCACTTGCAAATGACTTTGCATGGGTAGCAGCTTTACAAATGCTTCTTTTTGTGGATGCCCCAGTGCTTTTTCAATACAGCGAGTTTCCCAGGTAAAGGCTTCATAAGAACCGCGATATCCTTCTTCTTGCAAAAGTGTATACATCCGAAATTTGGTAATTTTATCTGCTTTCTTGCATTTCCAATTCTCTTCCAGCATCACTTTTATGCGTTCCTCAAAGTCTCCATTGACCGGTTTTTTCTTTGAGACAGACCGGTGATAGTTTGGGTCATCATTTTGAATGGCTCTTCGAACTGTTTTTCGATGAACTTCACAGTGTTTTGCAATTGCTCGTATACTCCACATTTTGTTGTGATACAAATATCGTATATAATTGTGTAATACCATTTCAATCATCTTTCTACTCCTTGTTCTTTTGGGTTTGTGTTACCAAAAGTATACAAGAAGATTTAGAGGTTGAGGTGGTATACTTTTTTATTGCAATTCTTCTAAAAATGGGATACTTTTAGATTAACGTTAACACCAGTGGGTTCATATCCCCTTGTAGCATCAATTCGCATATTGTTTACGGGAGTTT
>DAIMET010000150.1:0-2029 GCA_036725105.1 Calditrichota bacterium
TTTACCTGTAAGTTTGTAGAAGGGGCATTTTTACATCGATGGCACTAGACAATACCTGGATTAAGGAGGTAGAAGAATCCTTCGGGCGACTTGAGAACTATTGCGGCCAGGAGGAGTATAAAGGATGGGATCCTTACGACGGTCTGAATTCCAAGATTTTTGGCGCTGTGCCTTTTCTTAAGAATATTGAATTGGCCAGGTTGGTCTGGATCCAACTGTTTAAAAAGGCTCCCATAAACTTGAGAAAGCCTTTTTTGGTACCTAAGGGCTATAATTCAAAAGGTATTGCTCTCTTCCTTTCAGGCTACTGTAATCTTTTAAAATATCAGCGAAATGCAAATACTGAGGAATTTGGAAGTGAAAAAGAACTCATAAAGAAGGTAGATTACCTTGCGAAATTACTTGTTTCGTTACGATCAAACATAAGTTCTCAAAATTCATGCTGGGGATACAACTTTGACTGGCAATCAAAAGCGTTTTATTTACCGCGTTCAACTCCAACTATCGTAGCAACTTCTTTTGGTATTGAGGCCCTGCTGAGAGCCTATTCAATTACTAGGAATGAAAAGTATCTGAACCATGCATTGTCTGCTGCAGAATTTATTAAAAACGATCTGAACCGAATTCCCAAAAAGGAGGGTTTCATGTTCTCATATTCTCCACTAGACAATCAGGCTGTTTATAATGCCACATTGCTGGCAACCAGGTCATTATCGCATATATATGAAATTACTAAAGAAAAAAATTGTAAAGAGCTGGCGTTTTTATCGGCAAGGGCTGTATGTGATTTGCAAAATGCAGATGGCTCATTCCCTCACAGTGATCAGGTTGGTAACAGATGGAGAGACAATTTCCATACAGCGTTTAAGCTGGAAAGCCTTTCGTCATATCAACAAAAGTGCTCAGATAATACCTTTAAAAAAAATATAGAAGTTGGCTTTAATTACTGGTTTAATCACTTCTTCGACCATGCGTCGGGCAAAGCCTATTATTATGATACCCCGGGCAACCTGGTGGATCTTCATTGTGCCGCACAAGCTATCCCTACCTTTTATCACCTTGGTAAATTCAAAGAATATGAGGACTTTATTAACTTAATGTCAGGTTGGGCAATTACAAATATGCAGGATAAGTATGGATTCTTTTATTTCCAAAAAAGAGGGAATCGGGTGGTTAAAATTCCATATATGCGATGGCCAAACGCATGGATGCTCTATGGAATGAGTTTTTACCTTTTATCACATAGAACTGATGAAAAAAATACGTGAAATAATCCGTCTTCTCGCAATTTCTATTAGGCATCTTTCCTTAACTAGGTTATACGGAATGGATATTTCAAGTAAAGCAAGAATATCTTTTGGGGCAAAACTTGATAAAACATATCCAGCAGGAATACATATTGATGAAGATAGTTATGTGGCCTCAGGTGCTATTATCTTCAGCCATGACTTCTCCAGGAATATAAAAGCCAATACATATATAGGAAAACGTTGTTTTATAGGTGCAAATGCGATCATCATGCCAGGTGTAAAAATTGGCGATGAAGTAGTAGTTGGAGCTGGAACTATGGTTACAAAAAGTGTCCCTTCACATACAATTGTTGTGGGAAATCCTGGTCATATCATAAAAGAAGACATTCATACCGGAAGATTTGGCCGGTTAATAGAGGTTGAATAGATATCTTAGTTTGTTTGAATTGGATAGCATAGTAATCAACGGAATAAGGACTTACTGTTTCTCGTCTAGGGAACAAATTATAGATCTTGCTTTTTCCGAGAAGAAGAGCTTGATTGCAGTCAACGCAGAAAAAATACTACATGCAACTGATAATACGCGTGAACTTTTTAACAAGAATATTGGCTTTAGCGACGGGATTGGGGCAGTATGGGCTCTCAAAAAGAAGGGATTCAAAAATTCAGTAAAAATACCTGGTTGCGAGTTGTGGCTTGACATAATAGGTACTTCATATCAGGAGAAAACCTTCTACCTGGTGGGAGCACAGCAGGAAGTGATAGATAACACAGTGGCA
>DAIMET010000151.1:0-2022 GCA_036725105.1 Calditrichota bacterium
TCTATAATTTTTCGAATTGATGCTGAATCCATGATTGAGTTTCCTTTCACATACAATGTACAGACGAGTTTTGCAGCTTACCTTGCGCTTGCCTTCTTTTTGAACTATTCGGAATTTCCTAATAGTTGATACTTCATCGAGTTCACTCTCTTCAAAAGTGTTTTTAGCATGGATAATGATGAGCGGGTAACCAGTTATGAAGCACATACGGAGTATAGCACATCCAATATAAATGGTCATCCAGGCTGGGTATTGTTAGTTTTGGCTTCATTTAAACTGCACTTCATTGTTGCATTGTATGTTTCAAAGCAACACGTCCAGATAGTAACTTACCCTCTTTTCAACATGAAACACTCTGGAATAATGAGAGAGTAAGGGAATATTCTTTTGTGGGTTGTGTACGTATTGTTTAAAGGCATCAGTTATTATCTGTATGTCTGTATTGCTTCGAGTTTTCAGTACGTCACAAAGGGTTCGCTCTGGGTTATAGACACGAATTACGTTTTGACATGGTGATTTAGCCAACATAACCCCAAGAGAGTGATATTCGGTTTTAACTCTCATACAACGCAGGTTTTCTTTTTTTGCTGACAAGGTATTGTACGAAAGTGGAAATGTAAGAGTATATTGTAGTGGTGTGCGATCGGTTAAATCATGAATAAACAACGCAGTTTCATGAGAAAAAATACCTTGCCTAAACCTTACTTGAAGACTCAGCATTTCATCTTCTATTGAGGTTGGAAGTACATATACACCACGGGACACTCTTTCCAAAAGATCTTTATCAACAAGAATTTTTATGTGAGAACGTAATATCCCTGCTTTGGTAATCTTTTCAGCAGTTATAATGCCATGGTTATCAGAAGCCATCTGAAGTATTCTTTCTGCATTCGTAGTAATCATTTGCCTCACTTTCTTGCATACTATTCTACATTAAGTATGCATGAAAGTTAATCATTTTTCAGCTATTGAAAACGCCGTTTGGGTTAAATGTAGGTTGGCGTAAGGAAACATATTCTTCGATGCAATCTCTACATACTTTTGGTGTCAGTGTAATTGGACATTTGTGTTTTTACAAGAATGCGCATGTAAGAAACAATATGAGCATACTTGTAGATTTCTCTGTGAACTTGTTACTAGAAATCTGTGAGTTAAACAATGGTGTAAAAACACTGTTTCTTGGATACTTGGCAAATTTGCTCTTTAACAACAATGTAAAAGTTGTCATATTTATTGACATATTTATCTATATTTATTACAGTATTGGTGACAATATTTTTACTAACAAGGAGATTGCAATGGTTTCTGATCTAGAAAATGTTAAAAAGCTTGTAGAAATGATGATACCAATTTCTCGTTTCAACAAGGGAGAAGCAGGAAAAATATTCGAAGAACTCAAAAAAGAAGGGATTAAAATTGTAGTAAAAAACAATAAACCAGCTTGTGTTTTACTCTCCCCCGAAACCTACAATCGTTTTCTTGAAATAGTAGAAGAGCATGAGTTACTGCTAAAAGCTCAAAAAAGAAACGAAGATACCAGCATAAAAGATTACATTTCACATGAAGAAATGAAGCAGGAATGTTGTGTTTGTGAAAAAGATCCGAAATCCAATACCCTTCTATAGAGGTGGATTTGGGGAACCACTTGGAAATCACACAACAACAAAATGACGGGTACTCTTATTATATCTCAATTTGCAGTTTCTGAATGCCTACAAATTCATTGGGAACAAAATCTCCACCATCCGTATCTAGGTATAGTTGAATGGCTTCTGTAATTCTTGGTAGTAACTCCTCAATCGTTTTTGCTTGAGTAAAACAACCCTTTAATGAGGGTACAGAAGCAATATATATGTCGTTTGCAGCTTTTTCAATTAGCACTGTGAAGTTTATTTTTTTTCTCAAAAGTTTTTCACCTATGGTTGCCTCAATCATTGGATCTGTAGAATGTAACGACGAGTTTTGCGGCTTACCTTGCGCTTGCCTTCTTTTTGAACTATTCGGAATTTCCTAATAGTTGAT
>DAIMET010000152.1:0-1999 GCA_036725105.1 Calditrichota bacterium
ACGATATCTTTATCGGTCTGTAACATCTTTTGGATTTCATCAGTGACGGTATAATCACGTTTTACATTACCATCCTTAGTAGAAACAACAAATACTTTGTTTACAGGGTTGGGCTCCCATGGTACAGATACTTTTGTATACAAGCAAACATTTTCATTATTCGCAGTAATCGTCATATTAGACAAGAGAGAAAATGAACTGAAAGTTAAAGAATGGGGCAATTGGATTTCCCATAACATTTCTCCATTGGTAGGGTGAAAAGAATACAAATGACCATTTCGATGGATATTTTGATAGATAAAGATTCCAGCTTCAGTGCATACAGGGTATGATATAAATCCCACTGCTGATCTTGAATGTTCAACGGAGAAGTCATGCTTCCATGTTACAGTAAAAGTGTTTACATCAATACATAGAACAGTTTCTATTTCAGAATTTGAGCTGCTTTTCACGATACAGTACATATATTCTTCAAAGACAGAAAAACTAGATGGATATTGTCCTTTTGAGAAACTATACACAAGATTGGGTTTTTTCCCTACATCCAATGAAACCAGGTGATAGCATTCATCAATGTATTGTAGATAGTAAATTTTACCATGGACAACCATCACACCCATAGAAACTACTCCAAAAGAGAAACAAAAGCCATCCTCAACTTGGATTTCTTCAAGAGTGACTGGATCATAAATCGCAATGCTCCATACATCATTTTGGAAATAGGAGCAAATTAAAACATCCAAATCAGAAATGTATGTCACTGCACCATAATAAATCCGACCAGGGATTGAAGTGGATTGAAGTATGGTACCAGCGTCCTTACTAATCCGGACAATGCTTGTGTCTGTATGGAAAAAAATGGCATCACTATTCTGAACCATCCATTGATGGTGGCTGTAGTTGTTAAATTCACTAGTATGCATGGGCAATTTCTGTTCCCATACAACTGTCGTACTGTAGGGAAAATCAATAGAAGAAACACTTCCAGTTCTCTGGTAATTAACAGCAAAAGAAGTAAATTGAGGGTCTTCTTTGCTTTCTGCAAAACTTGGCGAGATAAATAAAATAGAACAAATCACTATCACAAAACACGATCGCATACACTTGCTGTTCATAATAGCCTCCTAACACATGTCATGCTTACGATTCTTCTACGATTTCAATAGGAAAACTCCAGGAATACAGATTTCTACGCATATCAGTTCCATCGTTCAAAATAAGGTGCAAACTCCATTTGGGTTGCTGATTCTTTGGAAATCCATCAATAAAGGGAAGAGTAAACGGTTCAGTTGTAAGAGAAAAATAGGGGGTTTTTTCTGTTGGGTATTCATCCGAGGAAGAAAACAAAGGAAATCCATTCCCACTGTATTCTCCTTTTACATCCCCCAGTAAAGGTATCATATCATAGGCAAGGTTCTCAACGGAGTAATACGGTTCTAAGTAATCATAGTAGTAGATTCGATCAGCTTTAAGAAAAATACTATACCGAAAGTTTTCAAAATCCTCCATCGGGAATATCTCTTCCCACTTCAATTGTGCAGTAGCAGTATAGGAATCTTCTGTACATTCTACATGGGGTTGTAGCAAAACAATATCGGTGCTTGCAGAACTATCCTTAATTTTGTTATAGACAAGTGGAATCCAACTACTCCAATCATAATCACCCACATCATTTTTGGGAACTCCCAAATAATACTTTGTTCGTTGGCAAATGGTTTGCGGATATCCTCGATCCAGTTGCATGAATTTTCGGACTTCTTCATAGTATTGAAAACAATATGGAGAAGGATTGAAGGTGGAGAAAGAAGGTTCAAAGGATATTGCATCTATATTGGGATATTCATTTTCAAGTTGCAGGAGTGGAAATTGTGATTTATACGGCGTCATAGAGCCTAATAAGCCAACTTCTACAAGTTTTGAAGAAGGTATCGATTGAGATGGAACACCAATTGGAATTTTGTGGTAGCGGCAATTTCCAAAATCAGCGACATAGATGTGG
>DAIMET010000153.1:0-1965 GCA_036725105.1 Calditrichota bacterium
ATTCTGTACAGTAAGTAGTGCATATTTGCTATATTGTGATATACTATATTGTGATATAGCAAATGGAGTGATTCTATGTTTATTGGTCGAAAAAATGAGCTGAAAAAGTTAGAGAAACTGTACCTAAGCGAGCAATTCGAGTGCATTGTAATGTATGGTAGAAGACGTGTTGGGAAAACGACTCTGATTAATGAGTTTTGTAAAAACAAGCCCACAATATATTTTACTGGCATTGAAGCCTCATCGAAGATAAATTTAGAGAATTTAAGTGACAGCATATTCCGTTATGCTATGCCTCAAACTGATGCATATCCTATTTTTGAAAACTATCAAAGAGCATTGGACTACATACATGATTTGGCTCGTGAAAAACAGCTAGTGGTTGTGTTTGATGAATACCCCTACTTAGCATCATCTGAGCGATCAATATCTTCTATATTGCAATTGTATATTGATACAAAATTCAAAGATAGTAAAGGTTTTCTTATCTTGTGTGGTTCGTCAATGAGTTTTATGGAGAAGCAGGTATTGGGTTATCAAAGTCCCCTGTATGGGAGAAGAACCGCTCAAATGAAAGTGACTGCATTTGATTACAAAGATACTTCACTTTTTTATCCCCATTACTCAAGTGAGGACCAAGCACTGCTGTATGGTATAACAGGGGGTGTTCCATCCTATATTGAGAAATTTAATCCAAAGGATTCAATAGAGCAAAATATTGTCGAGAAAGTATTAGACGATTCTTCTTATTTATTCGAAGAGCCTGGAAATCTTCTGAAACAAGAATTGCGTGAGCCGCAATGGTATAATTCTATTATTACTGCTATTGCTCGAGGGGCTTCAAGGTTAAACGACGTTGCACTGTCCGTTGGAATTGCTTCATCTTTATGTTCTGTCTACCTTCAAACTTTGCAATCTCTTGGTATCGTTAAAAAAGAAACTCCTTTTGGTGAAGGGAGTACCAGGAAAACCATTTATCGAATAGAAGATAATTTGTTTCTATTTTGGTATCGATATATAGCGAAGCATGTTTCATCTGTTACTCAGGGCAACGGTGAATATCTTTTTGAAACGCACATAAAGCCATATCTAAACGATTACATGGGCATTGTATTTGAAAAAATGTGCATGGAATTCCTTCAAAGGGAGAATCACCTTCATTACTTGCCTTTCTTTTTTCCCTCTATAGGCAGGTGGTGGGGAACGGATCCGAAGCGTCGAATACAAGTTGAGATAGATATTGTGGCTGCATCGCAAATTGAGAAGAAAATTCTGGTTGGAGAGTGTAAGTATAGAAGCGAACGAACAGGATTAGAAGTGTATAACAATCTAATGAATAACAGTAAAGTGTTATCAAAGAATTATGCTGAAACATATTACTCGTTGTTCTCAAAAAGTGGGTTCAGTGTTGGACTAAAAGAACAAGTAAAAGAGAATCCAAACGTTCTTTTGTTTACATTGTCCGATTTGTATAACCTTCCACAGCTCAAAGGTGCTGAGTAAGACTAGGAAACAATCCCCTATGGCAACACCAACTTAGTAGTTACGAATTATTTTCTGGAGAAGAGGATTTAAAATACTGAAACACTACCCTTATTGAGGCATACTATTCATGAAACTATCTGTCATTCAAAATGGAAGCTTTTATATCTGCCATCACATCCACACTCCTATGATCATTTTCACCTTCTGCATGACTCTTAGTTTTTTCGCGTATTCTGAAAGTCGAGGAATGTTTCTTTCGCGGTCTGCGATATAGCTCTGGATGGCCTTGTTAAAGATTTCCTTATCCATCTTTCCCATATAGCGTAGACAGTCACAGATGGTACGTTCCTTGTTATATATACGTATGGGGTTTCCATCCATTTCACCATCAACAGCACCCAGTTCCAGGATTGACGGTTCAAGGTAGTATGGCTTTGTAAACGGATAATCTATCTTGAAGCGAGTTTTATTGCTATCTTT
>DAIMET010000154.1:0-1965 GCA_036725105.1 Calditrichota bacterium
AGAAGGCGTCATAAACAAGCTAAAGGTGATTAAGCGGATAATGTACGGGAGATGCTCATTTCGGCTATTGCAACTGAAGGTGATCATGAGTTAGTTCATATAATCTGAGGAAGAGCCATTTCCATTTTGTCAGAAACACCAGAAGTACTGAAATAAGTCGAGTTAATTACTTTGTCATATTAAAGAATATGAGGTTCATTGTGATAATATAAGTTCATTAGCTAAAGGTTCTTAATTAAATGAGCTATATCGAAGTTTGCAGTTCAATAGAATGTTCAGCAGATTTGTTGCAGCTGGAAAGGAGGAACGTTTGTCACTTGAGAATTATCATCTTCCAGGAATTGGCACTCTAGAAGTGAATTTATTACCTTACACTGAACAACTCATTAAGCTCCTTGAGCATTATGGTCATATTAAGAAGCTTCACGAGACAAACCAATTGGGCAGTCTGAGGCAACTCTATCAAGGAGCACATCATACTAGATATGAGTATGTTTTTTTGCAGTGGGCAATTGCGGATAGATTATCTGAAAAGTCAGAGAATCTTCCCAACCAGATTGGCTTATCTTGTCAGCATAATAAGCTGCCAAAAGGTGACAAGCTTTCCAAACATCCCTCAGGTCGTGAAGTCCTCCAGTGTCTTTCGTTATTGACAAACATTGGTCACTTTAAAGAGACGTTTGCGGGTTCTCGAGCGTTGTTATGCTTGTTAAAAAGAGATTCAGAGTTCCGTATTTCGTTCAGAAAGGGGCTTGACACATCAGTAAGAAGTCTGTTTGATGAATGCCTAGATTCCATGAATGAGTACAAGATTCATCTTTTTGTGGGTTTATTCCTTTTGGAGCGCTATAGGCGCGCGAGACAATACAAAGGATGTATTGAGTTTTCCAGAAATTTGCTTTCCAAATTCCTATTAAGAGATCAGGAGAAGTTCGAATCTCTTTCTTTGGTTTTTAGGCTATTTGATGCAATCAGAAGAACGGCTTACCTGCTCTTAGATTCCCACATGTCTGCCACGCCTTTTAAGGTAGACTCAAGCGCAGTTTTTGCTGGAGCTCTTGCATATCACGTTTATGAAGAAGACAATCCAGCGTTGAGCAGCGCTCTGAATAATATGGAGAGGATTTTGCAGAATTTCGTTTACATGGAAGGAAAAGCTCTGCTTGCATCGCAGAATTGTACTGAAAGGCAACTAAAAAAATCAAACAAGTTCTTTGGAGGGATCAATTCCGTATATCAATTGATCGGGCCGCAGTCGAAAACAGGTGTTTTCAACTCTTCGGAGAATCTAGAGTACAATTTGGCGTTAGATCAACACAAGGTTGTTGAAGTTGAATTTGCAAATTTGCCAGATACTGTAATTGGCGAGTTCCTTAATAGAGACTACTATGAGCTTTCCCATTCTATACAAAGAGCAGTTGGGAAAAAGAATTGTCTCGTCGGGTGTCAAAGTAGTTCAAATGGTGAGTCATTTAAGATTGCATATGGAATCCACCCAAACACTAACACGTTAGCTTGCTTTGAATTAAAGAAGCGGATTCTAGCTGAGACTATTAGACAAGAGATTCGGATGAGCAAAGTGGACTACAGTAACAATAGGCACGAAAGCAACTTAAATAGGTTGGTAACTTTCCTGCTTGGTGAAGCACTTGTTCAAGATTACAGAGTTATCCTGGATTATCGTAAAGTTTCAGGACGAAGATGTCCATTCATTGTATCTATGGGATCTACTTCCGCTTCAGATCAACTTGAGGAATACGCCAACTATGTCGAAAAATTCAATCTGCTCAATGATGACGAGGTGTTCGAGGTTAAAAAGACTGGGGACGTAATAAGGAAAATTGCGTACAAAGGTCTGACGCTCATATATCTGGGATCAACCAAGATTCTTCAGAAGAAAGACACAGTTGCAGAGATCGATGGCACTATCGTCTTCCCAACAAGAAAAGATCGATGCGTAGTAAT
>DAIMET010000155.1:0-1948 GCA_036725105.1 Calditrichota bacterium
CCTTTGAAAAAAATATTCTCAGAAAACGTTTGCATATACAATTCTTTCAGAAATGTGTATTGTACAAATTCTCTGAGAATAAAGCTTTCGTTAATTTTCAGAGTCTTTACATATTCTTTTACCTGCTGCCCACTTAGCATCACCATTGTAAGCCCCCTATCCATCGATTCGCCCGATCATCTTGCAGCATTGTGCAAATGCGGAGGAATTCTTTTTTGTTGACATTGCTCAAATCGCATTCATCCAGGTTAAGTGATCGCCAGCCTCTGGCAACCAGATACAATTGATCAAAAAGTGACTTCTCGGGTGTTGCCATCAGAAATTCTTTTTCTTTGGCATATAGCCCATAGATGGTGTTGGATACGTGACTATACGAATATACGATATCGTCTACGCTCTTTGTGACTGTCTTTTTTAGGGTGACGCTGGTGATTTCAAAAGGAAACTGGGGTAGTATGCCCCAGTAACTGAGTGCAGTTTCTAAAGAGATATAGGAGGGTTCATAAAGGAAGTTTGCTATTTGAAAACTACTTACGTTTTTTTGCAGGATACGATATTTGTCTTTTTCCAATTTCTGGAGGATGCCATCGTCTTGAAATCGCTGTAATATAGAGAAAAAGGATCTTCGATTGCGAATCTCCAATAGTTCCATTAAGGTTCTGGAATGAACCAACGGCAAATCAAACTCAAATATTTTTCTGGCTAGAAGTGACAAATTATATGATTCCATATTGTGCATAGTATATACACTTTAAAGAATCTTGTCAATGAAAATGTGGAGTGTAAAACCCAGAAAGAGGAAAAAAACTTTCCTTATTTGAGGGAAAGATATGGACTAAAGTTTCCCTTTGAAAAGGAAATTTATGTGGTATAATTTCCTTATGATAAGGAAAGAACTTATTAAAACAATTCTGACTGATAATCAGGCTCGTGCTCTTCCAATGAGATGGAATAGATCTCTTGAAATACCTACTGGTCTAGACAAGATTGTATCCTTGACAGGTGCTAGGCGAAGTGGGAAGACGTACATGCTATACAATCAAATTGAAAAACTACTTCAGCAAGGAGTTCCAAAAGAACACATTGTTTTCATTAACTTTGAAGACGAAAGAATCCCTTTTCGCTGCGATGAACTGGATATTATTCTTCAATCCTACAGAGAACTATTCCCTGGAGTGGACGTTTCGCAGTGTTACTTCTTCTTCGATGAAATTCAGGAAGCACCCCAATGGGAAAAGTTTGTTGCAAGAATTTACGAAACCATCAGTAAACACATCTATATTACCGGATCCAATGCAACGCTGTTGTCCAGAGAAATTGCATCCTCTTTGCGTGGAAGAACACTAAACTTTGAAGTATATCCTCTTTCTTTTCACGAATATCGAGCGATCCATCACCCCTCCATTAACATTAATACAAGCTCTGGTCAAGGAAAGATGCAATCACTTTTTCAAAGTTTTATTCACCAGGGAGGTTTTCCAGAAATCATTGGTAAAGATGAAAATATTCGGATTAAAATACTGCAGGAATACTTCAATGTGATGGTTCTTCGAGACTTGATACAGCGGTATGACATTTCTCAAACCGCTGCTTTGAGATACTTCTGCAAACGAGTCATTTCTTCCAGTGCATGCGATTTTAGTGTACATAAAGTGTACCTTGAACTGAAATCGCAAGGCTACAAAATCAGCAAAAACACCTTGTACGATTTTCAGTCTTACACAGAATCCATCTTCCTTAACCATTGTTTGGATAAATTTGATGAATCTGTCATCAAAACGGAATTTTCTCGAAAGAGAACATATGTGATCGATCAGGGGTTGGGTACTGCACTGGATTTTAAACTGAGCCAGGATATGGGAAGATTATTGGAAAACACGGTATACCTTGAACTCATTAAACATGGGAAAAGCATTGCATACTCTATTCAAGATCAAACTGAATGTGA
>DAIMET010000156.1:0-1947 GCA_036725105.1 Calditrichota bacterium
GTGCTTCCTGCTATTATGCTCCAGAAAAGAATCACAATGAAATCGCCCTGGCAATGGGCGATCCTGATGATCCTGTTGGACAAGCATTTTTACAATTTTTGAACCAGTACAATATAAAGTAACAAGTTCTTTTCAAACAGACTTTTTTTGAAAATCAAATCCTTTGCTTTTTTTTGGTATTTGATGGATTATTTTTCTTCACTTGCTTTGTTGTTGGTACCAACAACAACAATGATTTTTCCAGGAATTTACTGTGAAATAGTAACAAACTTTCTCTAATTTTCCTTAAAGCCTTCTGATGGGCTTTTGTGATTTTCATCAACGCAATATTTTTTCATTCGTTATTTCAATCATGATTCATGTTGTATTCAATATTAGTGAACTATTTCCTTGCATTGTTTATTCATGTTTCATTTCTTTTTAGTAAAGATATGTTTCAGTATTTCATCATGCATAATAGTATTATTTTATCGATCCCTTATATGGGTTCATATTCCCAATATTATATTTGTAGGAGGATTTATTGTTATGAAAACAATAAAAGTACTGGAGATTACTGGACGTGAGTGGAAAGATGAATTCCGAAAGGTGGAGGCGGCCATAAGTCATTTCATTAAAAGACTACCCTCTGAAGCCGTACAGGAGGAATTTCATCATCGCTGCCAGTGTAAGTTTCAAGAAGTGATCCAACAGAAGTTTCCGTATCCGTTTTCTTTTTACAAAGAATGTTTTCGAAAAATTTATGTGGACATGTGTCGCAAAAATTCTTTGTATCTGCACACGTATTCAAAGCCACCAACATCACCCGATTTTGTGAAGGAAAAAACGAATTATACGGATCCAACGCCAGGTGTTACAAAAGAAGCTGTATTGAAGGAGGCAATATCACAGTTGACACCAGAGGAACAACAACTTGTTTATTTAATGGATTTCTGCAATTTATCCACTTCAAGAGTGGCTACTTTGCTTGGAAAAGATCAAAGCACGTATTCTAGACAACACAAAAAGATTTTACACAAAATGAAAGAGGGAATTGTGAAGAAATGGGGGGAAGAAATTTGGAGTCTATGACAAGCATCCAATACATTATTTTGCATCACAGTGGTATTCACAGCAACAAAATGGGAGAAAAGGAACATTACAAAGCGATTGAAAACAAACTTCACCAGGAATATGGATCCCGATTTGTTTTGCAATATCATCATGTGATTGGACATCAAGGCACACATTTCAAAGGACAACCCGAGGGATTGGTATGCCCACATGTTGGATTTGATCGATTTGAAAACGATATCAACAATTGGAATTCTTTGGGCGTATGTTGTATGGGAAACTTTGAAAAAGAATTCATGAAGCCGGTGCAATTTCAATCGCTCGTGAAAGTTTTGCGTCAACTGAAAATCAAGCATGGTATTCCCAATTTCCGCATACATCCTCACAATTCTATCATTCCAACGCTTTGCCCAGGTGAACATTATCCATACAACGATATTATGAACAGTGTACTTGAAAAACCATGGTACGATGAAGCCGTGGAGTTTTGCATGAAAAAAGGAATCATGACTGGAGATGAAGATGGTTTCCGTCCTGATGATCCAGTGATAAGAGCTGAACTTGCGAGTGTTTTGTACCGCATGTATCACCTCGAAGACAACAAGGAGATAGTATGAATACAAATGTAATATTTGATTGGTCGTTGGTCTCTGGCTGTATTGGTTTTATACTTCCCCTATTGATTGAAAAGACAGCAAGGCACCTGAAAGGAAAACCAAAAGTACTTGTTGTTCTTGGTTCTTGCCTGGTATGCAGCTGCGTGCAATGGGGCATACAAGGAGGGTTTGATAAAGCTACCATACCCACAGCACTGGGAAGTTTTTTCATGATTGTGCTGATTGCCATCAACAGCTGGAGTCAAATGTGGAAGCGTTGGTTCCCCTCCGACAAAGA
>DAIMET010000157.1:0-1931 GCA_036725105.1 Calditrichota bacterium
AATGCTCTAATTCGAAATTTCAATGAAATGAAATATCGCGATGATAAGGGTCATATATGGGAGAATTTTTTAATCGTAGAGAGAATGAAACGAGATTCTGCTTTGGGGATTAAAAAGAATTATTATTTCTGGCGTACATATGAACAACAGGAAGTTGATTTGATAGAAGAATACGGGGGAACCTTAAAAGGATTCGAGTTAAAAATGAAAGACACAAAGCATAAAGGGTCTCAGTTTTTAGAAACCTATACCGGCAGCACTATTGTGAATATTACTATGGATAGTTTTGAAGAATTTATTCAACCTTAAAGAATTCCCCAACTAGTTGCTAAAAATATACATCTCGTTAAATCGGAGAGAAAATGAAAAGTCAACGACAAATAGTTACAAAACCATATTGGCAGGAGGAGTATGTATGTACTCAAGAGATGAAGAAATGGATATTGAAAATTGGGTGATACGACCTTTGCGTCATGATGATTATGAGTCAATTTGTGAGCTTTCCAAATCCATTTGGGAAGGGAATGATTATCTGCCTGAAGTTTTTCACCAATGGGTAGATTCTCCTGGACTTTTTTTGTGCATTGAAGACATTTCAACTCATCAAGTGATTGCTACAGGGAAGTATTCTTATTTGGAAGATGGTTCAGGCATTCTAGAAGGACTTCGCGTACATGAAAACTTCAGAGGACAACATTTAAGCTGGCAGATTTGTAAAGAACTTTTTAAGAAAGCAATTGAAGATCGCAAAAAAGGAAGAGTTTCTCAAATTGTGAACTGTACTCATGTCACAAATGAAGCAAGTTTGCATATATCAACTTCTGTAGGTTTTACAATCAAGAAGAAATTTTTAATCCTTGAATTACAGCAAGAATACAACCACGATAAAGTATTGAACATAGAAAGTTGGCAGCCATCTTTTGAAGAGTTCATGCAACAACCCTATTTTTCATCTACCCAAGGACTACTCGCCCAAAATTTTGTTGTTCAGGGAATGAACCTTGCACTGTTTCAAGCTATGCAAAAAACAGCCACATTTGCAAAGGTGAATGGTTGCCCAGGTTTTTATGACAATCATCATGGTTGGTACAATGTTGCTTTGGATCCAACTCCTGCTTCCATTTATGATTGGCTTCTGTATGCAAACAAGCAGCCTGGTGTAATGGACTGTCTTGCTTTTGTTTTACCGCAGCCTGCACAGATTGAAGGTTTAAAGAAACTGCCTGTCATTCCATGTACCAATTATGAACCTGATTTACTATATTTAACTATGACTGAATAATTACTATTTCTTTTTTACTGGTCGTATATGTTTCATATACTGCGTTGGATTAAAGAAATAGTATGATATGCGACCTGCTGATTCATCAAGTTCATAGGCTGTATCGGTAAAAGAAAATGAGTTCATTGCATCCCTGAGTTTTGATCCTACAGCATTGCACTCCTTTTCAAAATCAAATGGTCCGTGTTCAAAGACAACGTACTCATTTTTTGGAACTGACATCAATAGCATTTGTTTTGGAATTGGCCCTTGATAATTCTCTGGTAGGCGAATTCCGTAAGCTTCTGGCTTTTTGTTGTTTGCTTCAAAAAGCCTTGCCATGATTTGACCGCTAAAGCAACCAATAGAATTGTCTGCGCCATCCAACTTTCCTGGTATACTGTCAAGCAAACCACAAATTGTGTCACAATCTTGCTTTGGGATTTTATCTTGTTTTTCCCAGAAATCAAAATATCCATTGCTTTCATAGTTCTTAATGTGTAAGAACGTATGAGCTGGAATGGAAACAAAATACACATTAACTTTCTCAGAAGACTGAATCATACCCACCTCACGAATATTTAGAATGTATCGATCAAACGGGATACAATGATTATCCCTTTTCCTTGTGGATTGGCAATGATTGATTCGGTTTTTTGGACACGTATAA
>DAIMET010000158.1:0-1912 GCA_036725105.1 Calditrichota bacterium
ATTGACTCAAAATATAACATTGTAATATCTTCAAAAAATAAAGGCAAAAAGCTTCTTTTTAATTCATTATCCAATGCTTTGGTAGAGATTAATGATAACGAATTCCCTTTTTTATGTGCGTATTCACCATCTGACAATGTAGTATCAGAATTTGCTTGTAATCATGAAGAATGGTCACAAGACTTAATAAAAGGTAATTTTGTTATTGATCGAAATTTCGATGAAGTGCAACTGCTAAAATACCTGTACAATAGTTCAAGATTTCGTTCTACTGCATTAAGCTTTACTATTTTACCCACAATGCTATGTAACTTCACTTGTGATTATTGTTACCAAAAACATGATAGCGTTCAAGGGATGAGTACAGAAGTACAGACTGCTGTTAGTAGTTTTATTGAAAACCATCTACAAAAGAGTACAACATCTCTTCACATCGAATGGTATGGCGGAGAACCTCTTCTTGAGTACAAATTAATCGACAATATGTCTAGGCAGATTATGGCATTAGCAAAAGAAAAGGATATCCCATATTCATCTGGGATTGTTACTAACGGATATTTAATTGATGATGAAACGATTGATATGTTTTCAAGAAATCAAATTAACGCTGTACAGATAACATTAGATGGCACACCGGAGCTTCATGACCGAAAGCGGAAGCTCAAAAATGGAAAGGGTACTTTTTGGAGAATCATTGAAAGCGTAAAAAAGTTATCTGATGTAATGAAAGTAAGTGTTCGAATTAATATTGACAAATCAAATGCAAATTCAATTCCAGGATTAATTGATTTGTTGATAGAGAATAAACTAAACAACGGGAATGTCTATCCCTATCTTGGTTACATCAAGCCATATACTTCGACATGTAAAAGCATTACTCACGGATGCCTTGGAGAAGAAGATTTTGCTGAAACTAATGCAAATTTTGTAGACCTTTTACACAAAAAAGGATTTCCTACGTTTGTTTATCCTAGACCAGGTTTTCGAATATGCGGAGCAGTAACCGAAGGTGTATTTGCTATTGATCCTGAAGGCTATATTTTCAAATGTTGGGAAGCTGTCTCTTTAAAAAACGAAGCTATTGGTAATGTCCTAAGAGATAACATGACCACTGTTGAACAAATGAATTATATCAAATGGATGAATTATGACCCATTTGATAACGATAAATGTCGTGATTGTAATGTTTTTCCCATATGCCTTGGTGGATGTCCAAGTTGTCATATTCAGCATGGTGAAACATCTGAATTGGAGTATATTCCTAAATGTGACTCATATCGATATGATTATTTTTTCAATAAAATAATGCATATAGCCTTGGAAAAACAAGAACGTAATGAGCTTAAAAAAAGAGATGATAGAGTTGTAAGAGATAAAGATGATAAGCAGAATACTTCGGAGAAGTCTTCTTAGTATTTCTGCATGATGATTGCCATTGAATCGGTTTCGAAAACATTTCGGCAGGCTAAGAAAAATGTTGTAGCGTTGCAGAATGTATCTTTATCTATAGGAAAGGGTGAGATTTTTGGATTGATTGGTGTGAATGGTTCAGGGAAAACCACATTGGCAAAAATCATTGCTACACTTTTAGTTCCGGATGCCGGATCTGTTTTCGTTCATGGAATATCAGTACTTCACAAACCCGAGCTTGTAAAGAAGTATATTGGCTTATCACTTGGTGAGGGTAGATCGTTTTATTTCCGACTCACAGCAGCACAAAATTTGGAATTTTTTGGAACCATGTTGGAAATGCCAAGTAAGGATCTTAAAAACAGAATCAATGAACTTTTACATCTATTTCACTTGGAAGATTCACGTCATAAGGCTTACATGAAGTTTTCATTTGGGATGAAACGTAAATTAGATTTAGCCAGAGCTATGCTTGCTAAACCTGAAATCTATCTTCTGGATG
>DAIMET010000159.1:0-1908 GCA_036725105.1 Calditrichota bacterium
ATCGTCTTTGCTAACATCCTCAATGCTAATGTCAATCTTCACACTTGCACCTCCTTATCAATCTTCTGGTATCTCTACCTCTACTAGGAAATATGCGTTCCCTTCATGTTTTCTAAGCGTTTCAACAAATTTCTTCAATGTGTCACCGTATGATATTGTGTCTCCGTCTTTGTAGTAAACAATGAAACTGCCGTGAGATTCCTTTATTTCGTCAAGAGAGATATGCTCACCTGCATCAAATGAAGTTCCAGGTCTTCTGGACATATAACCTTCGTCAAAGTAAACAACCAAAGGATCAAACTCATCATACGGATCGCCAGCATTGCACTCATACGGCTTGTCATTCCAGTCATCACCAGTTACATTTTCAATGTCATCTACAAAATAAGCAAAGTTCTCCTTTATCAAGCAGAGTCTCTTATCCAACTGGAATAAGCCATGCACATCTCCCATCTTTTCGCCTCCTGTACTTTCATTCGTTTGGAATTATACTTCTAAGCACTTTAGTACAATTCGGTCACTCGTTTCACTATTCAACGCAATTATTGCCACCAATAACCCTCCACTTTATGTTAATCACTTGTTTTACCCTAAAATCAGCGAAAAAATTTATTGGGCTTCTCAAAACAGCTAATTAAGCCCCAATAAAATACCACCCTATTTCTATCTGCCTTCCTAAGCTGCTTACAACTGCATTTCTTTTATTTGCTATCTAAAACGCTCTGTATTGAATTTAACCCCTTTACCCTTATGTTTTATCATCTGCCACAATAACTTTCAAATATGAGGCACTCTCGCACGAATTTCAGGCATTTATGTTTGAAGTCTCAACAATCAGTTGCACTTAACAACCCCTCGGCTTGGTGCTGAAATGTACGCACCAGTTATCATAGTCAACGTCAGAATCCTTAACAACAGCCATCGAGCCGTCTGTAAACAAGACTCTGATACACATATCGCCAGCAGCATCTATTAGATTATCGGAAATTATCTCTTCAATAGGCTTGCATATAAGCATATCTAAACCTCCACTCGTGTAAGGGTAAGTCTATCGTCAGCTACTCGTACTCTTGTCAAACTCGGCGATTTTTATTTCACCTTATTGCAGATCTTAAAGATCTTAAAGATCTTAGATCTTATGCTCTTCTAAGCTCTACAAAGATCTAACACACACTTTTCTTTCTTCTTTTCTCTTTTGCTTCTTTTCTCTTTTCTTCTTTCGTTTAATTTTGGGAGACAGAAAACCCCAACGTGGATAGAGTTGTTTCTAGGAGCGGCTTTGAGAGATTTGCCTATTTAGAGTTTCATTTAATAGTGATGTTGCTAATGTATTAGTTAAAATTAGCCTTTCAATGCAGTCCTGAGTTTTGAGCATTCTAACAGTTTTGCGTTCTCACAACATTTACCAAGATTCAGAGACTTGAAATGTAGTTCACTTTCGTGGAATAAATAGAAAAATGTGTGAGAAAGACCCCGCCACACGAGACTAGGGGGTTACCTCTGAAATGGAGTACCTATCAGCGTTACAGCGTTTGGTGGTTTCAATGCGCACAGAAAGCCAGAAAGCGATGACAAACACGCTTTTGCATGAGTTCAAATATCGAGCATTTCAAGGCACGAAAAAGCGACAAAAATGGCAGCAACTGAGAGCCATTCAAGTCAGAACAACACATGAGTTCAATGATCAGAACTAACCAAGAACTAACACCGAAGAACGAGCAACTATTCTGCTAGCAACTGAGCTTGACTGTATATCTTTCTTCACCATGCCTTGAATAGCTATAAACTGCCATTAGAAAGAAAGAACTGCCATTAATTTGGCAGTCCTGGATAGCTATTTCTATCTATTATCTTCTCTTTCTACACCTTACGCAACTATACATAGTATATCACACGCAATTACAGGGA
>DAIMET010000160.1:0-1904 GCA_036725105.1 Calditrichota bacterium
ATCTATAAAGAAATTATGGGAGGTAACCATAATTTCGCCATCATTGTGGATGAAGCACATTCTTCCCAAACAGGAGAATCTGCCAAGAAACTGAAAAAAGCCCTAGCAGATACTAAAGATATTCTTGAAGAATATGCCCGACTGGAAAACTTGGAGGAATTAGAACGAAAAGATGAAGAAGATAAACTTCTCGATGAGCTTGCAGTCCATGGCCAGCATAAAAATCTTTCTTTCTTTGCATTTACTGCTACTCCCAAAGATAAAACACTCCAAATGTTTGGTGATAAACAAGCTGATGGAAAATACAGAGCATTTCATATCTACTCCATGCAACAAGCCATTGAAGAAGGATTTATCCTAGATGTTCTGAAAAACTATATTACTTACAAGCATTATTTTGAAATCATAAAAAAAATCTCGGACGATCCAGAATTAGATAGTAACCGGGGAGCTACTGCTATTCGTCGATTTGAATCCTTGCACCCCCACAACTTAGCCCAAAAAACCGTAATTATGGTGGAACATTTTTTAAATATTACTCAAAATAAAATTGGAGGAAATGCTAAAGCAATGATTGTCACTTCTTCTAGGCTTCATGCAGTTCGGTATTTACATGAATTCAGAAGATATCTGAAAGAGCAAAAATACGACGACTTAGAAGTTTTAGTCGCTTTCTCTGGGGTGGTCAATGATGATGGAATTGAATACACGGAAGAAAAATTAAACCACACAAAAGATGGAAAAACAATTAAAGAAAAACAACTCCCAGAATATTTTCGTTCTGAGGAATTTCATATGTTAATTGTGGCCGAAAAATACCAGACAGGATACGATGAGCCACTTCTTCACACTATGTTTGTAGATAAAAAACTATCTGGTGTTAAAGCCGTACAAACACTATCTCGGTTAAACCGAATCATGCCAGGTAAAGAAGACACTTTTGTTCTCGATTTTGTCAATACTGCAGATGAGATTAAAGAATCGTTTGAACCGTATTATCAAGCAACAATACTCTCGCAAGAAACCAACCCTAATATTATTTACGACTTGAAAAACCAATTGGAAGAATACCATTTGTGGCAAGAATCCGAAATTGAGCTTTTTGCAGGAGTGTATTACAAAGCGGGGAACCAGGAAATACCAGCTCTAGGGAAACTAACCTCTGCTTTACAACCTGCCCTTGACCGATATGCTTCTAAAGAACCAAAAGAGCAAGAATTGATTAAATCAGGGCTTTCTCGATTTGTTAGGGCATATGCTTTTATTACACAAGTTTGTCGAATGTTTGATAAGGATATGCAGAAGTTCAGCATCTTTGCCAAGTTTCTTCTCAAACTCATTCCGAAAGGTATAGCAGAAAAGATTGTGATTGACGACAAGGTACTGCTAGAACGATACAGGATTGAGAAGGATTTTGATGGCCCTATTGCATTGAAGGATGGACCAGAGCTGCAACCACAAGAAGGATGTCTCGGAAGAAAGGAAAAAAAGAAAGAACCTTTGTCGATCATTATTCACAAAATCAACGAACGATTTGGTACAAACTTTACAGAAATGGACAAAGTTCTCCAGCAATTAACCCAGGATTTTGCAGCAAATGAACGTTTGGTTGATTTGGCAAAAAATAACCCCCAGGCTACTTTTGAGAGAATTTTCGAGCAACAATTTAAGGAAATAGCAGCACAACGCTATGAGAAGAACGAAGAATTTTTTGTTCGCATGTTCAAAGATGAATCTTTCATGAGAGAAGTCATCCGCCTGTTGTTACCAGAAGTATATAGGAATCTGAGAAAAAAGAAGTGAACTGTTCCAATAAAAGTAGGCATATGTTAAGAAAAGCATGTCTTGGTTTGGTATAATTTGTTTAGACAGGTAGGAGGTATCAATGCGAAACTTTGTGGTGG
>DAIMET010000161.1:0-1883 GCA_036725105.1 Calditrichota bacterium
ATTTCAAATTTTCCAGATCTGCTTGATCTTGCGAACGACCCGTTGATTTTTTATTTATTCTTAAATGGGGTAGATCGATAAAATCAACAGAGACCCCATCAATCGTCAGAGTATTCTTCTGAGAATAACACTCTTTGAAAGACACTCCTTCCAAAGAAGTTAGTAGATCAATTCTGCATGGAGGATAACCAAGTTGTATAACATATCCAGGTTCTGCAAAATCATTGAACTTCAGATTCAAACTGCCAAAACCAAACTCTTTAATTGTTATGAGTAGCTGGTGAATGTTATCGGGTGAGATATCTATCCAGAAATCAAGATCTTTTGTGTAACGTGGATATCCATGAATAGCAACTGCATACCCCCCAACCACAAGGTACTTAACTTTGTTTTTGTTTAACAATGCGATAAACTCTATGAAATCTTTGCTCAGCATCGCTGTATCTCCATGCATGATATTCAGATCGAATTGTTTCTAATGCATCAATACGTTCCTGAGGGGTTTTCGTAATCCAATATGAGTAATCATTGGATTCCTGATCTATTCTGTATCTTCTTACCGTTTTTTTGATGCTCATACGTTTATTCCTTTGAATGCTTTTTTCAATCGGGTGAATACCTTATTCGTGATAAGTACGCCACATATACAATGGTACTTCTACACCAGGTTTTTGCAAACTATATTCGTAATTTTTCAACAAAGAAATTCATCTCGTGGGGGTACTGGGTTCTATATAACTCTTTGATTTGTTCATGATAAAGCTATTTAACTAGGTTTATAGATACTGTATTTTAGGTTCTTGTGTGTGTTTTGCATAATAGTAATCCCCAATTGGGGATGCAGACAATTGAGTGATATCTGCACCCAGCAAGTATCTTTCTGTTAAGATGAACCTAGCGTACAGCAAGTTCCATCTGCAGAAGTAATTCCTTATCTAGAGATAGTGCTCAGAGATTTCATCAAAGCGCTGTGCTTCTTTTTTGTCTATATTCATGACAGGACAATCGCTGTAATAACACTTTCTTCTCTCATAGAAACTTTTTATTATTGTTGTGAAATAGATTATAAAAACTTGGAAAAAAAGTTTGCAAATTTCTTACACAGTTCTATAATCTCTTTGTGTTTAATTGGATTATGAATACTCCTTGATGAGAGTATGGAGGACCTAAAAAAAAGTACATTTGGTTTTTATCTAAAATAAAATTGGAGGCTTAACCATGAAGCGAAGCGTAAGAAAAGATTGTACAACAGGAAGGAATTTAATGATGAAGTATGCCCCCCCCCTAAAGCTTAAAAAAGGGCTTTCTGTATTCCTTAGCATTCTACTACTTGGAACCATACTCCCTGCATCTAGTATGGCTGCCAGCATCCCCTCCCGTTCTCTTCGACCCATTCCCTATTCACCACCTCCCTGCGAATCCATTCGTACTGCTCAAAAAGAAGCAGAAGCAAACCCAGAGGAAGCAAAAAAGCCCAAAGAGCTAGTAAATAAAAGAACAAAGAATTCTAAAAAGTACATATATTCTTCCGGTATTTATAGTAGTAAAACCTATCCACGTGCAATTCATAAAAAAAATGACAAAGGAGGGTGGGAAGATATTGATGAAAACATAACAAAACCTTTGTCTTTCTTGACAAAATTCGCAACTTGGGCAAATGAACAAGCACAACCAGGCACTCCTCCTCTATATCCCCAGGCACAAGGTGGAACCATTACACCATTGTCCCTGTGTCTTTATGCAGGAGGATCGTCCTTTGATCAAAATGGAACTCAATCGTATGAACAGATGTCTTTGTCCAATTACACAATGGGGGGACAGACATTCACAAATGATACATATTTGCGATATCCCAATCTTAGAGATTTGATCCCAGAAGATGC
>DAIMET010000162.1:0-1854 GCA_036725105.1 Calditrichota bacterium
TAGCCAGAAAGTTCTCGCGGTACGGAAAAGCCAATGACATATACCGACCTGTTAGGCTGAGTGCGTTTTAACTAATTAATAAAGTTATCCGGAAACACAATTTTGATTCTATTGCGTTCATAGTCATAACCATCCTTATGTTTCCTATCACGGCTGTTTGTATCAGGGAAAAATGAAATCTTGCCATTGTTCAATTCAATCATTCTGCGCGCAATGAATAAGCCAACGCCCGTTCCACAACATTCCTTTTGTTGTGCAAGTGAGCCTGAAAAGCCTTCTTGAAATATCTTTTCTTTTTCAGCTTGTTCAACCTTGAGACTTGTCATATCAATATTGATATCAAAATGCCTATCCAAAACATTTTCATAAAACTGAATATAAATTCTAGACTTAGGTAAAACATATTTTACTGCATTATCAAAAATGTGACCTAATGCTACAGAAAATGAGTTGTAATCAAGTACTAGCTTCTTGTTAGTTGACTGAATATCAACTTCTATCTCTCGTTCAAGAAAGTCTAACCAGAAAGAATTGAGTGTAAGAAGAATTATTTTATGCACAGAATGCTCAGCAAGCGATAATTTTGGGTCTGTTTTATAAAGCTTGTCAAATGCATCAAATTCCGCTTTTTCGAGGCTTGCATTTTTAAGTATTCTTAAGAAAGACTGAGCGGAATTATTGATATCCAAAGATAATGCCTGTTGAATCTTTAATAGTTGACTCCTACCATCCAATGAGAGTATTTCTTCTTGTGGAATTAGTTGATATATTTCTTGCAGTATGTGACTATTATATGTCACTAAGTTATGCTTTAGCCGCCTTGTAATGTTTACCTCACTTTCTCTAATCTGAGCATGAGCATCAATAAATAGATCGGAAAAGAGGGAAAAGATTTCCTGATACTTTTTGAATACTTTGCCTACTATTTTGGCATCACTGGTTTTAAGATATATTACACATTTATCGGTTGTTACCTTACCATGTCTATAAACTAGCCCTGTAGCTCTCACTTTAACCTGTTCGGAGTTTGCCGAACATGATGAGGCCACAAGCATTTCAGATGCATCAAGGTTGGAAATTAGTTTTTCACCTTTTAGGGTTTGAATTAAGTATTTCATCTTGCAGTAAGGAATAACTGGATAATCGAGGCTATACTTGCAGCATTAGGTAGATTGAAGACATCTGAAATGGTTTTCTCTGTGTATTTGCCTTTATTATAGATTTTTAGCATATTTTTCACTATCTCATCTCTTTCAAATATTAATCCGGATTCTTGTTGTATTACTTTCTGAATCCTTAGTATACATTCGTCAAAAGAAAAGGCCTCTTTACTGAATCTTTCCACGAGAGACTGAAATTCATATGGATCTGCATTTTTGCTCAATCTTTCATCTGCTACGGACAAAGCTTTGTGAAAGGTTTCAATTTTACCGTCATCTTCCGCTGAATAGACGACAACTTTTTTACTAGGATATTTTTCCTTCAAGGCAATAGTTAGGCCCAAACCTTCATCTTTGAATTTTAACATTTTACCCACACCTTGTACATCAACGAAAATAATATTGGCTTCAGAAACATCTGACTCATCGATGGATCTTACATCTTTTATTCTTTTTGTTTTTGTCCATCCAGCAGCTTGGAGAATGTCAACCACAGCAAATTTCTTATCATCGATAAATAGAATTTTGCAGAGACCCTTAATTTCTTCAATTGATCTTTCAGGAAGATCTCTCTTTTTCTTGGAGCTGAAAATTTTCATTTGGCAAAGTTTTTTGAGGATTAGGTATTGTTATAGCATTCAGCCTAACGTTCGGCGGTATGTGCAGTTGGCGCAGAGTCGCGGTGGCGCGTGTT
>DAIMET010000163.1:0-1847 GCA_036725105.1 Calditrichota bacterium
AGATGTTTCATTCTATGCAAAAGGGTCAAACACTACTGGAATATGCCTTTATTTTTGTTATCATTGTTCTGGTTCTTATTGCCGTCTTTCCAATTCTCCACCAGCCCATAAAAGATGTGTTTCAAAAATATGAAAATACAATTGAATCTTCTTCTGAACTTTGGTCTTCCAGTGGAGTTGTTTTTCAAGAGGATTTTTCGTCAATGGATCAATGGAACACAACCAGAGGCAGTTTCTCTATCGATGAAAACGGTCGAGTATACAATGCAAGTTCAGGTGAAAACAGGGCATTTATCGACTATGAAGGAGAAAACTATACAGTTGATATCAATGTTGCACATTTAACAGAGGGCCAGGGTTATGGTGTATGGTTTCGCAGCACAGATGTCGATTCTTCTCAAGGTGTAAATGGCTATACGTTTCAGTATGATCCTGGATATGGCGGCGGTGCATTCCTTTTTCGAAAATGGGTAAATGGCCACGAACAAAGTCCCTTTGGTCGCGTTAATGTTGGCGAATATTCTTGGTATGATGCTCACGATGTATCTCTTCAGGTGCAAGGAAACACTTTTACTGCCTACATCAACGGAGAACCTGTGATCAGTGCACAAGACGATACCTATACCAGCGGAACTGTTGGGCTGCGAACCTGGGGAAATTCCCAAGCCTATTTCGATGACATCACGATCGAAGAATTACACAATCCATAAGTATCATATTACCGTAGTATCCAATTTCACACGACCCTTTTTTGTGATCGACACAGTATCATTAAAGGATTATCTATGGGGATACAACTGGCACTGTAATGATAACTATTTTTGGCTCTTAGACCCCCAAGGGAATCTGTTCCATATTCATGTGAAATCAGGAAACATACTTTTTCACTATACATCACCATCTTGGAAAAATATCCTCACCCAAGACAATGACAAATTGTTTATGCTTGAAAAACAAAACGACAGCTCATATCAAATTCAGGCGTATCAATTCAAAAATAAACGAATCTTATGGACCAAATCTCTGGAGTGTCAAAACGAACCTATCCAAGGTTGCCACATTTTATTTTTCACATGCAAGGATAGTGCATGTTATGCAATTGATCGATTCAATGGTGAGATTTTATGGGAATATCCCTATTCTTCAGCAGATGTCTTTCCCTATATTGTTCCTCCTTTAAAAAAAGATGATCAATCTTCCAGTACTTTAGACAAACCGGACTGGATAATCAGTAGTTTTGGAAAACCTTTTATTGCTAAAAATACCCTTGTTCTTCCATTTTATGCAAATTTCCAAAACAATATTCATGTGATACACCCTCAATCCAAAGAATTGCTTTGGAAATCTGAAAAAGTTTCATTTTGCTATCGTACCCTTGATGACAATATTGTGATTGGAAGATATGATTATGAAAAGAAACCTGATACTTACGTTATTGAGAAATTTGAACCAGAAACAGGTGAATTGATCTGGTCTTATACAGCTTTGGATGATGCTACAAATATCGAAAGCTTTGAATATAGCGAGTCTATGATTATAGAGCAGTATCTTTTACTAACAGACAAATCCAGGAATATTGCTTTATTGAATGTAAAACAGGGAAAAGTTGTCTGGGGTTATTCCTCCCCTATTTACAAAGGATTTAATAACCTAACTGTTCGTAACCATCTGTTCTTTATTGAACAACCCGAAACAAATTCAATCTACTGTTTCAGCACTAATAAATAAGCTCTCCATACTTCTTCTCACTTCATTTATATTTTGTAATTATATAATCTTGACAATTTCAAATCATTATTCTACAGTAGTTAATTGTTATTTGGTAAAAACAAATTCGGAACACTTCT
>DAIMET010000164.1:0-1810 GCA_036725105.1 Calditrichota bacterium
TTCTTTTTAGAGCGTGATCTGAGAATTGAAGATTCTGCATACTTTTCCTCCTTTGTGTAGGGTGATTGTGATAGTTAATTATTAAGAAGTGAAACGTGTATAATTCTGATGTATTACTTCTTTTAGTTTCATGCGCTGGTGTTCTTGATATTATGTATGACATTTAGTAATATGCGTAACTAACTTGAAGAGGAGTCTTTTTGCTTATGAAACGCTTTGGAGATCAAGACATAGAAAACATTAGATCCTTTTCATTTGGTAGTAAAAAAGAGAAAAGGCCGTGCTTAAAGGTCCAGAAGTACATCCCAAATTCAATGTCAAGCAGTACGCTACTATTCGGAGATCAGCATTTTAGACCTGTTCGCTATATCGCGAATAATGGAAAGCGGAAAAACCTAGTGGTTAACATTGATGGTAGAAGAGGGTATTTACACGCATTAGTTAAAGGAGACTACGTACCTGGATTCTACCTTTTCTACGACTTTCAAAGGATTGATGATAGTGAGTACTCCAGGCTTATCCCCTCTGCTCGATATCGTATTCTTTCAAAAAAAGAATATAAGCAATTCATTGCTGAAATTATGGGTCTAGCACAGATAACAGTTGTTGAAAATCGTTTGTTGATTGGTCCTTTACATCGAAACCACTATTCTGCTGTTGGGGGCAACAGCTATTATGAGTTAACGATTGAAGATAGTTTTTCGCAAGGCGATAGGTTCTTTTCAATAGCGGCTGTTTTTGCGTGTGTAATATATAACACAGCACAGGCACCTGGGGGAAAGGCAAATGCTCCTAAAACCGCTGAGGCATATATGGTAGTGAGAAGACACGAAGTAGATTTGAAGGGCGATTTTGACACCTTATTTGATGACGTTGAAGGGCTCGGGCAATTTGGAAAATATGGGTCTTGTGTTATAAAATCAACCCGCATAAGTATGGAAATATAAAACTGACGGTCAAATACACTCAAATCCGGCGATAGGAAATGATGGAACCGTTTATTTCGCTAAGGTTAATTCACCAAATCCATAAATTGCTTAATACTACCTTTTGAGGGGGCGAATGTTTTTGCTAAGAGTCTACCGACAAAAAGTCTTAAGCGCTTGGATGTCGTCAAAACCATTTTCTAGAAGAAAAAACTATGTTCCAGTGAGGTACCTAAAAAACAAAACTAATGGTACATTTATTGATCTTGCCTTCTGGCGCAACAAGATGATTGTTCAAGTCGCCTATATAGTGCCAATGAATGCAATAGTCTTTGTTGATGCAGAAAAAACAGTTACGGATTGGGAATACTCAGTCCTTGTAAACAAAACTAAGAAAGCAGCTGCTGCAATAGATAAGCTAAAAAGTGTGGGAAAAGAACCAGATCCTCAGCTTATTGCTGATATGAATGCAATCTACGAGGTACCCGATAAGGTCCGAATGGAAGAGTACATTGATGTGCTTTTCGGAGTGCCTGTAACCGGTAGAATTGAAGCTGGTTATGAGAGTCGTGATTTTGATAATGAATATAAGTCTGTGCAAAAAAAGATACTTGGAAAGAGAACCAATGGCGTCCTGATGGCTATGGTAACAAGAATCCGGAAGAACCACACTAACAAGTATGGCGAGCAAAGGGCTGGATACATATCTGCAACGGTCAAACACTTCGAAATTTAAGGCAGCGAGTTAAGGCGAGCAAGAAATACAAACACAAAGAATAGAATAGTTTGGGAGGATTGTTTGCATAGTTACACAGACATCGAAGTCGTTCTTGTTCCAACAGCAATTCCATTGCCGAGGTCCTCAAGAAATGGGAGCTTTTTAA
>DAIMET010000165.1:0-1797 GCA_036725105.1 Calditrichota bacterium
CAGCACGATCTTTTACAGTAAAATCATATATGCTCATCACTACCTCCAAAAAACATAGGATTAAATGCTATAAAAGTAGGATATCACAAAATGAGCAGTACATCTAGATATGGAAGCAACTAGCCATTGAGTTTCTGAAAAAATGACAAAGGCCATAAGGGAATATAGTATAGTATTTATACCCGTTATTGATTGATGATTTCCCAATAGCCAGTTTTCTTTGATCCTTTTCTGCGAATCTTTTTTTC
The DNA here is from genome assembly GCA_036725105.1 of Calditrichota bacterium. Classification (GTDB taxonomy): domain Bacteria; phylum Caldisericota; class Caldisericia; order UBA6126; family UBA6126; genus JAGLCW01. The sequence goes on from DAIMET010000165.1 coordinate 249, forward strand.
TTTTCTTAGCTGGACAATGGTCCTATAAATTGTTGACCTACCTTTGTGTAATCGATGAGCGATTTCCTCATAAGATGCGGTTGGTTCTTCCTGTAAAACACGAATCAACGACAAAGTAATGTCTTTTAAAGTATCATTTTTCGTTCCATTTAAAGTTTCAGTCGAATATTGTATTTGATTTCTTCGATGAATCACTACTTTGAATTGATGTAGATGCTTGTCATTTAAAAAAGAAATATGGGGGTATTTCTCCAAAGCTCTTTGTATGCCAGTTCCTAAACCGCTGTAAGGTAAAATACCTTTTGACATATAGGAACATAAAATTGGGTTTCTTATAATGGAAATGCCTGATTTAATTTTTTGAACCGTTAAGTGATTTGGAAGGCTTCCAGGACTTATGATTTCAATCCGATCTTGATACACAAAAATTCGTATAGGAGACTGACAAAAATAGTCCCTATGAACTAAAGCATTAACAAGAAGTTCTTCAAATACAATGCGTGATATTTCAGGCGCAGAAGGAGAGTTTACACTTCTTCCTGTTTGCATCTTTGGTAAACATCGCATAATGAAACCAATGGAACCTTGGAACACTTCATACAAATACCCCTCATGATCTTCTTTATCTAGATAGTGATCCATGTCGTTAGTAGTTCCAGGAAAAAAAATAGACTTAACTATGAAACTCGGTTTGTACAATTGTGGTTTATCACAGAACAAAAGTAGTCCTGCTAAATTCAAATAGTTATTTTTTAAAAGCCCAAGGTTTTCAAGTAGCAATCGCTTCTTTTCCTTTTCATTAGGAAGTAATTGTCCAAAAAAACTTTCCAGAAATCGAGAAAAATATTGAAAATGAATAGCGTCTATGGTCGCTTTCGTGGGGGTTTCATCTGCATGGATCTGATCGGACATCTGGAAGAATCTTCTTAATTCTTCTTTGGAGTTGATTCTCCGTTTATCTGCACCAACTTTAAGCCAGATGATTCCTTCATTGTCAAAATATGGCTTATCGATTCCTTCTAGTACACGCAAGCACACAACAACTTTACCCTGACCGATAGATATGTTTTCTGATTTAACAGTTACAGGACCTTTGATATGTTGACTCGAAGTATTGCTGATCACATTGTTGATACGCTTCAAATCACTCGATTCAATCCCAGTACATTCTCCTTCGTCAGAAACACCGAGTAGTATCCAACCTCCTTCTGAATTTGACATCGCAACAATCTCAGAAGATAGGGATCTTTCATTATCTATAGTCCTTTTGAATTGATGTTGGCTATCTTCACCATTCTCAACCATTCTCTTAAGTTCTTCAAAGTTCATTCTATGGCACCTTCATCTATTTATAGTTTCATTTTAAGTACCATTTATAGTACCATAATCAATACATTTATTCAATCTTTTTTTCGAAACACATTAACTGAACATCCTCTCTGGTATATCTCGAAAAATTCCTGCACGAAGAAATAAAGTTTCATGGTATCATAGGAATATGAAAAAATTATCAGAAGCATCAAGAAGAGAATATGTGCATCGTATTAAT
>DAIMET010000166.1:0-1770 GCA_036725105.1 Calditrichota bacterium
ACGAACCACCTTGTCCTGTTTGCACGCTTCTAAACCGATTGCCTGAGCAAGGTGGGTCTTTCCATTCCCATTGCAAGAGAAACAAAGCAATTCGTTCCTGTTAACAATTTCATAGAGGACCTGATGTAAAATACTTTGGAATAGCGGATTTGAGGTGCGCAAATTGAGTAGTCTAATTTTTCTGGGTCTTTCCTAATGGCATTAATACTTCTGCCGGATCTCTCATAACTATACGCCTTGTATCTTTGAAGAACAAAGGTGGTGAATTCGACGCGGTAGCCATTGAATCCTATGATTCTTTTTTTCTTAAGATAGTAAGAAGAATTACAAGGAAAGTTATGAGCACGGATAAGAGTCATTTAAAACAAATATCTTCAGAGAAAGCAAGAGTTTTTTCTCTTTGTTTATACAAATAGCGAAATTTAAACAAGAGGATTCTAGATATTGTATTTGAAGAGTATGCTTATGGCAGGATCGAAACTATCGTTGAAAGTGTTTTAGAAGAACAAATCAAGTTAACTCATACACTTTGGGTGATTCCAAATGGTTTTGTAGCCGTGAAACTTGGATTAAAATATAGCATTATTGTTATAGTCAGCGTTCACGGGAGTGATATTCATGGTAATGCTTTGAAACCTAGGACAAGCTTCAAGCGTACATTGTTCACATTGGAAAAAGTTTCAAGAGAAATTTTTGGCAGCGAAGCTCTGAGAAAGGTGGCCATGAATTTCGGATACTCGAAAAAACTCGATTGTGATCCGAAACGGTGTTGATTTGAAGATAATTGAACAGGTTGCAAAGGACGGATCAAGACGAAAACTATCAAGTTTGGGCGCCAGCTGTGATTGGTTTTGTAGGTAATTTGGTTCCAGTGAAAATAGCAGACAATTTCACAGTGATCTTCAAAAAAACCGGGAACAAAATCGTTTGCGTTTGTCGTTGTTAATGACGGTCCCATACGAGACAAAATCTAGCTGGAGTGTTTGGAGTACAATCTTTCCGTTGATTTAGTTGGTTGTGCTTGGCAGGATGATGTGTACAAATACATGGAACTGATGGACGTACTCATTCTACCTAGCAGAAATGAAGGTTGGCAATGCGTGGTTCTCGAAGCTCAAGCTTGTGGAGTCCCAGTTGTCGGAAGCGACAACTGGGGAATTTCAGAAGTAATTGAAGATGGGGGCATGATTGTTCAAGAAGGGATGGTTTTGAAAATAGGTGTGCCGAAGCAGTTATAGACCAACTTGCTTTTCCTCCATCGAGACACGAGCTTCGCAAGAGAGCATTAGAGTATGATTGCCTAAAGATAGTGGAAAAGGAGATAGACGTTTACCAGACTTTGATATTCAAGGCTCACATTGATGAGAGCTGACTGCAGAACACTAGCGGATGCACAGAGTACGTATTATTTACCTTAGGATGTTTCGAAAAAATGGCCTCCAAAACATTCGATGGTAGTACCATTTGATTGACCAAGAATGAGAAAGGAGGCCCGCGAACAGACGTTATCACATGGAATGGAGAAAAAGGGAATCATTAAGGCACTTGGAAATCTGGACAAGTTCATAGTAAAGGGAACTGTTAAGAAAGGGAGAGAAGGAGCAAAGAGTAAGATGAGACAACGATATTGAAGTCGCTGGTGTTGCTGACGTTGAAAAAGATATCGTACCGAGGGGCAAAGAGGTTTCTTGGAGGGAATGGTGAGTATATAGAGTATGTTGGGTTGAAGACGATACTATCATTCCTCACCTTTTCCCGAAGTGCCAGACA
>DAIMET010000167.1:0-1763 GCA_036725105.1 Calditrichota bacterium
GAATTAAATAATTACTAAAATGCATGAAAAGGAATCCAATTAATGCTGCAATCCCGGCATTTGCATTCATTTCAGTGCCTTTTGGTAATGTGTACATTAGTGGTACTGATATGAGAACTCCTGAGGCAAAACACATAAAAAAGGTTTTTGCTGACTCTGTCCATTTTTGCTTATTATGCACAGCCATAATGCCTACTGCATTTATGACAGCTGAGGTAAGTGCAAACAATGATATCCAAAGTAAGGGATTGTACTGATTCATTTTTTTACTCCTTGCGGAATAGATCATTCTTTTTTAACAATATAACCCTTGGTTCAAATTGTCAAGCTAACTTTGGTGAGTTTTGCTTCATTTATGGTATTTACTTTTTATAGAAATCGCCGTAATTGCATTTTTAAAAAGCAAGTACATGATTACTGTTTTAACAAGATCCACTTTGCTATAATGGTAGTAATTCTTCGTGTGTTATCATTCTGTTTTCTTGTGAGTCAGTGATTGTATCGTGCTTTGTTTTGTGTATGCAAGGAGGAATCATGAATATTCAACAGATTTCGGAAAATGCACTACCCTCGTATATTCAATTGTTGTCTTTAGCCTACAATATCCGTACTCGAGAAGATATAGATAAAGAACTCCAACAATGGGCAAAATTTATGGATGCCGGAGTAGAGTTGTATGGGGCATATCTCGAAGATGAGATGGTTGGATGTATGGCATTGTATCCTTTTGAAATGAACTTCATGGACCATTATCTTCCTGTTAGTGGAATTGGTTCTGTTGCGGTTCATCCGGTATATAAAAAGGAAAAAGTCTGTTTACGTATGATTCAATATGCCATTAAAGAAGCACAGGAAGAGGGATGTTTTTTCAGTGTTTTGTATCCTTTTCGTCCAGATTTTTACCGATCGATGGGGTATGGATTAGGTCCAATCACATACCAATACAGTTTTTGTCTAGATCAATTTCAAGATGTTCTCTCGGATGTAGAAGATGGAGATGGTTTTATTCGACAATTTCAGGCAGAAGACTTTCCCAATATTCTTGAGTTTTATCGGAAAATTTATATCACTACCCATGGGTATATCAAACGACCCTCTTATGAACTTCTTTCTTTTTTAGAAAGACCGAATGTGAAAGTTTTTGCCTATATCGAGGACACCAATATTCAGGGATTGGTTGTGTATGTTACCAAATCAACCCATCCAGAAAATTTTCTGGAAAATAAAATCCTGGTGTACGAGTGGAATGCTTGTCATTTGAAAGCAAAAAAAGCACTGTTTCAATTTTTCTACAAGCAGCGTGATCAGTTTTCTCAGATTGAGTTTGTGTCGCAAGATGCTTCCATACCATTTGTTTTGAAAGATCCCAGGCATGTGTCTCATAATCTCCTTATTCCTACTATCCATCATCATGTTTCCAATGCAGGATATGGAATGATGTATCAAGCACTGCGCCTGGATGACTTATTTTCTCTTTTCCCCACTCATACAATACTGAAGCAGTGGGAGGGGAAGACATTCTCCATTGTGACGCAAGATCCCTTCACCCTTGGCCATCAAACATTTCCATTTGCAGTACAATCGGATCAACTTCAACCTATTGCTGAAACTTCTACTACCGTCACCTTGAAATGTTCTTTGTCAACACTCTCTTCTCTTTGCATTGGTTCTCTATCCTTCTCTTTTGCATATCAAAATGGATTGGTCACTTTGTCTGATCTGAACTGGATTCCTTTTTTCACTACACTTTTTAATGTACCAAC
>DAIMET010000168.1:0-1732 GCA_036725105.1 Calditrichota bacterium
CAGCAGCATCAATCCATATATTTTCTTTGTTTACAATGGAAGGTGCTTTGTTCCAGAATATCCCCTTCCAAGTGGAGCAAAAAATACTTTGATCAAAAAATGCTACAAACTTGGGTTGATCTGCTACAAAAACAGGAATTTTCTTCCTGAAGCCGTCAACATGAATCTCAATCCACTCATCTTGGTTTTCTGACTTCTCCTGATCCTCTACCTCACCCGTCAAGGAAAAATGCAACACCTGAGATGCAAGGTTGCGAATAGGAGATTTCAGAGCAATCCCAGGAGAAGTTTCAGCAGTTATATTCTGGCAATTTCCCCGAAGCTGCAGCGATACAGAAAAATCATTTTCAAATGGTTTTGTGTAAACCTCGTGTGGTTTGATAATTATTCCGTCTTCGCTGCGAAGATCAGTGTTTCCAATTTCGAAGGCTTGAGAAAAAACTCCCCCGCGCAGATAGTCGTTAATCAAAATTTCGCCATCACACAAATCAAAAGATCGAATCATGGCGCTATCCAAATCATCCGGATTCAACCATGTTTGAAGAATACCATTTTGCAGGATAGCAATACGCGAAGTAGGAGAGTGCAACAGATAAAGGGTGTCTCCGTCTGCAACCACATTACTGAAACCCTTGTCCATGATGACATTGTGAAGTGGAATTGGTTCTCCAAATCCAGTGGTCGCATTGCAGGTATAAATACAGTTGTTGCAGCTATCCAATATATACACGGTGTTTCCATCAGCAACCATATCGGTTATATTTACCCCCTTTGAATAAGTAAAGGGGAATTCATCATCAGGGCAAAGTTTGCATTGCCGCTTCAGGGTGCCTTCTTTTCTGTCCAAAAAAATCACGGATTCTTCTCGTCTTTCGTAAATACAATAGTAGTCATCACACAAAGAAATATGCGTCATCCAATTCTCGTATTCCCCTATATCAATGCGATCGAGGTGAGGGCGGTAGTTTCCTTTTTTGACATTCTCACTGAAATCATAGCGAAAACAATAGAAACCATCGTTGTATTCCACAACATTCAAAAATTGCCCCCGTTCAATGTTGGTTATTTTACTAGATGAATGAAAAAGACCATCTGCTCTATTTTTGTTAAGGACATAAATGGTATCTTCTTCCATATCTCGAATTGACAGATAATAATGGTTGTAATCCAGAATGTATCGCTCTATTCCGGGCACTTTGTAGGCATAATTACTCAAAGGTGCCAGCGAATTCTTTTTGGAAGCTTCTGTGATTTCATGTCTAAAACAATTTCCATAAACGCTGTAGGTGTTGTCATTAAACGAATACAATCCAACACACCACAAGTTCGACTTGCTTTTCAGTTCTACGCTGTCGCTTTGAAGAAGTAGTGGAGTTTTCCCATTCTGGATTTCAATTATCGATCGTATGCCGTATGTCATGTGAACATCTTTTGATCGGATTCGCAAAATGTCATTTTTAAACAGGTCTTTAACAGGAACTTCAACAAAACTCTCGCCCCCATCTAAAAACAATGTAAGGGTTTCTTTGTTCTTAACATATATATGCGTAAGGTATCTATCGTCTGGGGTTTCAATATATCGGATCTGGTGAGTGTGCAGGTGATACAATACAATAGAACTATATGTGAGTCCTACCAAATACTCATCAATTTGGTGCATCCCTATACATCTACCATAATCACCGACTGCAAGCAAATCACAATACAATACTCATCCACATCCAAGAAAGAA
>DAIMET010000169.1:0-1726 GCA_036725105.1 Calditrichota bacterium
AAACCACCCTCCCGATTCAACGAAGCAACTCTTTTATCCGCCATGCAGGGGGCTGGTAGATTAATTACCGATGAAGAACTACAGGAAACTCTCAAAGAAAAAGGCATTGGCACACCTGCTACTAGGGCACAAATCATCGAACGTTTGATCAAAGTAGGATATTGCGAAAGAGCAGGCAAAGATCTTGTGCCCACCGAAAAAGGAATGTATTTAATTAAAGTTCTCTCCCATGTCCAGCTTGAAGCCCTTATATCCCCCGAACTAACAGGATCATGGGAAAGAAAACTCCTGCAGATTGAAGATAAAAAATTAACATCCAAAGATTTCCACAAAGAAATGTCCAATTTCACCGAACACATTGTCGATCAAGTCAAACAAGCTGATTTTGATTCACTGGAAGGTGGAGAAATTGGAATTTGCCCCATATGTGGATCCACGGTAACAGAACGAACATCCAGTTGCAAATGTACCAACCCAGAATGTTCTTTTAGCATTGCCAAAAAAATCAAATCATGTCGAATTCCCACATCGGAGCTTATCGCTCTTTTGGAACACAAAAAAACCACCCAACCTTTATGGTTTCTTTCTGGGAAAGGGAAAAACTTTGAAGCATACTTGCTTTTAACCGATGAGGGAAAAATCGAATTTGAATTTATTGATTACGACAAGATTGTAGATGCTACACCATTTGCCCAATGTCCAAAATGTCAATCCGACATGATTGAAAAAGTTGGGTACTATGGTTGCACCGATCCAGATTGCGATTTTCAAATTCGAAAAATCATTTTAAGCCAACCCATATCCAAAGAGGATGCCAAAGATATTATTGAAAAAGGAGAAACCAAAAAACTAACACAATTTTGGTCACTCCGAAAACGAAAAAAATTCTCCGCCCGATTAAAGCTCGAGAAAGATACGTGTAAAATTGTTTTTGATTTTCGGAAAGATCCTGGTGAAATCAAGAAAAGGAAAAAGAAATCGTAGCACTTTTTCTCCAAAGAATTTCAACAACTTTTCTTGACAAACGCCTGAATTATAATAACTTTTTAGCATAGCATTATGTGCGAATTTTTATGATTTTGTTCTGGTTTCAGAGGGAGGTATCTATGCGATACTTTAAGAAATGGCTTGTATTGGTTATTGCATTTCTGTTAATTTCTCCCATTGTTGGGACGTTAGGGAATGTGTACACCTCAAGTGGTGCAGCAGAACCCAAAATTTACGTACAGGTTGATAAGCAGCATCCAAGCGATGTCCAAAAAGCTCTTGATAGCGGATTGGAAGTCATCGAAGAATATCCTGCTTATTTATACGGAAAAGCAACGAAACCTCAATTTGAGGAAATGAAAACAAATCATCTCCTCATTACAAAATTGAACGACCCGAATCCAGTTTACATTAATGGGGCTGTTATTTACCCCGCTAATGACGATACAAAATCCTTTATTGGTGTTACTATACCAGAGGGTTTTGAGGAAAATTACTACTCGGACGTAAACGAACCCAATTATTACTTGGTGAAGTTTGCTGCTCCTGTAAAAGGTGAATGGATTAATGAACTAAAGCTCAACAACATTGAGCTCGTAGAATACTATCACCAAAACGCCTATGTAGTAAGATGTAAACCTGCCGATCAGGGAGAAATCCTCCGTGCAGATTATGTATCTGCCATGATGCCCTATGTACCAGCCTTTAAAATCCCCCCTGACATGCACACCGAAGACAA
>DAIMET010000170.1:0-1719 GCA_036725105.1 Calditrichota bacterium
TCTTCAATACAAGGAATCATTTCTTCTATCTTTAAAAAATCAGATTCATGAATTCTCCATTGTCCATACACTACACCTTGTCTATACGAAGTCATCTTATTTATAAAAATTTTACGAACTAAATAGCAACTTAAAAATTGAGGGTTACATGATTCTCCAATCTGAAAAATACTGTAAACAGGAGAAATACTTGCCGAGCCAAAAATATTCAAACCGATAGAGCCTGTTTCAAGGTTATTAGAACTATAAATAAAATCTCCATATTCAGTTTGTTTATATTTTTTATTGACTCCATCATTAACCAAAAATTCCCGATTGTACCTTTCCCCCTTATGTGATACACCTTTATATGCGACAAATGCCATTAAAGGATATTCGTCACTTTTAGGAACTTGTATATTTCGTTCCTTAAAAATGCTACCCAATCTCTTCTTCTCCCAATTTGGAAATTCCTGCCCATTATCGTTCCTGAACCTGATTTCCTGCGAAAATATTTTCTGCATCACCCCTGTCTTGTATTTTTCCAGCAGGATTTTCTTGCGTTTGAGTCGGGATATTTTCTGGTCAATGGCGGTGAAAAAAGATGCGATTTTTTGTTGTTCGGGAAAAGAGGGATAACGAATATAAATTTTTGCTAAATCTTTCGAATTTATGGCAGGATAACTTGTCCCTGTGCATCTTTCGATAACCTCATCAACAAATTTCTGCAAATGCAAATACTGGTAAATAAATCGGGAATTCTGTTTTGTTTTTATTTGAGCATAACCAGTTGAAGCAACATAATCACCTTTTTTATCAAAATACAGGTTGTTTTTCTGATATGGTCGTACCATTTGAAACAGGATTTCATCTTGTTCTAAGACCCTTTGTGCTCGGCTTGGTGCTTCATTCTTTAAGATAACCTCTTCCTTTATTAATTCACCATTTGTAACGCTTTCCAAATCAATATATATAAATTTTTCTGGTAGTTTTTTTGCTGTGGGGTTAATCATTGATATTTCACCTAACTTCCTTTTCTCCCAATTCCCCTCAAATTCAGGGAAACGCAATTGTGGTATGTTCTTTTGCTTTTCCATGCTTAGAAAGGGGTTGGAATGTTTAATTCACGGCAGAACACAGCAATGGTTTTATCGGTGGATTGTATCTCCGTTTCCAGTTCTTTCAGTTCACTGGCAACAGCGGAGATATCGACAGGTTCTTCCTCTTCAAAGGTGTCTACATATCTTGGAATGTTCAGGTTGTAATCATTCTCCCGTACCTCATCCAGACTGGCGACATAACTGTATTTGTCGATTGTGATACGTTTTTCATATGTGTCAACGATTCTGTCAACATCCTCATCTCGAAGGTAATTTTGCGTCTTTACCTTTTCAAAATGTTGGCTGGCATCAATAAATAAAATATCATCTGGATGTTCCTTACACTTTTTAAACACCAGAATGCATGTTGGTATGGATGTCCCGTAGAAAATATTTGCAGGTAGTCCGATAACGGCATCCAGATAGTTTTTCTCTTCAATCAGGTATTTTCTGATATGACCCTCGGCTGCACCCCTGAACAACACTCCGTGTGGCATGACAACAGCCATAACCCCATTTTCAGCCAGATGATATAGCATGTGTTGTATGAATGCAAAGTCTGCCTTGGATGACGGTGCAAGTTTCCCGTATTCACTGAACCTGTCATCAGTCATAAACAACGGACTGGCACTCCATTTTG
>DAIMET010000171.1:0-1695 GCA_036725105.1 Calditrichota bacterium
ATGAGCAGTCATAACAAAATCAGCACCTGCATCAATCCCATGCTGGAATAAATCCGAAGACTGCTGAAAAGTTTCCTTGGATATTTCCTGGTCAGGTATTGCCAAATGAGGATCGGTGGAAAAAGCTCCCATTCCAGGAAAATGCTTTAGCGTAGCAAACATACCATGTGCATGGAGAATATCGATAAAACCCTGGTTAAAGCTCATTAGCTCTTCAGTGGTATTCACCGGAACTCGATCCCGCATAAAAGACTGAGGGTTAAAAGGAAAATCCACCACAGGGGCCAGCTCAGTATTGAACCCAAACGAAGACAGAATCTTCACATCCTGATCAATCTTCTTCCAGTATGGGGAACCTAACGGACAGCAATTTTTCAGCAGTCCCATTCGGGAAGCACCATCCGGTTCTTCGTCAATCATTACAAAATATTGAGTGCCAGTCGTTTCTATGGCAATCTCTTGCAAATCTTTTAATAGCTGTGTAATTTGTTCAGAATCCTCAATGTTTCTCCTATAAATCACAATACCAGCAGGTTTGATTTGGTGCAAATAAAAGCGAATTTCATCCGTGATTTCTTTCCCATCAAAACCAACAATAAAGTTCTGACCCAGCATCTCTTCCAAAGATGGCAGTGGTGGATCGATAACAGAAGGAGAACTTTCTTGAGCTGCAAAAGAATCATCTGCAGCAGCAGGTGCCTGAGCACTTTCTTTCACCACACCAATAGGATCTTTCATCGCACTATTCTGTACAACCCCAGTACATCCATGAAAAACCAAAACAAAACACAACAGGATACCCAAAAATACCCTATTCTTCCACACTACATGCATACTATCACTCCTTGGTTGTACTATAATACATTTCGTAGGATGTGCCCGAGAACTTACGTCCTATAAATATTCCAAAGGTGTAAGCAATGCTAGTTCCAGCATTATATCCACGCCCTAATCTGCCATAGGTGGACTGCATTTTCAGTTGGCTACAAATTGTAGTCAACTGACTTCCCTCTGCTTTTAGGCTTGTTATTAAAACACTCCAGTATTTTATCCATACCCTCATTTGCCATCGAGGGCAAATTTTCAAACCGTGACAATTTGTCACGGTTTCATTTCCTTCTTCATGAAGTCTCTGTTTCAGTTTACGCCAATAAGCATTTGGATTCACACTTTCGGTTAATACAGCGATAACATCCACTTTAGAGAAATACCACTTCTCTTGTTCAGTATCCCACAGGGTTCTTACTTTTTTTTCTTCAAATATTTTAATATCGTTTTCTTTTTTCATAGTCCCATCCTAACATCTCACTTAATGGTTTCAAATAATAAATTGTCCGGTGTAGTAAACACCGTCATTTGTGTCACTTCTTTGCATGTCTGCTTCCTCGCAGAAGATGTCTGCATTGATCATCTTGATGTCACTATCGTTTGTGATCCAAAGCTTGCCTTCGCGCATGTATCGTTGCCCAGAATCATTGGTATAAATGTAAAAGGAACTATCCAAATCGGCTTCAAGGGTTTTGCCATCGAACGAAAGTGATAATTTTTCTCTGCGAGTGCTTATTTCGCAAGTAAAACATTTCTGGAAAACAGCATCATCCACCCATACCCCTTCCTCGTTTGCAATTGCTTTTGTTTTGTTCCAGAAAATCTCTTTCCAGGTGGAGCAAAAAAAGCTCTGATCAAAAAAGGCTA
>DAIMET010000172.1:0-1687 GCA_036725105.1 Calditrichota bacterium
AGAATTCTTCTTCGATAGAAGAAACCCTTGATGTAGGAGGAGCTACCTATCGTTTTCCAGACGATACTCCTGTGCAATGGCTCAGGCCATTCCCAGATATGGCAAAACCTGTTTCTGGTTTTTTGCATCTACAGAATCAGAATCTGTATATAAGTGTTCGCCATCGAAATGCTTTTTCGTATCTTCGCTGTGACATACAGGATCCTTCTTTGACATCCCCTTTTCATGACTGGTACTGGGATTATGTATCCAGAGATTTGGATAACCAAGGCTATTCTAGTTCAGGCTCCAGCTATGTAGTAGTCAACGAAGCGTTGTCAACAACACAAGAAACAGATACATTTGTTGTTGTAGTCAATGGAGATAAATTACAAGCAGTCTCCACCTATATTGATCCAAACTGGGGTATGTACGAAACCAGGCCAAATGATCCAAAAAGAATTCTATGGGAACATACACTGCCTAGTGATCATTATGGAGATTTCTGCTATTACAATCACAAAATATGCTACCTGAGTAAAGAATACGATACAGGGAATCAATACAAAGAAGTACGCTTGAATGTACTAGATGCAGATACTGGCGAAAGGATTATGAATTGGTATCCACCACAGGATATATTGAATGATTACGGAGAACCTATATTCACCGAATTGCGATTTGTCAATCAATACAAGAACCTGTATATGATGTACCATAAGCCTGAGTTTCCTAATTATGTAGGTTCTTTTCCTATCTATGCTTTTGACATGAATACCAACAGATTAGCCTGGGTGAGTGAAACTTACAATTGTGATTGTAGTGGAGGATACGAACTGAACGGAAAATTGTACTTTTTGGATGATCAAGTCGATATTATTAAAAGAACTTCAAACTATTGTTTATATGGTATTGATATCAAAACAGGGGAAAAAACACCTCCTTTGTATCTCCCCAGTGGGTTAGGTTCTAGCTTTTTACGAGGAGTTACCGAAAAACACTTCTTAGTATCAAGCAAATATTCCAACTATTTTGCTTCTGTTCACCAAGAAGATATGACTTTGTCCTGGATCTATGATCACATTACTGGATTCAGCCAACCACAAGAAGATGAAACGATATTTTTAGTAAAAGAAGATCGATATATTCAAAAAGTAAACATTTCAAATGGAACCATAGAGCAAGAATGGGACATTCAAGCATTAACCAACCCAAGGCTTTCTTTATATCGTAACGTGAATAGTACGAAATATGATCTTGCCAATCCAGAAGATGTCGAAGAATACTATTCTTGGGGGAGAAACCAGCTTGTGGTTTCCAAAGAAGGGTTGCTTTGTGCCATATACAAAGAAAAACTTGGGTACTATTCTTTAAAAACGGATGCTAGAAGTACTTATACCGAACCGGAAGATTTGCAGTTTTCAGTCTATGGTATTATTACCATTGATGTAAGCAAACCTATAGAATCTTCAAATGAAACCGAATCCTGAAGGCATTTGTATTCACCATAGGAGAGGAGAATTGTGATACCCGTGGACTATATCGATAGTTTGGGGAAAGCGTAAAATGAAAATAGAAAACTTGCGTTCTATTTAAGTACTCTCCTCCCATTTTTTTGTGTCAGGGTCACTTCATGAGGATGATTCAGTGAAACAGTAATAAAAACAATGGATCATGAGATAAGGAGCAATGTATGAAACAAAAGCAA
>DAIMET010000173.1:0-1662 GCA_036725105.1 Calditrichota bacterium
TCCTCCTTCTGGCTAAAATACGATTTAATCTTATTATAGACTGAAGGAGCAAAAATATCAACTGCGAGTGGCTAGTATTTCGTAGGATTTTTCACATGTCATTGCCCCAATGGGTGATAATCCCATTTTTAAGACCTTTTTCGTATATTTCCCGGAATGTCTTCTTTGCGCCTTCACCATACGATATTTGCATAGAGGTCATATAGCTGTCGTAAATGATTTTGTCTTTAAAGGGTATCAATACTGTTTCTAATTGTACCGGTATTTCTCGCTGCATGGCATCCGATAGCGACCGGCTAATGCCCTTTACACCATACAGTTTGTCCTCTTTATTGTCGCCTACGCCGATTACAACGGCGTATTCAGGGGTGTAATCAACCAAAAAGAACATTCCCTTTTTGTGGTGATCACGCCATGCCTTCAAAAGCTCAATTTTTTCATTTGGGAGCGCTGTGGCATGTAAATAATCGTCTATCAATTCTGGATTTTTCCACATTACTTCGCGTACTTTATAAACTTCTTCGTCGCTGATTGGATTGGGATAAACCGGCATTATTGATGCGCTGATTACTTTTTTTCTCTCGTTGACAAAGCCCATTAAACCATACCAGGTTTCATAAAACAGTGCGCATTCGCTTTGCGAAAGCTGTGCTGTTTTGGCTTTCTCGGTCAGGTAGCAGCATTTTTTGTACTTCTTGCCACTTCCGCAAGGACAAGGGTCGTTTGGTCCTATCTTTTTTCTCTCCTGCAAAATCATCGGTCTAGGTTCGTTTTGGGGAGAACGACTTTCATAAAGCGATCGAAGCTCGTTAGGGGAATAACCTTTATTGCACCACATCCGTGTATTGTTACGAGCTTCCACCAGCAGGTTGAAAAATGCTTTTACTTGCTTTTCACCGCTAAAACTAAACCTGTATTTTTCAAAAAGTTTACTAAGCTCCTGAGTTCCTGTACTCATCTCCGGGATTCTTTTCAATTCTTGGTAAAGGTGGTATGAGTATAAGTTATCAGGCCACTCTTTGAGGATGAAATCGAAGAGTTTATTCCAGCAGGTGGCTTGCTTTTCACTCTCGTAATATTCGTTTTCAAATTTCAGTAGCTCATCCTTTTCGGGGATGAACCTTGGTTTGTCACCCTGCGCACTGATCCAGAAGTCGGCATATTCAAAGTTGTTCATTGCTAAGTAGTGGACGATGTTTTGTTTATAAAAGCAATACCATTTTTGTTTCAGTACCAGCGGTAACAGCAGTGTGTAAATTTCGGAGGGCGTGGTTTGTTCTGTGTTCTGGGAGTTAAATATCGTAGCGAGTTCTTTTTTGGAAATAACACCGTACAGGTTCACAGCTGCCTTTGCGTAGTGGTCCAGTTCTTTGCGAACAGGAGAGCGACCCCTTGGACAACGAGTTACCGCGTCAACTGGGTTGTATTTTTCAAAGATTTTTTGCGCTTTATATTCCGTCATTAATCGTTCCTCCTCTTTCTATGTAGTCAAATACTGACCCTCTGGTAGACAGGAGCCCCTGGCTTCTTGAATAAAGGTGCATACGACACCTTAGAAATGGACTCACTCTGCTGGTCAGAAATATACATAGGGTTGTTTTCATTTCGCCTATCCAAAAATAACATGTTGTTTACTCACAAGAACATTCATTCGCTACCTCG
>DAIMET010000174.1:0-1628 GCA_036725105.1 Calditrichota bacterium
CAACGGATTGGTTTGTTTCAAATGATTGAATGGATGGTGTATGTAGCGATACAATAGTAATTAACAAAAAGGATACAATACTTATTCTACAAAGTCGGGTTGTCATTTTATCCTCCACATCACTGCCAGTAAGGTATATGATATTATATGAATTCTTTCAAAAAAAGAGAGTGTTTCAGAAAACAAGTTTTCGAGAGCACAAAACACTTTTTTTGAACATTCTTACAAAATTGTCACTTTTTCATACAAATCTAATTATAATAAAGGTATCACCTTGTATGTTTAATATTAGATTTGTCCTTGGTGCTTCGAAAAGAGGGATGTATGATTATGATGAAAAGAATTGTTTTTCTTCTTAGTATCTTTCTTGTTTTTTCTTTATCGGCGTCTTCACTTTTACATGCAGAAATCAAAGACTTTCCTGCTATAAGGTACAGTAATCTAAATCAAAACGACTTTCTTGAATTCAAAGATTTCTTGAAGCCCGTCGCTATTACCCAGTATGACAATAAGTACTTTGTTCTGGATGAAGAAATGAGAGCTGTAAAAATTTTTACACCAGAGTTTCAGCTCCTTTCCGCGATTGATCTTTCCGACAGCAAAGATTTTGAACTGAATAAGCCGCGTGATCTTGCAGTTTGGAAGGACGAGATATTGATCCTGGATTCCGATCAACACTGTATATTTATCTTTGATCTAGAAGGTAAACTGACTCGCAAGATAGGGAGATATGGTACGGGAGTCGGTGAATTCATTTACCCACAGGCTATTTCCATTTGTGATGATCGCTTATACGTAGGAGATGCAGGAAATTCCCGAGTACAAGTATTTGCTGTCACGGGTAGCCCAATACAATCTTTTGGGAATAAGGGCAAACTTGATGGTGAGTTTTCTCTCATTCAGGGCTTGTATGCAACAAAAGAAAAAATATATATTTCTGATGGAGTTAACCACACAATATCTGTTTTTACAACAGATGGTGAATTCATCGAATCTTTTGGAACCAAAGGACATGAACGAGGAAAATTGCTTTGCCCTCAAGGTCTTTTTGTCGATACTCTTGGAAACATTATTGTTGCAGACGCCGGGAACAATCGGATTCAAAAAATCAACACCTTGACGCTGCAATCTTCCGTTTATCACGGAAAAATATTACCCGAATGTTCTGATTACTATAATGATGGAAAGAAAGAAACCCCTTCTGAGAGTTTGTCATGCCCTCGCGACATTCTCCTTGACGGTGATTTTCTGATTATTGTAGATACTGCTAATCGCACACTTCGACAAGTTCCTATACAATCTCTTTACTGCATAGACAAGATTTTACTATCACAAAATAGTATCGATTTTGGTACTATTGCACCTACCGAAGTGTTCTCCCAAACCTTGTCTGTGCGTAATCTTTGGAATCCCATACAAAATGGAGTTGTAGATTTTAGTGCAGATTTCCTTCAAGTGGAGCCTGCTCAACTGAACCCTAAATCTGATACAATAAAGATTCTTGTAGATGGACAAAAACTGGAGCAAGGGAAAGTATATATGGAAACGATCACAGTTTCTGTAACAGATGATTACTCTATTAACATTCCCACGGTGTTTCGAGCAAATGTAAACAAAGATTATTTTAT
>DAIMET010000175.1:0-1617 GCA_036725105.1 Calditrichota bacterium
TCATACCCCATTCTGCGCCGAGCATTAACATTTTTAGGAACTCATTGATAGTTTGTGAATCTGTTGCAACTGTATTTGTAGCAGAATCAGTTGTTGCGTTCTGTTGAGTTTTTTCAAATCCCTGCTCGTATTTTTCAATGATATAATTTTGAATTTCTTCAGGTAACTCTGCAAATTGCAAAGGTTCTTTCGTTTCAATTTTCTTCCATATCCCTAATTTATTATCTTGAGCATATTGGAATGATTGAAAAAACAGAATAGATCGCTGGAGTCGTAATGATGATGAGGACATTTTTCCATAGCCGTTAAGTAGCAGTATTTCATTCCACAAAATATCATAGCCTCCCACTTCAGTATATGTGGGAAGCCATATATATGCAAGAATTTCATCTTTTTCATTTCTTGCTTTCCAATCGTAAGACAGAAATAGTTTCTTACCAACAAGTTTTCGCTTGTTCATGTCAATAATCAAACCGGAATACATTTCGTCCTCATATTCTTCTATTCCAAGAAAGGTTACCAATACTTCTTTATCCAGATTTTCATACTTTACCTTTATCGTATTTGTATCGACAATATCTACACAACGAACCGTTTCGATAGCTGTATCCACTTTTTTTAACTGATCAACAGGATATAAATACTCGTTAATCAGAATCACGTTCATCGAATACATCATATTTGTTATGAATAATAAGGATAAAAGAATCAGTGCTTTTTTCATTTAAACCCTCCTCAGTTTTTTCTTGGCAAATCATCATTCTATTGTTTGTTAGTTCTAATTTTGCTTTTGGCAAAAACATCTAGATTTACTTGTTAGTCTATATTTTGTCCGAATATTTGCATGGGTTTACCTTTGGTTTCTATGATACGTGGAGTTAAGAATATGGTGACGCTTCGGTTGTCTTTGTTTTCAATTTCCCAGGTGAATAGTTTGCCGATGATGGGGAGGTCTCCGAAGAAGGGGAGCTTTTCCTCCGAATAATTTTTGGATTCACCTTCAAGGCCTCCCATGACAATCGTGTCTCCGTCGTTTACCGTTACAATGGATGAAACGTTTCGGGTATTGGTATTTGGCAATCCATCAGACGAGAAACCGGCGATTGAAGAAATTTCAACACTGATTTCCATTGTGATGGTATCATCGTTGTTGACTTTTGGCGTGATATTTAATAGATTTCCCACCGGTACGGTCAGTACTTCTTCAACGATATTGCCTTCCTGGTCGGTGGTCTGTATCCTGTATTTGTAGTTTTCTCCGATATTGATGTTGGCACTTTCTCCACTCATTGTGGTGATATAGGGTTTGATGATTGAATGATCATCTGAATTGGTTTTTGCTCCAGTTGTGGAAACGTTAACACTAAGTTTGTTGGTTAACAAATCCAGCAGGTTGGCATAATCGGTAAAACTGAGGATGCTGCCGTTAAAGGAAAAGCCTTCGTTATCTAAACTGAATCCCGCATCTTCGCTGTTGGCAGAGAATGAAACACCGTATGAGGTGTTCAGGTTATCTATGATTTTGTTATCGATGACCATGGCCTTGATTTCCACCATTTTTCTGGGTTCAACGGTGTTGAGTATCAGGGGTTTGAGTTCTTTCATCTTGGCATCGGA
>DAIMET010000176.1:0-1610 GCA_036725105.1 Calditrichota bacterium
TTATTCTTGAAAAAACAGAGGATTTTTATTACGGACTAGGGTTTCTACAGAGCCGTAATAATGATAAAATGTTATAACAATAATAAGATAACGTTCATATTGTAAAAACGGAGGAAAGGATGTCATTAGGTATAGCTTTCAAAGGACCCGAAGGAATTGTACTCGCAGCTGATAGTCGTGTTACATTAACAGGTCAACTACAACTATCCAATCAACCAGTTACACTTCTGCCCTCAACATATGATAATGCAACCAAACTCCTTAAAGTCGAAGGCCAAGAACATGTCGGAGCCGTCACATATGGTGTCGGGGCTATAGGAGAAAAAGAACCACGAACAGCCCATAGTTATCTTCCAGAGTTAGAACATGAACTCAAAGATGCTGGTAGACTTGATGTTAAAGAATTCGCCGAAAAACTATCAGAGTTCTTTCTAAGAAAATGGAATGAACAAGGAACGAAACATGAGCAAGGTCAAGACATGGTATTCTTTGTCGGAGGTTATGACAAAGGAGCAACTTACGGAAAAGTGTTTGACATCTACATTCCATCACGTCCAAAACCCTTCGAATGGCATAGCGCTCCTGGACAGTATGGTCTTGTTTGGGGAGGACAACGTGAATATGCTGATAGGCTAATTCATGGATTTGATGGTAGACTTCCAGAAATCATTAAAAATTTCCTGAAATTGGACAATAAAAAGAGAGATGAATTATCTAAACATTTGCATCACCAGCTTCAAGCACCGGTGCCATTTGCCTTCCTACCCCTTCAGGATTGTGTTGATCTTGCAATCTTCTTAATCAATACAACTATAGTAATGCAACATTGGATAGTTGGGGTAAGAGGCGTTGGTGGGGCTATTGATGTAGCAGTTATCACACAAGCAAAAGGTTTTGAAGTTATACAGAGAAAACAATTAAGAGGTGAAGAAAAATGGTCGTGAACCTAGAAAAGGTTTCACTTCAAGCTAGTAGTGCTTGTACAAGTGACTGGATAAAAGAACAAGTAAAAGGTGGTGTTCTCTACTCTTACGACCTTGGCAGTTTTACCCCTGAAAGACAAACAGGTCTGACACAAACCGAGCGAATACATCTC
The DNA here is from genome assembly GCA_036725105.1 of Calditrichota bacterium. Classification (GTDB taxonomy): domain Bacteria; phylum Caldisericota; class Caldisericia; order UBA6126; family UBA6126; genus JAGLCW01. The sequence goes on from DAIMET010000176.1 coordinate 1,097, forward strand.
AATGAAACAAAAGAGATGTATCATAACGCGCTGGAACATTTAAGCCGTTTTTAAAACAGCCTTCCTTTTTATCCATTTTTTAACGGATTTTTCTGTATGAATGTATTGAGCTACTTCTAGCATGAATTCAATGACTTCATCATTGGATGCTTGTATGTGGTATCCTTCATCCTTTAACAGATTATCAGCAACAACAAAGGCCGTCCGCTTGTTTCCATCAACAAAAGGATGTTCCGAACAAATCATATGTAATGCAATTGAAGCCTTACTAAAAATGGCACTTTCCCGGTTTAAACGATAAATTAAATAGTCGATTGTTGCAATATCCCTAACTCCAGATGCCCCTCCAAATTCTTCAACGATATCATTATGAATCGCAATAACTCTTTCAACAGTGGGGCCATTCATTATCCTATATTATGAATTATATCATGGATAATCTCTGTGATAAAAATAAAAATTTTAACCCCCTCCTCCTCTCACCATTCAGCCAAGGCCTGTAATTGCTTCTTTG
>DAIMET010000177.1:0-1598 GCA_036725105.1 Calditrichota bacterium
TTTTTAGGCCTATTTTAGGAACGCCTTTGATGTTGTCCGATGGATCCCCTACTAATGATTTAAAATCGATCATTTGAGAGGGCGATACACCATATTTTTCGCGAACAAATTCTTCATCGGCGTCTACTGGTTCTGTTTGTTTCAATACGGGTACAAGAACATGGATGGAAGGAGATATGAGCTGAAGAAGGTCTTTGTCACCTGAATAAATGTAAACCTGGTGGTTTTTTTCAACATAATCGGTAGCTAAGGTTGCCAATAGATCATCTGCTTCGTATCCAGTTTTTTCAAACCAGGGAATCTGAAGCTTTGTTAAAATTTCACGAATGCGTTTGGATTGTTCGATCAAAGAAGCGGGTGGTGGAGGCCGATTCGCCTTATACTCCGGAGTAATTTCCGATCGGTAGGTACCCCCCTTTGTGTCAAAGCATACTGCTAAAACATCAGGTTTTTGTTGTTTGGTTAAATGTAAAATGGCTTTTAAAAAGCCAAATATAGCATTCGTTGGAATCCCTTCAGGAGTGGACAGGTTTTTGATAGCAAAAAAAGACCTGTAAAAAAGGTGATTTCCATCAATGAAAAGAGCTTTTTTAGCTCGATTCAACTTCTTCTTCCTTTTGATCTTCTTTTTGGAATTCCAGCAGTTTACCCCAGGAACCGTAGGTTTCTGTTAATAAAATGATAAAGGCAAACAATAGCAGAAGCGGAACAATGAAGCCAACACTTCGCAGTACCAATCGTCCTCCTACCGTTAAACCAAGGGGAGGAAAAGCATATGCAGCTTGCATAAATGCAGGCACAAAGAGATTTTGCGTACGAAGATACATGTATGAACAAAAAATACAATAAGCAAACACAAATGCAACGCTGCCCATCTCAATAGGGGTTGATTTCGCAATCTGATAGCGGATAACATGAAGTAGAGTGAAAAACACAGAAACAAAGATCACAGTAATGATCTTTCTCCAAAAATCGGGGGTTTTTTCACTGATTACAGAATACGTTTTGTTCATTAAGTATCCCCATGCCATAAAGGCAATACACACGCCTGCCACTACCCATGTGCTTAGAAAGGAAAGGGTGTAGTCCAGGTCAATTACTTGTGCAGAGACATACAATGATTTTGGTTCAAAAAACAGGGCTGTCCCAATGGGTAAAATGACATACAAGCCAACTAGAGAGAGAACAGCAAATAGAAAACCTGGTAGGATTTTTTTTGCTGTAGCTCCAATAGCTGAAAAACTCCACTGATCCAGATGCAAAAACCAAAGAGCAATCCCCAGCATGGCAAGATTGGGAGTTAAATAAATGATATTGGACATAATGGGTCCTGGTTGTACATTCCAAAATGAATATATGAAGGATATTAAAATTTGAAAGAGAGCTGGAAATAGTAAGATAGCTCCCAAGAAAGCCAATAGAATAAGTGTTTCTTTATGTAAAAGTGTACGTTTCATCTACACCTCCAAGTCAAATGGCGGATGAGGAGGGATTCGAACCCCCGGAGCTATTCGCTCGCAGCATTTCAAGTGCTGTGCCTTCGACCACTCGGCCACCCATCCGTGAATATTTACTAGTATACGAAAGTGTTGAAAAAC
>DAIMET010000178.1:0-1586 GCA_036725105.1 Calditrichota bacterium
TCCCCAATACCTGCAATATTTTTTAGTAACACAACATTCTTTTCAAACAGACAGTATTGTGTTTGTGTCAGGACAGCTTGGAGAGAAAGCTGCGCAAAAAACTGCAGAAATACCCGGAAAACAAATTCTAGGGTTTTGTGCATATCGAAGCGGAAACATGAACAAGTTTCTTTTCCTAAACGATCAAAGGCAATTTTTCACCATGTCTTCTGGAGAAACGAAAATAGCTGATTCCTATCCACTTCCCCTTTCCATACTTCAAAATCCTGTTGCTGAGTCTGCACTGGGAGTTTGCTTTGCTTTAACTGAAGGAATGCTATGGGCCATTGTACCAGGCGAAGGTATTGTTCGATTCGGTAATCCATCCCCAGCGCTGGATAACTTGTCTCTTTCCATGCAAAATTACCTGTCAACTGCATATCAAAATGCAAGCTCTGCATATCAATACGGTGATAGTTGTTATCAAAATGTAGACCAATTACCAACGGGGAATAGTATTCAATTTTTGCCTAGAGATTTACACTTGAAAGAAGAAACCAAACCTATTCCAATACCAAATTGTTTTTGGGATCCCTATCAAAATCAATGGTTTCTAGTGCTTACCGATACTGCTGGAAATGTAGAGTTCCTAAACTCTAAAAAAGAACGGGTGTACAACATCCCTCTTTCGTTAGGATATTGCTATACACAACCACTTGTTCAAATAGACCAAAAAGGAAACTGGAACATTTTTGTTGTATCCAGTAAAAAAGCCGTGTACATTAAGTTTTTTCCCAATCAGATTCGATATGAAACCATTTGGGAGGCACCAGATATGCAATCATCTGGATCCTCTCTGTTTTCTTTTTTATACCAGGATCAGCGACTATTTTTGTTCATTACGGACACGGGTTACATAGTTGCTTTAGATCAGCTAGATGGCCATTTACACTTTAAAAAGAAAGTAGACGCAAACACTTTTTGCATGCAGTACATGAATTTAAAACCAGTAATTTTTTGTGGCAGCTTTATTTTACATGCTCTTACTGGGGAAACTCTTTCCAACTTTGGTTATCCAAATTCCGATTCCACAGTTGTTTCAGTGGATGGTACAATGCTTTGGATGCAATCATTTGAAGATGATATGATCTGCAAGAATCCATCCAACGGAGAGATAGTATGGAAGGTTCGAAAGCTGTGGTGCAAAAAGTATTGTTATCGTTCTACAAGTCCTTCTATACTGCAAAAAGGTAGCATTGCATTTTCCTATTGGTCCGATTACACCCGCGTGGTTTGTGTGGATATCCACACTGGAATGATTCGATGGCGATTTCAACTAGCGGATGACTATATTGTAGAAAAACCCATTGCCATAGATATGGATTCAGCTTCCTATGTAGTATGTTCTACCGTGAGTGGGAATATCATTATCTTGGATGCTTTTCGAGGAACTTTAGTAAAAACCTTAAAAATGCCAAAAGCTGCAAAACTAACTTCTTCCTATACCGGATTGTCATCCGTTGGTTTTGTTAACGGAATGATGGTAGCATCGCATATTGGTAGCGGGGTATACCTAATAGGAAAAGTACAGCCTGTCAGTGTAGAGT
>DAIMET010000179.1:0-1520 GCA_036725105.1 Calditrichota bacterium
GTAAAGACTTGTAGATTTTGCTTATTTTCACCATCTAAGCTGGTAAGAGATTTTTCCCAAAGTATTTTTCCTGTTTTCATATCCAAACCTGTGAAAGTATGCAAATCTTCACCTTTCTCTGTGCTGAAACCAGATGAATGTACTAAAAGAACATTTCCTGCTGGATGTATTTTCATGTACAAAGCAGCATAATGATTCGATTGCCAGTTTATATCGGATTGCCAAATGATATCTCCACTCGTTGCATCAAGACAAACCAGGTAGCAAGATTGTTCTTTACCTGTGCTATCTTCTCCCCAAACGGACGAAATCAAACAAGCCTGGTTATGATGCTCAGTGTACTGGATACCATAGCTTCCCCTTCTGTTTGTTTGATTATGAACCCACTCAGAGTTGGTGATGTGCTTCTTCCAAATCTCTACAATCGAATGATCTTCTTTGATTCTAAAAGCTTGCATATACAACCCGTTTTCATCTACTCCTTCAATCCACAATTCATGGTTTTGAAATACTGCATTGAAATAAGCTGTGTCTATTTTGGAATTTCGAAAAGCTGATTGTTCTTTCCCTATCCTTTCTTTCAAGATTATACTGCCTGTGACTGGGTTTACTACAATATGCCACATTTCTTCTGATGATTCTTGAGAAGCCGTAATGATGTGGCATACCCCCTTCCATTCCCATACAGACATAATGTATACAAGGTCATTTTCCGAATGTGGATACTGCCAGCGTCCCTGTAAATCTTTGTCAATAGCATTTATATAATAGTCACTCCCCGCTCCATGACTTAACCAGTACATATTTTTCTCACAAAAAGCAATAGGAGAAATCAGCGCATCAAAAGAATTCGATTTCTCTGTTTTCGTTTCCAGATTCAGCAAAGTAAGTACCTTTGTGAGTTTATCTTGCGGTTGTATTGAAAGGATCGTATTCCAGGCAACAGTGATATCAATGTATTCTTTACCAATTCCAACCCATGAAGGATTATATGTTGTTTCGATTGTATCAGCGGTGACATCAGTTCGAAAAATGACTCCTTGATTTGTTACAGTGTACAACGTAGTACCATTGAGTATTGATTGATTCATGATCTTGGTATCGATAGGATTGCCCTGCACTATTTGATTGGTTTCTTTTGTAATATCCAAAATGGGAATTACTGTCAAAGTGTCTTCTGTTTGATCGACCTCATCGGTATCAATCGTTTGGACGGCTTCTTTGGTGTTCTTTATATTTGGTGTAGTTGCGGAAGACGGATTACCGTTCAACTCTTTACATGAAATAGAACACACTACAACGAAAACCAGTAAACACCGAATGAATAAGGTTTTCATAAGGGCTTGCTCAGATTTTTGTACAACATTAAAAATCTCCTCCCATCATGATATTGTTTTACAATCATATTTGTACAATAAATTTTCCATTTGTCAGCTATTCGTTTTTTCTTGACAGTATTGCACTTGTTTTTACATTGTGCTATTATACATATAAGTTCTATGTATTGTATAGGAGTTAGA